>NZ_JBHMIR010000003.1:0-398263 GCF_048060285.1 Micromonospora sp. LOL_025 | reverse complement strand
GGCCGTACGCAGGGTGTAACGACCCCACCCCCGCCACGATTCCGCCCCCACGATGCCCCCGATCACACCCCGCAACCGGACGCCCCGCCCCATTGGGCCATCGAAGGGCGATCGGCCACCACCACCCGCCCGACCGACAGCCCCGGACCCGGACAACCGACGCGCCTGGGGGCCACGCCACACGTCCGGGATCTTGATACGTAATGGCCCCTCAAGGGGCCCTTACGTGCCAAGATCTCCCGACCCGGCCGGGGCAGGCGGGCGTCGATCATGCGGTTGTGGTGCCCCGCATAAGGTGCGATTCAGGGCACGACGCCCACCACAACTGCATGATCGACCCGGTGGCGGGGCGGGCGTGTCGAGAGCCACGGTCGTCCGGCCCGCGCTGTATCCGGTTCCGCAGCAGGCGGAGGCGAGAGTGGGCGACAGCACGGCGGGCACACAGGAACCGTCGGGCGCTGACATCATCTTCCGGTGCACGTGAAGATCCCCCGCGTTCCGCTCGTCGCGACCCTCGCCGCCGTGGTCGCCGCCACGGCCCTCCTCGCCGCCCCGACGCCGGTGCGTGCGCCGGCCAGCGCCAGCATCGTCCGCGTCGCGGTAGGGGGCCGAGCCCCGCAGACCTCACCCGCCCCCCGACCAACGACCACGGACCCCACCGCCCCGCGACCAACGACCACGGACCCCACCGCCCCGCAGCCGACGGCCGCGGTCCCTGCCGCGCCCGTGGCGACGGTCCCCGGCGCGACCCCGGCCGGGACCAGGCCGCCCGTCGTCGACCACGGGCCGCGTACGGGGAACAAGGTGGCGCTCACCTTCGACGCCGACATGACGGACGCGATGCGGTACCAGCTGCGCAGCGGTGCGGTGCGGTCGTACGCGAACCTGAAGATCATCGACCTGCTGGAACGGGAACGGGTGCCGGCCACCTTCTTCCTCACCGGCAAGTGGGTCGAGCAGTACCCGGACGTGACCCGCCGGCTCGCCGCGAACCCGCGCTTCGAGCTGGCCAACCACACGTACGGGCACCTGGCCTTCACCCCGGACTGCTACGGCCTGCCCCGCATCGCGGAGCGGGAGATGACCGCCGACGTGGCCCGGACGTTCGACGTGGTGGCCGCGTACGGGGGGCGGCAGACCCGGTACTTCCGCTTCCCCGGGCTGTGCCACGACCGCAGGGCGCTGGCCGCGCTGGCCCCGCTGGGGGTGACGGTGGTGGACGGCGACGTGGTGAGCGGCGACCCGTTCGCGAAGTCCTGGCGGCCGGTGGTCCGCGCCTCGCTGGACGGGGTGCGTCCCGGATCGGTGATCGTCCTGCACGTGACGGAGGCGAACGCGCCGATGACGGACGAGGCGCTGCCGCACATCCTGGCCGGGCTGGCCGAGCGCGGTCTTGAGCCGGCCCCGCTCTCGGAGGTTCTCGGAGTGGGCTGAACCAGGCTCGGGAAAACCCGCAAAAGCCTAAAATCGGGGCACGACTCTATAGGAGGTCACCATGACCGCAGCAGTGGAGATGCCCCGCGTCCAGGAATGTGTCGTGGCGGCGTGCTCGTACAACCACACCAACGACTGCCACGCCTTCGCCATCACCATCGGCAGCCCGGACCACGCGCACTGCCACACCTTCGTCGAGATGCCGGCGGTCCGTGGTGGGGTGGACGGCGGCATGACCGCGCAGGTCGGTGCCTGTCAGCGCGCGGACTGCCAGCACAACGAGCAGCTGGAATGCCACGCGCCGTCGATCAAGGTCGGCCCCGACAACGACATGGCCGACTGCATGACCTACGTCAGCCGCTGACCGCGCCCGGGGCGAGCCGGGTCGGCGCGTACCCCGGGCGAGGCTCACCGCTCGACGGACAGGGCCCCTGGCGACGCACGTCCTCGCCGGGGGCCTCCCCTCAGCGCAGGCCGTTGGCCTCCCGCACCACGGTGACCAGTTCGTCGATGATCCCGGTCAGGGCGAAGTCCTTCGGCGTGAAGACCCGGGCCACCCCGGCGGCGCGGAGCTGCTCCGCGTCGTTGGCGGGGATGATCCCGCCGACCACCACCGGCAGGTCCGGCCGGCCGGCGGCGCGCAGACCGTCCAGCACCGCCGGCACCGCGGCCAGGTGCGAGCCGGAGAGCACCGAGAGGCCGACCAGGTCCACGTCCTCCTCCACGGCGGCGGCGACGATCTGCCCGGCGGTCAGCCGGATGCCCTGGTAGACCACCTCGAAGCCGGCGTCGCGGGCGCGTACCGCGATCTGCTCCGCGCCGTTGGAGTGCCCGTCGAGGCCGGGCTTGCCGACGAGCAGCCGCAGCCGGCCGCTGCCCAGCTCGCGGGCGGTGGCGGCGACCCGCTCCCGGACGGCGGCCAGGGTGGCGTCCCCGCCGGCCCCGGCGGCGCCGGTCAGGCCGGTGGGCGCCCGGTACTCGCCGAAGACCCGGCGCAGCGCGCCGGCCCACTCGCCGGTGGTCACCCCGGCCCGCACGCACTCCAGCGTCGCCGGCATCAGGTTCGTCGTGGTCGCGGCGTCCGCGCGCAGCCGGGCCAGCGCCGCGTCGACCGCCGCGTCGACCCGACCGGCCCGCCACCGGCGTACGGAGACCGTGGCCGCCGCCTCGACGGCCGGGTCGACCTGCTCGACCGACTCGGCGCCGGCGGCGGTCAGCGGCGACGGTTCGGTCTCGGTGAACCGGTTGACGCCGACCACCACGTCGGCGCCGGACTCGATCCGGCGGCGCCGCTCGGCCAGCGAGGCGACCAGCGCGCTCTTGAGGTAGCCGGTCTCGACGGCCGCGACGACGCCGCCCATCTCCAGCACCTTCTCCAGCTCGACCCGGGCCCCGGTGACGATCTCCTCGACCAGCGCGGTCATCACGTGCGAGCCCTCGAACAGGTCCGGGTACTCCAGCAGGTCCGACTCGTACGCGAGCACCTGCTGCATCCGCAGCGACCACTGCTGGTCCCACGGCCGGGGCAACCCGAGCGCCTCGTTCCAGGCGGGCAGCTGGACGGCGCGGGCCCGGGCGTCCCGGGAGAGGGTCACGCCGAGCATCTCCAGCACGATGCGCTGGATGTTGTTCTCCGGCTGCGCCTCGGTCAGGCCCAGCGAGTTGACCTGCACGCCGTAGCGGAACCGCCGCTGCTTCGGGTTCCGCACCCCGTAGCGCTCGCGGGTGATCTCGTCCCAGAGCACGCCGAAGGCGCGCATCTTGGCGATCTCCTCGACGAAACGCACCCCGGCGTTGACGAAGAAGGAGATCCGCTGCACGACGTCGCCCATCCGCTCGGCGGGCACCTGCCCCGAGTCGCGGACCGCGTCGAGCACCGCGACGGCGGTGGAGAGCGCGAAGCCGACCTCCTGCACCGGCGTCGCGCCGGCCTCCTGGAGGTGGTACGAGCAGATGTTCACCGGGTTCCAGCGCGGCATCTCGCGCAGTGCGTACGCGACGACGTCGGCGGTCAGCCGCAGCGACGCCGCCGGCGGGAAGATGTGGGTGCCCCGGGAGAGGTACTCCTTGATGATGTCGTTCTGCGTGGTGCCGGCGCAGCGGGACAGCTCCGCGCCCTGCTCCTCGCCGACGGTGCCGTAGAGGGCGAGCAGCCACATCGCCGGCGCGTTGATGGTCATGGACGTGTTCATGTCGGCCAGCGGGATGCCGTCGAAGAGGGCCCGCATGTCGCCGAGGTGCGCCACCGGCACGCCCACCCGGCCCACCTCGCCGGCGGCGAGTTCGTGGTCGGGGTCGTAGCCGGTCTGCGTCGGCAGGTCGAAGGCGACCGACAGCCCGGTCTGCCCCTTCGCCAGGTTGCGGCGGAAGAGCGCGTTGGTCGCCGCGGCCGAGCTGTGCCCGGCGTAGGTGCGCATCACCCAGGGGCGGTCGCGCTCGGGCAGCCGGCCGGGGAGAGCCTTCTCGTCCATGGCGGGAGTCTAAGTTACCGTTCAGTCACCAGAGCTGTGGAAAACCACACAGCTCCATGGAGCGGAAACCCGGGTGCGAAGCGCCCGGCATGGGCGCGACCACCACACCCCGGCCGGCCTGCCGCAACGGCCAGGTCGCACACTTGACGCATGCATGACGAGCTGGCGATCTCCGTGCGGGGGCTGCGCAAGGCGTACGGGGACAACGTCGCCGTGGCGGGCGTGGATCTCGACGTCCACCGCGGCGAGGTCTTCGCCCTCCTGGGCCCCAACGGCGCCGGCAAGACGACCACCGTGGAGATCCTGGAGGGCTACCGGCGGCGCGACGCCGGCGACGTCGACGTCCTCGGCAGCGACCCGGCGCGTCCGGCCCCGGACTGGCGGTCGCGGGTGGGCATCGTGCTCCAGGGCACCGGCGAGTTCGACGAGCTGACGGTCGCCGAGGTGGTGCGCCACTTCTCCGGCTTCTACGCCGACGCGGACGACCCGGACAAGGTCATCGAACGGGTGGGGCTGGCCGGCAAGGCGAAGGCGCGTACGCACACCCTCTCCGGCGGGCAGAAGCGCCGGCTCGACGTGGCGCTCGGCATCGTCGGCCGCCCCGAGCTGCTCTTCCTGGACGAGCCGACCACCGGTTTCGATCCGGAGGCGCGCCGGGAGTTCTGGGACCTGATCCGCGACCTGGCCGCCGCCGGCACCACCATCGTGCTCACCACCCACTACCTCGACGAGGCCGAGGCGCTCGCCGACCGGGTCGGCGTGATCGCGGGCGGCCGGGTGGTCGAGGTCGCCACCCCCGACCAGCTGGGCAACCGGCGGGAGGCCCTGGCGACGGTCTCCTGGCGTACGCCGGAGGGGACGCGGGAGACGGCGGAGAGCGCGACGCCGACGGCGCTGGTGGCGGAGCTGGCCGCGCGCTTCGGCGGCGAGGTCCCGGGCCTGACGGTGACCCGGCCGACCCTGGAGGACATCTACCTGCGGATGATCGGACACCGATGACCACCACGACGAAGCCGGCCGCGCCGGCCACCACGGCACCGGCCCGGCGGCCCGGTGCGGTCGCACTCAGCCTGCGGCAGAGCCGGCTGGAGATCACCCAGTTCCTGCGCAGCCGGGAGTCCGTCGTCTTCACGATGGGCTTCCCGGTCATCATGATCCTGATCTTCGCGGCGATCTTCGACGACGAGATCGCCCCCGGGGTCAGCTACACCCAGTACTTCATCACCGGCATGATCGCCACCGGCCTGATGACGGTGAGCTTCCAGAACCTGGGCATCTGGATCCCGATCGAGCGGGACCGGGGGGTGCTCAAGCGCTACCGGGGCACGCCGATGCCGAAGTGGGTCTGGTTCGCCGGCAAGGTGATCATGGTGGTGGCGATCGGCATCGCCGAGACGGTGCTGCTGCTCGCGGTCTCGGTGGCGCTGTTCGACCTGGAGCTGCCCGGCACCGCCGCGAAGTGGCTGACCTTCGGCTGGGTGTCGGTGCTCGGCGTCACCGCCTGCACGCTCTGCGGCATCGCCATCTCGTCGCTGGCCCGCACCGCCCGCAGCGGCTCGGCGGTGGTCACCCCGGTCGCGCTGGTGCTCCAGTTCATCTCCGGCGTGTTCTTCGTCTTCACCGAGCTGCCGACGTGGATGCAGCAGGTGGCGGCGCTCTTCCCGCTGAAGTGGATGTGCCAGGGCCTGCGCTCGGTCTTCCTGCCGGAGGCCTTCGGCGCCCGCGAGCCCGGCGGCTCGTTCGAGCTGGACCGGGTCGCCCTGGTCCTCGTCGCGTGGTGCGTGATCGGCCTGGTGCTCTGCCTGACCACGTTCCGCTGGACGACCAAGCGCGACGGCTGACCCGGACGGGGGCGGGCCACCGCCCCCGTCCGGCTGCCCGTCAGTACGTGTAGAAGCCCTTGCCGCTCTTGCGGCCGAGGTCGCCGGCGGTGACCATGCGCTGGAGCAGCTCCGGCGGGAAGAACTTCTCGTCCGCCGTGTCGGTGTAGATGTTCTTCGAGGCGTGCAGCAGCACGTCCACGCCGGTCAGGTCCGTGGTGGCCAGCGGGCCCATGGCGTGACCGAAGCCGAGCCGGCAGGCGGTGTCCAGGTCCTCGGCCGAGACCACGCCCGACTCGACGAGCTTGACCGCCTCGACGACCAGGGCCGCGATCAGCCGGGTGGTGACGAAGCCCGCGATGTCGCGGTTGACCACCACGACGGTCTTGCCGATCTCCTCGGCGAACGACTTCGCCGTGGCCAGGGTCTCGTCGCTGGTCTTGTAACCGCGCACCAGCTCACAGAGCTTCATCATCGGCACCGGCGAGAAGAAGTGCGTGCCGACGACCGCCTCGGGGCGCTCGGTCACCGCGGCGATCTGGGTCACCGGGATGGCCGAGGTGTTGGTCGCGAGCACCGCGTCGGCCTTGCAGATCTTGTCCAGCGCGCGGAACACCTCGTGCTTGATCTCCAGCCGCTCGAAGACCGCCTCGACCACGATGTCCGCGTCGGCCGCCGCCTCCAGGTCGGTGGTCGGGGTGATCCGACCCAGCGTCGCCTCGACCTCGGACGCCTCGATCCTGCCCTTCTCGGCGAACCTGGTCAGCGACTTCCGGATGCCGTCCATGCCCCGCCCGGTGGCCGCGTCGTCCAGGTCCCGCAGCGTCACCTGCCAGCCCGCCTGCGCCGCCACCTGGGCGATGCCCGAGCCCATCAGCCCGGCCCCGACGACCGCGAGTCGACCCGCCATCTGCTTCTCCCTCGCCTGATTGAGTGTCTGCCAGCACCCTAGTCGGCGAGCCTGAACGGATGCTAAGGCGTGTGGCCGAAGGTGACGGCCCCGGCGGGATCCCCGCGCCTCGGGGGCGAGGTGTCGGTCGGGCGCGGCGGGCTCAGATGGTCAGGTCCGGCTCCTCCGGTGCGGTGCCCCGCTCCACCTCGACCCCGAGCGCGCGCAGGTCGGCCGCGAAGTCCGGGTAGCCCCGGTCCACGTGGCGCACGTGAGAGACCTCGGTGACCCCGTCGGCGCAGAGCCCGGCGATGATCAGCCCGGCGCCGGCCCGGATGTCGGTGGCGCGGACGGGCGCGCCGGATAGCCGGTCCCGGCCCCGAACCACCGCGTGGTGGCCGTCGGTCTTGATGTCCGCGCCCAGCCGCATCATCTCGTTGGCGAACATGAACCGGCCGTCGAAGATGTTCTCGGTGATCAGGGAGGCCCCGTCACTGACCGCGGCCAGCCCGATCGCCATCGGCAGCAGGTCGGTGGCGAAGCCCGGGTACGGCAGCGTGACGACGTCCACGGCCTTCGGCCGGTCGTCCATCCGGATCCGGAACGCGTCGCCCCGGGTCTCGACCAGGCCCCCGGCGGAGACCAGCTTGTCGAGCGCGACCTCCAGGAACGCCGGCTCCACCCCGGTCACGGTGACGTCCCCCCGGGTCATCGCCGCGCCGAACGCCCAGGTGCCGGCGACGATCCGGTCCCCCACCGTGGCGTGCCGCACCGGCCGCAGCCCCGGCACCCCCTCGATGTGCAGGGTGGAGGTGCCGGCGCCGGAGATCCGGGCACCCATCTGGTTCAGCATCGTGCAGATGTCGACGATCTCCGGCTCCCGGGCGGCGTTGTCGATGACGCTCGGCCCCCGGGCCAGCACCGCCGCCATGACCAGGTTCTCGGTCGCCCCGACGCTGGGGAAGTCGAGCACGATCTCCGCGCCGTGCAGCCCGTGCGGCGCCGACGCGATCACGAAGCCGTGCTCCCCGGAGATCTCGGCGCCCATCCGGGTCAGCCCGGAGACGTGCATGTCCAGGCCCCGCGAGCCGATGGCGTCGCCACCCGGGTGGGCCACCCGCACGTGCCCCCGGCGGGCCAGCAGCGGGCCCAGCACGCAGATCGAGGCGCGCAGCCGGCGTACGAGGTCGTAGTCCGCCTCGGCGCCGGGCTGCTCGGGCACGTCGATGACGACCGACCGGGACCGGGCCATCCCGCCGTACGCGACCATCGGGTCGACCGGGTCGTCGACGTCGAACCGGACGCCGCAGCCGAGCCGGCGGAGCACCTCGCCCATGATCGCGATGTCGGTGATCCGCGGCACGTTGGTGATGACGCTGCGGCCCGGCGCGAGCAGCGCGGCGGCCATCAGCTTCAGCGCCGAGTTCTTGGCGCCCACGACGTGCACCGAGCCGGCCAGGCGCGCGTCGCCGCGCACCCGGATGACGTCGAGGTCGTGGACCGCCGGGTCACCGGCGGCGCCGGGCCCCACCCCCGCCGTCCGGACGGCGGTGCCGCCCGGGCGCTCCGGGATCGTCAGGTCCGGTATCCGTAGGCTGTGCGTCATGGCCGTCCACCTCACGCGCATCTACACCAAGGCCGGCGATGCCGGCATGACCAGGCTGAGCAACAACGAGCAGGTGCCGAAGACCGATCCGCGCATCTCCGCGTACGCGGACGTCGACGAGTGCAACGCCGCGATCGGCGTGGCGCTCGCCCTGGGGCAGCTCGACGACGAGCTGCGGGCCGTCCTGGCGTCGATCCAGAACGACATGTTCGACGTGGGCGCCGACCTGGCGACCCCGGTCGAACCCGATCCGAAGTACCCGCCGCTGCGGGTCACCGAGGCGTACGTCGAGCGTCTGGAGGGCTGGTGCGACGAGTACAACGCACGCCTGAGCAAGCTCGACTCCTTCATCCTCCCCGGCGGCACCGCGGGTGCGGCGCTGCTGCACGTGGCGCGGACGGTCGCCCGACGCGCCGAGCGGGCGGCGTGGGCCCTGGTCGCGCACGACCCCGAGCGGACCAGCTCGCTCCCGGCAAAGTATCTCAACCGGCTTTCCGATCTGCTCTTTATCCTGTCAAGAACGGCAAATCCGGCCGGAGATGTGCTATGGGTGCCGGGCGGTAACCGCTGACCACGCGGCCCGGGTGCCCGCCGGAGACCCCGGTGGGCACGCTGCACCACGTCGAGGTCTGGGTGCCCGATCTGGGCGCCGCCACACGCTGCTGGGGCTGGCTGCTCGGCGAGTTGGGCTGGACGCCGTTCCAGGAGTGGCCGGGCGGCCGCTCCTGGCGGCTCGGCCCGACCTACCTGGTGCTGGAGCGGTCACCCGCGCTGCGCGGGCGACGGCACGACCGGCTCGCCCCCGGACTCAACCACCTGGCCTTCCACGCCGGCCCGCCCGCCGCCGTGGACGGGTTGGTCGAGGCCGCGCCGGCACACGGCTGGTCACTGCTCTTCCCGGACCGCCATCCGCACGCCGGCGGCCCCGGCACATACGCCGCCTACCTCACCGACAACCAGGGGTACGAGGCCGAACTGGTCGCCTCACCATCCGGGTAGTTCAGCGGGTCACCTGACGAGGCCGGTAAGGGTTCAGGTGGTGTCGGAGTGCGACGGCAGGGGTTTCGGGGAGCCTGCCCCGCGGGGGGATCAAGCCTGACCGCCCGGAGCGGGTGGGCTCCCCGAAAACCCCCAAGGACGAGGGGACGTCAGGCGGCGGGCCAGTCCTGGGAGGCCAGACGCGGCGAGACCGCCCCCGGAGGGGCGGCCTCGAGCCAGGAGAGGAACCCGGTGACGGTGGACCGGGCCATGGCGATCTCCACCGGGGCGTGGTCACTCGTACAGCGGAGGATGACCCAGTCGGCGGGCATCGAGAGGCGCTCCTGCCCCTCGGGCAGCCGCCGCCGTTCGACGGCCAACTCCTTGCGGGAGAGCACCCGCGTGGGTCGGATGGCGAAGCTGAACAGCCGGTACCAGCGGAGTTCGTCGCCGACGAAGCGACCGAAGCCGGGCGACCAGCCTCGGCCGTCGAGCATCGTGGAGGTCCGGACGCCGAGCCGGATGATGCCACCGCTACGGGTGACGACGGCCCGCCGGGCGAAGAGGATCAGGAGTGCGCCGAGGATGACGGCGACGCCGATTCCGATCCCTTCGACGATCTCCATCGGCGTTTCGGCTCAGCGGCTCTGCGCGGCGGACACCGGGGTGGCGCTCTCGGCCAGGACGGTGACGCCCTCGCCGGTCACCGACAGGAAGCCACCTGCCACCTCGTAGGAGACCTGCTCGCCGCCGGGAAGCTTGATGCGCACCTGGCCGGGCTCGGCAAGCTGGCCGAGCAGGGGCGCGTGCCCCGCCAGCACACCCAGCTCACCCTCGGTCGTGCGGGCGACGACCATCTCGGCCTCGCCGGACCAGACCTTCTCCTCGACGGCTACGAGCTCGACGTGAAGCTGCTTTGCCACGCTGTCTCCTTGCTGCGGCGGCGGATTGTCGAAAGTCTAGTCGTGCCGCCGACCCGTCCCCAACGCGGGTGGCGAGACCTGCGCCACGACTACTTCGCCTTGTTCTGGAAGTCGGGATGCTCCACCAGGAACGCGTCGAGCTGCCCCTTCTGCAGGGCCGCGAAGAAGTCGTCCACGGCGGGCTGGAACTTCTCGCCCCGGTAGTCCCCGTTCTCGATGACCGAGCCGCCCGGCAGCTTGATCATCTGAATCGTCTCCGGACGGATGTCCTTGAGGGCCAGGCCGAAGTCGACCACGCTGTTGCCCCGGCCGCTGAAGATGAGCGACTGCCCGGCCGCCCGCAGCACCCGGTCCAGCTTGACCGGGTTGGTCACCACGTCGGCGCTGAGCGCCTGACCGGCCATCGCCTTGACGAACTGCTGCTGGTGCCGCTGCCGCCCGTAGTCGCCGTCGGGGACGCCGTTCTTCGGGTAGCGCTGGCGGACGTAGTCGAGCGCCTGCCAGCCGTTGAGGTGCTGGTTGCCCTTCTTGTAGACCGCCTGCGGGCCGACGTAGCCCTCGCCGTTCGGGTTGCCCTTGCGGTGCTTGCCGTCCGGCTCGCGGTGCTCGGAGCGCACCTCGCGCTCGATGTACATGTCGACGCCGCCCATCGCGTCGACGATCTTCTTGAAGCCGTTGAAGTTGATGATCGCGCCGGCGTCGAAGCGCGTGATGCCGGTGACGTTCTGCACCGTCGTCGCCAGCAGCTCGAAGCCGCGGGCCGCGTCCGGGTTGCCGCCGGGCACCCGGCTGCCGTACGACATCGCGGCGTTGAGCCGGTCGGTGCCGCCCTTGAACTCCGCCCGGCTGAACTCGGGGATCTCCACGATGAGGTCACGCGGCATCGAGAAGAGGTAGGCCCGGTCCATCTCCACCGGCACGTGCAGCACCATCACCGAGTCGGCCAGCGGCGGCATCTCCGCGTTACGCGGGTCGATGCCCACCAGCAGGATGTTGAGCGGGCCCTTGATGTCGCTCTTACGCTCCTTCGCCCCGGCGGCCTGGTCGCCGAAGAGGTCGGCCTTGCCGACGGCGCCCTCGTAACGGGCCATCAGCGCCTCGGCACCGACCAGCACGGCCCCGCTGAGCAGCATCAGGACGGCACCGAACACGGTGCAGACCCGGGCCCAGCGCGGCACCCCCGACCACCTGGACGGCTTGCCGCCGCCCTTGTCGGCCTTACCCACGATCATCTCCGTTCGTCACGCCCACGATCAGGAGACGGGCGCATGCAGCCGATTCGTTGCGGATCGACGCCCACGTGGTGAGTGGGCGGATCGACGGTACCTCGCGTCCGGCATGATCGCCGACCACGCGGAACGGGCAGCGGTGATGATAGGGACCGAAGGTGAACGAAAGGCCGCCCCGGCATTGCCGGGACGGCCTTTCGTCAGGACCGACAGGTCAGCCCTTCATCAGCTCCGCCGCCTTGCGCTCCAGGTCCTCCAGACCACCGCACATGAAGAAGGCCTGCTCGGGGAAGTGGTCGTACTCGCCCTCGCTGATCTTCTTGAATGCCTCGATGGTCTCCTCGATCGGGACCGTCGAGCCCGGCACGCCGGTGAACTGCTCCGCCGCGTAGGTGTTCTGCGACAGGAAGCGCTCGATCCGCCGCGCGCGCTGCACGGTGATCTTGTCTTCCTCGGAGAGCTCCTCGATACCGAGGATGGCGATGATGTCCTGCAGGTCCTTGTACTTCTGCAGGATCCGCTTCACCTCGGTCGCCACCGCGAAGTGCTCGGCGCCGACGAACTCCGGGGCGAGGATCCGGGACGAGGACGCCAGCGGGTCCACGGCCGGGTAGATGCCCTTGTCGGAGATCGACCGCTCCAGGTTGGTGGTCGCGTCGAGGTGGGCGAACGTGGTGGCCGGGGCGGGGTCGGTGTAGTCGTCCGCCGGCACGTAGATCGCCTGCATCGAGGTGATGGCCTGGCCCCGGACGGAGGTGATCCGCTCCTGGAGCTCGCCCATCTCGTCGGCCAGGGTCGGCTGGTAGCCCACCGCGCTGGGCATGCGGCCGAGCAGGGTGGAGACCTCCGAACCGGCCTGGGTGAAGCGGAAGATGTTGTCGATGAAGAGCAGCACCTCCTGCTTCTTGACGTCGCGGAAGTACTCCGCCATGGTCAGCGCGGAGAGGGCGACCCGCAGCCGGGTGCCCGGCGGCTCGTCCATCTGGCCGTAGACCAGCGCGGTCTTGTCGATGACGCCGGACTCGGTCATCTCGGCGATGAGGTCGTTGCCCTCGCGGGTGCGCTCACCCACGCCGGCGAAGACCGAGGTACCACCGAAGTTCCGGGCGACACGGGTGATCATCTCCTGGATCAGCACCGTCTTGCCCACGCCGGCACCGCCGAACAGGCCGATCTTGCCGCCCTTGACGTACGGGGCGAGCAGGTCGATGACCTTGATGCCGGTCTCCAGCATCTCGGTCTTCGGCTCCAGGTCCGCGAAGGCCGGGGCCTTGCGGTGGATGCCCCAGTGGTCGTCGGGCTGGAGCGTCTCGCCCTCGGTGAGGTTGAGGCACTCGCCGATCGCGTTGAACACGTGGCCCTTGACCGTGTCGCCCACCGGGACGGTGATCGGCGAGCCGGTGTCGCGCACGTCGGTGCCGCGGACCAGACCGTCGGTCGGCTGCATCGAGATGGCGCGGACCATGTTGTCACCCAGGTGCTGGGCGACCTCCAGGGTCAGCGTCTTCTCGCCGCCGGAGAGCGTCACGTTGACGTGCAGGGCGTTGAACAGGGCCGGCATGGCGTCGCGCGGGAACTCGGCGTCGACGACCGGGCCGATGACCCGGACCACGCGACCCGTGGCCGTCTTGGTCTCTACTGGGGCAGTCATCACACTTCACTTCCCGACGCGGCGAGCGCGTTCGCGCCGCCGACGATCTCACTGATCTCCTGGGTGATCCCGGCCTGGCGGGCCGAGTTCATCTCACGCGTGTACTTCTCGATCATCTCTTCGGCGTTGTCGGTGGCGCTCTTCATCGCCCGCCGACGGGCCGCCGACTCGCTCGCCGCCGACTCCAGCAACGCCGCGTAGATCCGCGTGTTGATGTACTTCGGCAGCAGCGCGTCGAGCAGCGCCTCCGCGTCCGGCTCGAACTCGTAGGCCGGCAGCGCGCCCTCGGAGCGCGGCCGGTCCTCCACCTGCATGGGGCCCATGATCCGGGTGACCGGGGTCTGGGTCATCAGGGAGTGGAACTCGGTGTAGACGATGTGCAGCTCGTCCACCCCCAGCACCCCGTCCGCACCGGCACCGCCGTCGACGTCGTCCGCACCGGCGGTGAACGCCTTGATCAGCGTCTCACCCACGGCGCGGGCGTCGGCGAAGGTCGGCTGCTCCGAGAACCCGGTCCAGTTGGCCTCGATCGGCCGGTCGCGGAACCGGAAGAACCCCACGCCCTTACGCCCGATGACGTAGAGCACCGGCTCCTTGCCGTCGGCCCGCAGCCGGGCGATCAGTGACTCGGCCATCCTGATGGCGTTGGAGCTGTAGCCGCCGGCGAGGCCGCGGTCGGAGGTGACCAGCAGGACGCCCGCCCGCCGCACCCGCTCGCGCGGGGTGAGCAGCGGGTGGTCGATCCGCGCGTTGGACGCCAGCGCCGTGAGCACGCCGGTGACCGCCTGGGCGTACGGCAGGGACGCCTCCACCCGGGCCTGGGCCTTGGCGATCCGGCTCGTCGCCACGAGCTCCATCGCCTTGGTGATCTTCTTCATCCCCTTCGCCGAGCGGATCCGTTGGCGAAGAACGCGAACCTGGGCCGCCATGAATCAGCCCTTACCGCTTCTCGGCCGGGCTGTCGCCCGTGCCGTCGCGGAAGCGGCTCACCGTCTCGCGGCTCTCCTCGCCCTCGAGCGGCGCGGCCGGGGCATCGTTGATCCGCCGCTCGTCCTCCTTGCCGAGGAAGACCTGCTTGAAGTCGGTGATGGCGGAGTCGAGGGCGCCGATGACGTCGTCGTTCCACTGGTTGTCGGCGATGCTGGCCAGGACACCCTCGTGCTTGTGGCGCAGGTACTGCAGGAACTCCGACTCGAAGCGGCGGATCTCGCCCACCGGCACGTCGTCCAGCTTGCCCTCGGTGCCGGCCCAGACCGAGACGACCTGCTCCTGCACCGGGTACGGCGAGTAGTTCGGCTGCTTGAGCAGCTCGACCAGGCGGGAACCGCGGTCCAGCTGGGCCCGGGAGGCCCGGTCCAGGTCCGAGGCGAAGGCGGCGAACGCCTCCAGCTCACGGAACTGGGCCAGGTTGAGCCGCAGCGAGCCGGCGACCTTCTTCATCGGCTTCACCTGCGCGGCGCCACCGACCCGGGAGACCGAGGTGCCGACGTTGATGGCCGGCCGGACGCCCTGGTTGAACAGGTCGGTCTCGAGGAAGATCTGGCCGTCGGTGATGGAGATGACGTTGGTCGGGATGAAGGCCGAGATGTCGTTGGCCTTCGTCTCGATGATCGGCAGGCCGGTCATCGAGCCGCCGCCCATCTCGTCGGAGAGCTTCGCGCAGCGCTCCAGCAGGCGGGAGTGCAGGTAGAAGACGTCACCCGGGTACGCCTCGCGGCCCGGCGGGCGGCGCAGCAGCAGGGACACGGCGCGGTACGCCTCGGCCTGCTTGCTCAGGTCGTCGAAGACGATCAGGACGTGCTTGCCGCCGTACATCCAGTGCTGCCCGATGGACGAGCCGGTGTAGGGGGCGAGGTACTTGAAGCCGGCCGGGTCGGAGGCCGGGGAGGCGACGATGGTGGTGTACTCCATCGCGCCCGCCTCCTCCAGGATGCCCTTGATCGAGGCGATCGTGGAGGCCTTCTGGCCGATGGCGACGTAGATGCAGCGGACCTGCTTCTTCGGGTCGCCGGAGCGCCAGTTGTCCCGCTGGTTGAGGATGGTGTCCAGCGCGACGGTGGTCTTGCCGGTCTTCCGGTCGCCGATGATCAGCTGACGCTGACCGCGGCCGATCGGGGTCATGGCGTCGACCGCCTTGATACCGGTCTGCAGCGGCTCGTCGACGGACTGCCGGGCCATCACGTTCGGCGCCTGGAGCTCCAGCTCCCGGAAGCCCTCGTTGGCGATGTCGCCGAGCCCGTCGATCGGCTGGCCGAGCGCGTTGACCACGCGGCCGAGGAACGCGTCGCCGACCGGCACGGAGAGCACCCGGCCGGTGCGCTTGACGCGCTGCCCCTCTTCGAGCTTCGCGGAGTCACCGAGAACGACGACACCGATCTCCCGGACGTCGAGGTTCAGCGCCACACCCAGGGTGCCGTCCTCGAACTCCAGGAGCTCGTTGGTCATGGTCGAGGGGAGACCCTCGACGTGGGCGATGCCGTCGCCGGTGTCGGCGACGGTGCCGACCTCCTCGCGGGAGAGTTCGGACGAGTAGGAGGAGACGTAGCGCTCCAGGGCGCCGCGGATCTCCTCCGTCGAGATGGTCAGCTCGGCCATCCTCTGCTTCCTTAAGTATCAGGGGCCCGGGATACCTAGTACCGACCGGTCCGAATGGCGTCTATGTCACAGGCACTGGGCGGCGCTGCCGCCTCAGCGCTTCGCGAGCGCGTTGCGGCTCTCGTTGAGGCGGCGCAGGACGGTGCCGTCGTACAGGTCGGAGCCGACCCGTACGCTCACGCCACCGAGAACCGAGGGGTCCACCGTCTGCTTGACGGAAACCTCTCGACCGTATATCGCGGAGAGGCTGGCGCCCAGCCGGCGCTCCTCCTCTTCACTCAACGGGGCCGCGGCGGTCACGTACGCCACCTGCCGGTCCCGCCGCTCGGCGGCCAGCTCGACCAGCCGGCTGAGCGCACCGGAGAGGTTGCGTCCACCGAAACCGGCGAGCGCGACCCCGATGAGGTAGCCGGTGATCGGCCGGGCCTTGCCGGCGAGCAACTGGTCGACCAGCGTGGCCCGCCGGGCGGCGGGGACCGCCGAGTCGGAGAGCGCGCTGGACAACTGCGGCGAACCGGCGACGACCTGCCCGAAGCGGAACAGCTCGTCCTCGACCTCGCCCAGCTCGCCGGCGGAGTCGGCACTCGCCAGGAGCGCGTCGATGCCCAACTGCTCGGTGGCGCTGAGCAGTTCCGACGGCACCGACCAGCGGCCGGCGACCAGGGAGGCGACCAGGTCCAGCGCCTCGGCGCCGACCTTGCCGCGCAACACCTCGCCGAGCAGCCCGGCACGGTCGGCCCCGGAGCGGGCCGGGTCGGAGAGCGCGCGGCGCAGCCGCGGTTCGCGCCGCAGCAGGTCGGCGACGGAGAGGATGTCGCCGGCGGTGGTGGCCACCGCCGACGGCTCCGCGCCGCGGACGTACGCGTCGAGGTGCTCGACCGCGACCTTGTACGACTCCCGGCTGGCGGCCTGCATCAGCGGGCCCCCGCGCTCTCGAGGTTGCTCAGGAACCGGTCGACGGTGCCCTTGCGACGCGCCTCGTCGGCGAGGGACTCCCCGACGATCTTGCTGGCCAGGTCGACCGCGAGCGTGCCGACCTCCGTGCGCAGCTCGCGCACGATGGTGGCCCGCTCGGCGGCGAGCTGCTCCTTGCCGGCGGCGATGATCCGGTCGGACTCCTCCCGCGCCTTGGCGAGGATGTCCTGGCGGATGCCCTCGGCGTCGGCCCGGGCGTCGTCCCGGATCCGGGCCGCCTCGGTACGCACCTCGGCGAGCTGGGCCCGGTACTGCTCCAGCACCTGGTTCGCCTCGGCCTGGGCGGCCTCGGCCCGCTTGAGGCCACCCTCGATCGCGTCGACCCGCGCCTGGTACATCGCCTCCATGCGGGGCATGACGAACTTCAGCAGGACGAAGCAGAGCAGGGCGAAGGCGATGGTCCCGATGACCATCTCCTGCCAGATGGGCAGGATCGGGTTGTGCTCCACACCTTCTGCGGCGATGAACATGTCAGACCTCCGGGTCGGGAGAGAGCTCTCGTCAGCCCTGGACGGCGAAGGCGAGCACCAGGCCGAAGAGTGCGAGCGCCTCGACCAGGGCGAAGCCCAGGACCAGCCAGGTGCGGTTGTAGCCGGCGGACTCCGGCTGACGCGCGCTCGACTGGATGTAGGCCGCGAAGACCAGGGCGACACCGATACCGGGGCCGATGGCGGCGAGGCCGTAGCCGATGGTGTTGACGCTGCCGCCGATTTCGGCAAGAACAGTCATTGCGGGTATTCCTCCTGTTCGACGCGTGAGTTTTCACGCGTACGCGGGTCGGTACCAGAAGCTTGGTCGGGCCGGGCGGCCCGCCGAGCCCGATCAGTGCTCGTCGGCGAGCGAACTTCCGATGTAGTTCGCGCTCAGCGTGACGAAGACGTAGGCCTGCAGCACGGCGACCAGGACCTCGAAGAAGGCCATCACGATCGCCATCAGGAAGGAGAAGACCGAGGTCACCTGGATGAACAGGCTGCTCGAGTTCAGCATCACGAAGCCGCCGACGGTGAAGACCAGCAGCAGCAGGTGGCCGGCGAACAGGTTGGCGAAGAGCCGCAGGGCCAGCGTGACCGGTCGGACGATGAACGTCTGCAGGAACTCGATCGGGATCAGCAGGATGTGCATGGGCCACGGCACGCCCGGGATGATCAGGCTCATCTTGAGGTACTTGCCGAGGCCGTGCTTGCGGGCGCCGATGTAGAGGTACATCACGTAGGAGATCAGCGCGAGCACGATCGGGAAGGCGATGTGCGAGTTGGGCGAGATCTGCAGGCCGGGCACGATGGCGAAGAAGTTGGTCAGCACGATGAAGCTGAACAGCACCGTGAAGTAGGGCGCGAAACGGATGCCCGCGTTGCCCATCTGCTCGCGGGCGATGTTGTCCCGGACGAGGCCGTAGACCGACTCCGCGTACCACTGGGCCTTACCGGGGACCAGCTTGGGCTTCCGGTAGGCGAGCATGAAGAAGATGATCAGCAACGCGACCGCGAGCCAGATCATGATCCCGAACTTGGTGACCCAGGGGCCAGCCACGTCCGGCGGGTAGAAATCTCCGACGCTGGGGGGCCAGGGAAGCCCCTCGGCGGCGACGAGCTGTCCACTCACCGTGTCATCCTCCGCACTCGACAGACCCGCGCGTGCTGGCACTCAAGCACTGAGCCTCTTCATGATCAGGTAAATCGCTCCGGCCGCGCCGAAGATCATGCCGACGGCGGCCCCGACGCCGGTGGGCAGATCGAGAAGTCGCTCCGCCAACCACCCGAGGAAGCCCCACACCACGATGCCGGCGAGGAGGTAGCCCAGAACGGCCCCTGCCACGCCTTCCGACGAGTGCTCGTCGGACCTGCGGGGGTGTGGGTCTTCGGCCATGACGTGGCGAACAATATCAGCAGGGACGCGCGGGAGTGTGCGGCACCCCCCACACTGCGGACAGCGTGCGGGCCGTGGTGCGGGCGCGAAAGTCGTTGGTCAGGTTACTCCCGTGCGGCCCGCCGCGGCAGCCCGAAATGCCGGACGCAGATCCGACAGAACGCTCACTCACCGCGTCGCTCGAATGTGGGCAGCGGCGTACGCAGGGCCCACGTCAGGTGGGCGCCCGTCCAGACCACCACGGCCGCGATGATCGCCACCCCCATGTCCGGCAGGCCGGGCCAGCCGGTGGCCGCCACGGCGGCCATCACCACCCCGAGCACCACGATCTTCGTGG
Organism: Micromonospora sp. LOL_025; assembly: GCF_048060285.1. NCBI lineage: Bacteria > Bacillati > Actinomycetota > Actinomycetes > Micromonosporales > Micromonosporaceae > Micromonospora > Micromonospora sp. LOL_025. The sequence goes on along the minus strand of NZ_JBHMIR010000003.1, from coordinate 379,489 downwards.
CGTAGGTGACCAGCCCGACCGACATGATCATCCGGGGGTTGACGGCGTCGGCCCAGGCCACCGAGACGCCGGAAACGAGGTAGCTGGCGATGACCAGCGCGATCCCGGCGGCCACCCCGGCCGCGCCCGTGGCGCCCCGCAGCACCGCCGCGGTCGGGACCGCGACCAGCGCGAGGACCGCGCAGGCCAGCAGCGGCAGGCGCAGGTGCGGCAGCCGGGCCCGGATGGCGCCCGGCTCGCCGGCGCGTGGCGCGCTCATCGGGGGTACGCCGGGAAGGCGGCGACCAGCTCGGCGACCTCGCCGGCGATCCCGGCGAGGGTGTCGGCGCCCCCGGGGGCGGCGGGATCGGTGCGCACGGCGCGGGCGATCAGCGAGGCGACCTGACGCATCTCCGGCTCGCGCATGCCCTGGGTGGTGACGCTCGGGGTGCCCACCCGGATGCCCGAGGCGACCATCGGCTTCTGCGGGTCGTACGGGATCGCGTTCTTGTTCAGGGTGATGGTGGCGGCGTCGCAGCGCGCCTCGGCGTCCGCGCCGGTCACCCCGGCCTCGCGCAGGTCGATCAGGGCGAGGTGGGTGTCGGTGCCCCCGGAGACCGGGCGCATCCCCTCGTCGGCCAGCCCGGCGGCGAGCGCCCGCGCGTTCGCCACCACCCGGTCGGCGTAGGACCGGAACTCGGGCTGGGCGGCCTCCCGCAGCGCGACCGCCTTGGCGGCGACGACGTGCATCAGCGGGCCGCCCTGGGTGAACGGGAAGACCGCCTTGTCGATGCGCTGGGCCAGCGGCTCCCGGCACAGGATCATGCCGCCGCGCGGGCCGCGCAGCACCTTGTGCGTGGTGAGGCAGACGACGTCGGCGTGCGGCACCGGCGACGGGACGGCCTTCCCGGCGACCAGCCCGATGAAGTGCGCGGCGTCGACCATCAGGTACGCGCCGACCTCGTCGGCGATCTCGCGGAACCGCGCGAAGTCGATCAACCGCGGGTACGCCGTCGCGCCACAGATGATCATCTTGGGCCGGTGCGCGAGGGCCAGGTCGCGCACCTCGTCGTAGTCGATCAGCTCGGTGTCGCGGCGGACGGTGTAGCCGACCGTGTGGAACCACTTGCCGGAGAAGTTGACCCGGCTGCCGTGGGTGAGGTGGCCGCCGTGCGGCAGGTCCATGGCGAGCACCGTGTCCCCCGGCTGGACCAGCGCGGCGTACGCGGCCAGGTTGGCGCTCGCCCCCGAGTGCGGCTGGAGGTTGGCGTGCTCGGCGCCGAAGAGTTCCTTCGCCCGCGCGATGCCGATCTCCTCGGCCCGGTCGACCTCGGCGCAGCCGCCGTAGTAGCGCCGGCCCGGGTAGCCCTCGGCGTACTTGTTGGTCAGGGTCGAGCCGAGCGCGGCCAGCACCGCGGGCGAGGTGAGGTTCTCGCTGGCGATCAGTTGCAGTCCGCCCCGGAGCCGGTCCAGCTCGCCGAGCACCACCCCGGCGATCTCCGGGTCGGTCGCGCGGAGCTGGTCGAAGTCCGGCCCCCAGAAGGTGCTCGTCTCAGTAGCCACAGCGCCAGAGTCTATTGGGCCGCACACTGGAGACCGTGAGATGCCTGGTCACCGGAGCGACGGGTTACATCGGCGGGCGCCTCGCGCCCCGGCTGCTGGCCGAGGGGCACACGGTGCGCTGCCTCGCCCGCAAGGCGGGACGGCTGCGGGACGTGCCGTGGGCGGCGCGGACCGAGATCGTCGAGGGCGACCTGCGCAGGCCGGAGACGCTGCCGGCCGCGTTCGAGGGCGTGGACGTCGCCTACTACCTGGTGCACTCGCTCGGCCAGGCCGGCTTCGAGGCCGCCGACCGGGAGGCCGCCACCCGGTTCGCCGACGCCGCGCGGGCCGCGGGCGTACGCCGGATCGTCTACCTGGGCGGGCCGGAGCCGGCGGCGGACTCGGAGGTCCCGTCGGCGCACCTGCGCTCCCGGACCGAGGTGGGGCGGATCCTGCTCGACAGCGGGGTGCCGACGGCGGTGCTGCGGGCGGCGGTGATCATCGGGTCCGGGTCGGCCTCGTTCGAGATGCTGCGCTACCTGACCGAGCGGCTGCCGGCCATGGTCACCCCCCGCTGGGTCCGCAACCGGATCCAGCCCATCGCCGTCCGGGACGTGCTGCGCTACCTGGCCGGTTGCGCGGGCCTGCCGCCGGAGGTCAACCGCGCCTTCGACATCGGCGGGCCGGACATCCTCACCTTCGAGGACATGATGCAGCGGTACGCGCGGGTGGCCGGGCTGCGCCGACGGACCATCGTGCCGGTGCGACCGCTGACGCCGTCGCTCTCCTCGCACTGGGTCGGGCTCGTCACGCCGGTGCCCAACGCGATCGCCCGGCCGCTGGTGGAGAGCCTGGTCCACGAGGCCGTCGCCCACGAGCACGACATCGCCGCCTACGTGCCGGACCCGCCGGAGGGGCTGACCGGCTTCGACCAGGCGGTCGCGGCGGCCCTGACGAAGGTCCGCGACGGCGAGGTGGAGACCCGCTGGTCGACCGCGAGCGGCCCCGACGCGCCGGCCGAGCCGCTGCCCAGCGACCCGGAGTGGTCGGGCGGGACCGCCTACACCGACGTCCGCGAGCGGGCGGTGCACGCACCGCCGGAGGAGCTGTGGCGGGTCGTCGAGGGCGTCGGCGGTGAGCACGGCTGGTACTCGTTCCCGCTGGCCTGGTCGGTGCGCGGCTGGCTGGACCGGCTGATCGGCGGCGTGGGGCTGCGCCGCGGCCGGCGCGACCCGCACCGCCTCCAGGTCGGCGAGGCGCTGGACTTCTGGCGGGTGGAGGAGATCGTGCCCGGCGAGCTGCTGCGGCTGCGCGCCGAGATGCGGCTGCCGGGCCGGGCCTGGCTGGAGATGCGGGTCGTCCGGGTGGACGGCGAGGGCAGCCGCTACCAGCAGCGGGCGGTGTTCCTGCCGCGCGGGCTGCCCGGGCACGCGTACTGGGGTGCGGTGGCGCCCTTCCACGCGGTGGTCTTCGGCGGGATGGCCCGCAACATCGCCCGCCAGGCCGAGCAGGCGGCCCGCCGGCCCGTAGCCGCGTCCCCGCGCCGCTGAGGCACGCGGCCCCGGTCGCCCGGCGCGGGGATCACCTACCGGCGCGGGCGCCGGTGCCGGCCCCGGGGTCAGTTGCCGGCGCGGGCGCCGGTGAGTTGGAAGGCGGTCGCCTCGCTGGGCGGCACGAAGTCACGGACCGGCTCGTCGCGCAGCGCGAAGGCGAGCACCTCCCCCACCGCCTCGACCAGCTGCCGCTGCACCCGCTGGCCGACCGCGTCGCGCGGGTCGTCGGGGTTGGCGGCGATCGAGGCGACCGCCAGCTGCGGGGTGAAGGCGACCACGGTCTCCGTCGCGTACCCGTCCGAGCTGCCCGTCTTGCCCGCCACCGGCCGGCCGAGCTGCCGGCGCAGGCCCTCCGCGGTGCCGCCGTCGCACTCCCGGTACATCGACTGGTCGCCGACCGCGCAGCGGGCCGCGTCGGCCGCCGCCCGGGCCACGTCCGCGTCCACCGCCTGTCGGCAGTGCGGCCGCGCGGCGGCCACCGGGCGGCCGGCGGCGTCGGCGATCGAGACGACCGGCAGCGGCGCGCACCACGAGCCCTCGGCCGCCACGGCGGCGTACGCGCCGGCCAGGTCGAGCGGGGTGGTGGCGGAGACGCCGAGGGTGAACGGCCCCCACTCGCGCGCGCCGTGGCGGGCCAGCCGCGCGTCGTCCTCGGAGCGGAAGACGATGCCGAGCCGCTCGGCCATCTCCACCACCCGGTCCGCGCCGACCCGCTCGGTCAGCCAGGCGAAGTACGTGTTGACCGACTCGCCGAAGGCGGTCCACATGGTGTGCGGACCGTCCATGGAGGCGCTGGCGTTGCGCGGGCACCAGTACCCGTCGCAGCTCGCCGTCGCCTCGGTCACCGAGTAGTCGGTCATGATCCGCTCCGGCGCGTCGAACTCCGTGCTCAGCGGCAGCCCGGACTCCAGCGCGGCCAGCATCGTGAAGACCTTGAACGTGGAGCCGGCCTGGTAGCCCTCGATCGCCCCGCCCCCGGCGACCAGCTGGTTGACCGTGTTCGGGTGGTTCTTCTGCCCGGCCGGGTTGGCGGCCACGCCGTAGTTCCGGTTCACCGCCATCGCGAGCACCCGGCCCGTGCCGGGCTGGACCACCGCCGTCGGCGCCGCCCGGCGGTCGTCCACCGAGTAGATCCGGCGGATCTGCTCGGTGGTGGCGCGCTGCACCGCCGGGTCGAGCGAGGAGACGATGGAGAACCCGCCCCGGCGCAACGTGAGCTGCCGCTCGTCGACCGTCGCGCCGAACGCCGGCTGGGCGTTCCACCAGCGGGTGAACCAGTCGCAGAAGAAGCCCCAGTCGTTGTGCTCCGCCGGCACCGCCGTGCAGTCGTTCGGCGTCTGGCTGGGGCGCAGCTTCAACGGCTCGGCCCTGGCCCGGTCCGCCGCCTCGGCCGGGACCTGCCCGGACTCCACCAGCCGGTCCAGCACGTACGCCCGGCGGGCGAGCGCGGCGTCCGCGTCGCCGTTGATCGGGTCGTCGGTGTGCGGGGAGCGGACCAGGCCGGCCAGCAGCGCCGCCTCGGCCAGGGTGAGCTCCGCCGGCAGCTTCGAGAAGTAGCGGCGGCTCGCGGCGGCCACCCCGTACGCGCCCGCGCCGAAGTAGGCGATGTTGAGGTAGCGGGCGAGGATCTCGTCCTTGGTCAGCTCCCGCTCCAGGGCCAGCGCGTACCGCATCTCCTGGATCTTGCGCGCGGTGGTCAGCTCGGTGGCGGCGGCGCGCTGCCGCTCGCTCAGCCGGGGGTCGTTGCTGAGCACGTTGCGGACGTACTGCATGGTCAGCGTGGACGCGCCCTGCCGGGTCTCCCCGGCCCCCCGGTTGACGGTGAAGGCCCGCACCACGCCGCGCAGGTCGACCCCGCTGTGCTCGTGGAACCGGGCGTCCTCGGCGGCGATGACCGCCTGCCGCATCACCGGCGCCACGTCGGCCAGCGGGACGTCCACCCGGTCCTCCTGGTAGAAGGAGGTGATCAGCGTGGTGCCGTCGTTGGCGTAGAGGTTCGAACGCTGGGGCGTGGGCGGCGTGCGCAGCGTGTTCGGCAGTTCCGAGTACGGCGCGGCGAGCGCCGAGAACCCGATGCCGAAGACCAGCGCGGCCGGAAGGGCCGCCACCGCGAGCGCCAGCCCGGCCAGCACGCCGGCGATCAGTACGGTGAACAGTTTGTCGAGGCGTGCCCGGGTCATCAGCTCTCCCCGCAGGAGCCGGTCAGGACCCACCCAGAATGACCCGAAAGTCCCTCTTGACCGCCCCTTTCCCCCAAACCCGCAGGAAACTCACGCGGGCGGGTACCTCGGGCGGGTTACGGCAGGAGCACGGCGGCGAGGGGGTGGACGCTCTCCTCGATCTCGTCGGCGATCCGGCTGAAGCACTGGTCGCCGCGCCCCCACGGATCGTCGAGGTCGTCCGTGGGCAGCGAGGTGGTGCCCAGGCGGGCGGCGTGGGCGGCCTCCACCAGGGCCACGCCGCGCGCGTACACCGCGTCGGGGGTCGCCTCGGCCGCCGGCAGCGCGGCGGCGTCCACCCCGGCGAGCAGCCGGCCGAACTCGCCCAGCACGAACGTGCGCGACGCGGCGTCGGGCCGCAGCGCCACCACGTACTCCTGCTGGTCGGCGGTGGCGGTGAGGACGAGGTCGGCGGCGTCGATGTGGTCCGACCGCAGCTTGCGCGCGGCGAAGCCGGCGACGCTGCCGCCCCGGGACGTCACCTGGCGCGACGCCGGCGGGTTCATCTCCTCGCCGGCGTGCCAGCCGCCGGTGCCGGCGCTGTGGCTGTGCAGCAGCTCGTCGGCGCGGTCCGGGTCGACCTCGCGGCGGGCCAGCCGTTCCCGGACGGCGAGGGCCAGCAGCCGCTCGGCCATCGGGGACCGGCAGATGTTGCCCATGCACACGTGCAGCACGGTGAACGGAGGCACTCAGACCCCCTGGCCGACGAGGATGTCGGGCACCACGTCGCGGAGCTTCTCCAGCCCGACGGCGCCCTGGCGGAGGACCTGCGGCACCTCGCCGGTGAGGTCCACGATCGTGCTCGGCACCGGATCCGGGCAGGGCCCGGCCTCCAGGTAGGCCCGCACCGAGTAGGAGAGCTGGTCGCGGGCCTCCTCGGCGGTGAGGGCGGCCGGCTGGCCGGTCTTGTTGGCCGAGGCGACCGCCATCGGGCCGGTCTCGCGCAGCACCTCCAGCGCCACCGGGTGCAGCGGCATCCGCACCGCCACCGTCCCGGAGGAGTCGCCGAGGTCCCAGCGCAGGCTGGGCGAGTGCGCCACGATGATGGTCAGCGCCCCGGGCCAGAACGCCTCGACGAGGTCCCGGGCCGCCTGGGGCAGCGAGTAGACCAGGCCGTCGAGGGTGTGCCGGGAGCCGATCAGCACGGGCGGCGGCACCTGACGGCCGCCCTTGGCGTCCAGCAGGGCCTTGACCGCGTACGGGGTGAACGCGTCCGCGCCGATCCCGTAGACGGTGTCGGTCGGCAGGACGACCAGCTCGCCGTTCTTGACCGCCTCGATGGCAGCGGCGATGCCGCGGTCCCGGTCGGCGGGCGACCGGCAGTCGTAGAGCATCACGAGGAGTCAGTCTGCCACGTCGCGGCGGCGGCGGCGTGCTGGCCGTCCGTCCGCCGGGACGCGGTCGCGAAGCGGGGCCGTCCGGTCAGGTCCGGGTGGTCGGCGACCATCTCGAACCGGCCGTCCGCGGCGAGCAGGTCGGGCACCGCCGTACCGTGCGTGTCGTCGTGCTCCACCCCGAGCACCCCGCCCGGGCGCAGCAGCGCCGCCGCCCGGGCGATCACCGGGCGGATCACCGCGAGGCCGTCCGCGCCGCCGAAGACCGCGTTCGCCGGATCGTGCCGCCCCACCTCCGGGGGTACGGCCACGCCCGACGGCACGTACGGCGGGTTGCAGAGCAGCACGTCGACCCGGCCCACCAGGTCGGCGAGCAGGTCGGCGGCGGTGACGTCCGCCGCCACCACCTCGATCGGCCGGTCCCCCGCGGCGGCCCGGGCCGCCGCGTTGCGCCGCAGCCAGGGCAGCGCCGCCGCCGACCGTTCCACCGCCACCACCCGGGCCGCCGGCAGCTCCTGGGCCACCGAGAGCGCGATCGCCCCCGAGCCGCTGCACAGGTCCACCACCAGCGCGGCGCCCAGGCGTCGGCCCTGCGTGATCCCCCAGCCGGCGAGCAGCTCGGTCTCCGGCCGGGGCACGAAGACGCCCGGCCCGACGGCCAGTTCCAGGTGCCGGAAGCCGGCGCTGCCCGTGAGATGCTGCAACGGTTCCCGCCCGGCCCGCCGCGCGACCAGCTCGTCGAACCGGTCGAGCTGGTCGGCCGTGAAGTCGTCGGCCAGCGCCAGCCGCCCGCGGGGCACCGCCAGCACGTACGCGGCCAACTGCTCCGCCTCGGCGCGGGCCGAGGCGACCCCGGCGTCGGCGAGGGCCCGGGACGCCCGGGCCAACGCCACGGAAGGGCGCTGCCGTCTCGTCCCTTCGGACGGGTGTTGCGGCACGGTGGTCACGAGATAATCATGGGGCGTCGCGCCGGACATCACGAGCGGATGCGTCCGGACGCACACCGACAGGAGGTCGCGGTGGGTTGGCTCGACCGGGTCACCGACCAGGTTGACGCCCTGTCGCGGGCGCGGGCCCTCCAGGAGTCCAGCCGGTCCGCCGAGGCGTACGCGATCCTCGACCGGGTCGCCGCCACCACCACCGACCCGTACGCGCGGGCCGACGCCCTGGTGCAGCGCCTCTCCGCGGTGATCAACCTCGGGCGGACGGCGGAGTACACCCGGGCCGTCGAGGAGGCCTCCACCGCCGTCCGCGACCTCGCCGAGCCCTACCTGCTCGGGCACCTCAACGCGCTGGCCGCCCTCGCCGCACACCACCAGGGGGCGCTGGACCGCTGCGTCACCCACCTGGTGAAGGCCGCCCGGGCGCTGGGCGCGGTGGAGGACCCCGACCGGGACACCGCGTGGGGCTGGCACGACCTGGCGATGGCCTACTCGTACCTCAGCTTCCACGGCTACGCCCTGGGCGCGATCGAACGGGCCCGGCAGCTCGGCAGCGCCGCCGAGATCCCGGAGGAGACCTTCGCCGCCCCCGGGATCCGGCTGCGCAACGCCGTGGCGCTGGACCACAACGGCGACAGCGACGGCTGCCTGCGGGTGCTGCGGGACGTCGCCGCCGACCTGGACCGGTTCCGGCGCAGCGGGCGGGCCGGGAAACTGCGCCCGAGCAGCCTGGCCGCGTACGGCTACGCCGCCGCCCGGCGGGCGGCCCTCGGCGACCGGTGGGACGTCGACACGCAGGCCGCCCCCGCCCGGCTGCTCGGCCACGGCGGCGACAGCGCCCGGGCCCGCGACATGCGCCAGCTCGGCCAGGTCTGCCTGGCCGTCGCCGAGGGACGGCCGATCGAGGCCGTCACCCGGCTGGACACCGTCCAGGTCTCCACCGAGACGCTGGGCGCGGCCGAACCGGCCCGGCTGCGCAGCATCGCCCTGGCCCGCGCCGGCGACCACGCGGGCGCGCACCGGGCCGACCGGCTGGCGTTCCGGCTGGCCGCCCAGCGCAACGACCGGCTGCGGGACGTCTACATCGACGGGATCGCCGCGCGCATCGACCACGAGGAGATGCGCCGCGAGGCGGCCCGCTTCGAGGGCGAGGCGTTGACCGACCCGCTGACCGGGCTGCCCAACCGGCGGCGGCTGGAGCGCTACATCGCCACCCTGGTCGCCCACGGCGACCGGGTGGTGATCGGCGTCTGCGACCTGGACGGCTTCAAGGCCGTCAACACCCGGCACGGGCACCACTCCGGCGACCTGGTGCTCCAGCGCATCGCCGGGGTGATCAACCGGGTGATGCGCCGGGGCGACTTCGTGGCCCGCTACGGCGGGGACGAGTTCGTGGTGGTGCTGCCCGGCGCCGGGATGACCGAGGCCGCCGAGGTGGGCCGCCGCATCGACGCCGCGGTGCGCACGGAGGACTGGGAGTCGCTGGTGCCCGGCACCCCGGTCGGGGTCAGCGTCGGCTTCGCCGAGGTGGGCGCCACCGGTCCGGGCCTGCGCGACGCCCTCGGCACCGCCTTCGAGGCCGCCGACCGCGCGATGCTCCGCGCGAAGTCCCGCCCCCGCGCCTCCTGACCCCGGGCGCTTCGTCGGCCCCCGAGGGGCGGGTCAGCGGCGGGTCAGCTCGGTGTCGCCGGCGAGGCGGGCGGCGCGGTCGGCCTCGACGAGGGCGTCGAGGACCCCGTCCAGGTCGCCGGCGAGCGCCAGGTCGAGGTTGTACGCGGTGTAGCCGATCCGGTGGTCGGTGATCCGGTTCTGCGGAAAGTTGTAGGTGCGGATCCGCTCGGAGCGGTCCACGGTGCGCACCTGCGCCTTGCGGGCGTCCGAGGCGGCCGCGTCGGCCTGCTCCTGGGCCGCCGCCAGCAGCCGGGCGCGCAGGATCCGCATCGCCTGCTCCCGGTTCTGCAACTGGGACTTCTCGTTCTGGCAGGAGACCACGATGCCGGTCGGCACGTGCGTGATCCGTACCGCCGAGTCGGTGGTGTTCACCGACTGGCCGCCGGGCCCCGACGAGCGGAACACGTCGATCCGCAGGTCGTTCGGGTCGATGGTGACGTCGACGTCCTCGGCCTCCGGCAGCACCAGCACCCCGGCGGCGCTCGTGTGGATGCGGCCCTGCGACTCGGTGACCGGTACGCGCTGCACCCGGTGCACGCCGCCCTCCCACTTGAGCCGGGACCACACGCCGTTGCCGCCCTCGGGCACGCCCTTGGTCTTGATCGCCAGCGAGACGTCCTTCACCCCGCCCAGGTCCGAGTCCTGGGCGTCGAGCACCTCGGTGACCCAGCCGCGCCGCTCGGCGTAGCGGGTGTACATCCGCAGCAGGTCGCCGGCGAAGAGCGCGGACTCCTCACCGCCCTCGCCCGCCTTGATCTCGACGATCACGTCCTTGGCGTCGTGCGGGTCGCGCGGGATGAGCAACTCCGACAGCCGCTGCTCCAGCGCCGGCAGGCCCGCCGCGATCGACTCGGCCTCGGCGGCGAAGGACGCGTCCTCGGCGGCCAGTTCCCGGGCGGCGGCGAGGTCGGCGCGGGCCTGCTCCAGCTCCCCGGCCGCCTTGTGCAGCGGGACCAGCTCGGCGTACCGACGGCCGACCCGGCGGGCGGTGCCCTGGTCGGCGTGGATGGCCGGGTCCGCCAGCCGCTTCTCCAACTCGGCGTACTCGTCGAGGAGGGCGGCCAGGCGCTCGCTGCTCATGCGGGGGAGGCTCCTTCGACGACGAGGACGGGACCAGGGGAATACGGACGACGCCCGCGTCCGGCACGAAACCGGGCGCGGGCGCCGAACGAGGAGCTACTTGGCCTTCTTGGCCTGAACCTTGGCGTACTTCTGCTGGAACTTGGCCACCCGGCCCGCGGTGTCCAGGACGCGCTGCTTGCCGGTGTAGAACGGGTGGCAGGCGCTGCAGGTCTCGACGTGGATCGAGCCGCCCTTGGCGGTGCTGCGGGTGGTGAACGTGTTGCCGCAGGAGCAGCTGACCTCGGTGGTCACGTACTCCGGGTGGATGTTGGACTTCATCTCGCCTCGGTCCTCTCGTGGATGGTCGCCGGGTCGCCGTCGGTGTCCGTCGCGGCGCGCGACGGGCTCGGGCGTGAACCGGAACCGGTGGCCGATTGACCAGTGTGCCATGGGCGTACGCCGACCCGGCAGTCGGGCCGCACGGCTGGTCCGGCATCGACAACGCACGCCCCACCTCCCGCATTCCCGACGCCTGGCCGGGCATTCATCCCGGCACGGCCGCCGTCGGCGTCGTGCCCCGCCCGGGGCACGCAGCCGCGGGCGGCGGGACCGCCGACGACGTACGACACGGAGGACCTGATGGCCCGCCTGATCGCCACCCGGGGACTGCCCGCCTCCGGCAAGACCACGTTCGCCCGGACGCTCCAGCCGTCCGTGGTCCGGGTCAACCGGGACGACCTGCGCCGGATGCTGCACGGCGAGCGGCTGTTCACCCAGTGGGCGGAGTGGCAGGTCACCGTCGTGCAGCGGGCGCAGGTCGAGGCGCTGCTGCGGGCCCGTGCCGACGTCTGCGTCGACGACACCAACCTGCGGTCGCGGACCCTGCGCGACTGGGCCGACCTGGCCGCCCGGCACGGCGCCGAGTTCGAGGTGCACGATTTCACCGACGTGCCGCTCGTGGAGTGCCTGCGCCGCGACGCCGCCCGCCCCGAGGCCGACCGGGTCGGCGAGGCGTGGATCCGCCGGCTGCACGAGCGCTACCTGGAGGGTCGTACGCTGCCGCTGCCCGTGCCGCAGGCCCGCACGGGGCGGCCCGCCACGGTGCACGCCCCGTCGACCGGGCCGCCGGAGATCGTCCTGGTCGACATCGACGGCACGGTCGCGCTGAACGTCTCGCGCAGCCCGTACGACATGACCCGCGTCGCCGAGGACGAGCCCAACCCGGCGGTGATCGCGGCGGTCCGGGCGATGCACGCCGCCGGGTACGGGGTGGTGTTCTGCTCGGGCCGGGACGCCACCGCCCGCGCCGCCACGGAGGCGTGGCTGGCCCGGCACGTCCGGGTTCCCTACCTCGGGCTGCACCTGCGCGCCGTCGGCGACAGCCGGAAGGACTCCGTGGTCAAGCGGGAGATCTACGAACGCGAGATCGCCGACCGTTACCGGGTGGTCGGCGTCTTCGACGACCGCCAGCAGGTGGTGCGGATGTGGCGCGCCCTCGGCCTCACCGTCTTCCAGGTGGCCGAGGGCGACTTCTAGGGCCGCACCGGCGTCGGAAAGGGCCCCTCCCCCCACGCGCCAGGCGTCGGGGAAGGGGCCCTTCCGCACCTCCCGCTAGGCGGCGGGGGCCGCGGCGGCGGCCGTCAGGGTGACGGTCGCCTCGGCGCGTGCGCCGTTGACGTCGACGGCGAGCTTGACCTGCGCGCCGGGGCGCAGGGCGGTGAGCTTGCCGGTGGCCGGGTCGAGGCGGGCCACGTGCCAGGGCTTCAGCCCGAGGATCGAGCCGACGTGCACGTTCGGTGAGGCGGACCAGTCCGCGCTCACCGGCGCCGCCACCGGCACCGTACGCCCGCCGGGCTGGGTCACCGCGGCGGTGACCGTCGCCGGGGCGCCGACCGCGACGCTGGCCGGGGCGGCGAGCGCGAGCGCGTCGACGTGCGCGTGGAACTCGGCGGCGACCCAGCGGGGGCCCTCGACGAGGGGGTTGCGCCGGGCCCGGTCGGCCTCGGCCGGGCTCACCGGGTCCACCCCGAACTCCGTCCACCCCGTGAAGCCGCCCTGGTCGGCGGGGGCGGAGGGGTTCTTGCCCGAGTTGCCGTTGATCAGGTACGGCACCCCGTCGACCCGGTCGGCGTGGAAGGTGCCGACGTGCCCGCCGACGAAGGCCGCACCCTTGCCGGTGCGGTGCTGGAAGTCGGCCAGCCACTGCTCCAGCAGCGCCGCCTCCTTCCGGTCGCCGAGCTGGCTGGCCTTGGCCGGGCTCGGGTCGCGCGGCGGGTGGTGGTGCAGCACGACCACCGAGCCGACGGCCGGGTCACCGGCCGCCGAGTCGAGCGCCTCGCGCAGCATCCGCACCTGGTCGAAGCCGCCGCCGCGCAGCGAGCCGGTCGACGAGTTCAGCGTGACGAACCGGGTGCCCTTGTGGTCGAAGGTCCGCTCGGTGTCGCCGAAGGCGGCCCGGAAGTTGGCGATCGGCGCGCCCATGATCTCGTGGTTGCCGGGCACGTAGTAGTACGGCAGTTCCCCGCCGAGTTCCTCGTCCAGCAGCCGCTTGGCCAGCGCGAAGTCGGCCGGGTAGGCGGTGTCCACGAAGTCGCCGTTGATCACCAGAAAGTCCGGCTTCGCGGCCTTGACCTCGCGCAGCGTACGGCGGGCCTGGGCGACCAGGTCGCTGTCCGGGTTCGCCGCGACGAACTGCGCGTCGGACAGGACGGCGAAGCGCCAGGGCGCCCCGTCCACCGTGCCGTCACGCAGCACCACCCGGTCGGTACGCGGCTTCTCGGCCGGCGCGTCGACCGTCGGCGGCACCTTCGCCACCAGGTCGTCGATGACCACCTCGCTGCGGTACTGCGCGGCGGCGTTGGTCTCCGCCACGTAGAACCGGCGGACCCGCACCGGGTACTGCACCCCGGCGGGCACGGCGAACTCGACGTACTTCCAGCCCGTCCAGGTGATCAGCGGGCCGCGCAGCACGTGCTGGGTGTCCTGCGCGTCGTGCAGGTGCAGGCTGGGCCACTCCCCCGTGCCGTTGCCGTGGATCCACATGCCGAACGCCTGCGGCTGGCCGGCGACCGTGATCCAGGCCGGCGGGTCGGCGTACGCGGCCCGGGTGCCGGTGGACTGGCTGAAGTCGTACGTCATCTTCAGGCCCGTGCCGGTGCGGCCCGGCGCGGGCGCGACCGCGCCGCTGGCCCGGGCCTGGCTGAACTTCCAGGCCGCCGCGTCGTCGAAGCCGGCCACCGGCACGTCGGTGAGCCCGACGGTGACCGGCAGGACGGTGCTGCTCCGGCCGACGTGGACGGTGACCAGCGCCGAGCCGGTGTCCCGCAGGGCGGTGACGGCGAGGTTGCCGTCGGCGGTCGGGGCGATCTTCAGCAGGTCCCTGTCGTAGTCGAGCTTCAGGTCGGCCGGCTCGATCGGGGCCGTGTTGCCCTCGGCGTCGTAGCCGACGACGCCGAACAGCGCACTGCCCTGCGCGCCGGTCAGGCCGACCCGGTCCGCCGTGGAGTCGATCCGGGCCAGCGGCCCGAGCACGGTCAGGTCGAGGGTGCCACGGGCCGCGCCCCGCGAGGCGGTGACCGTGGTGCTGCCGGGCAGCAGGGCCCGGAAGCGGCCCTTGCCGTCGACGACGCCGTGCACCGCCGGGTTGGCCCGCCACGTCGGGGCGCCGGCCGCCGGGCCGTACGTCTCGTCGTGGCCGGCGGCGGTGAGTTGCCTGGTCAGGCCGGGGAAGACGCGGTCGGGCCGGCCGCCGCGCACGGGCGCGACGCCGGGGGCGCTGGTCGGGTCGCTGGCGGTCTCCAGCCAGTACCCGGTGAGCCGGCCGCTGCCCTTGGGCGCGTAGATGGCCAGGCCGTTGGGCACGGCGCGCTCACTGCCGTCGGACGGGCTGTTCTCCACCTGCACCGCTGCCGCGCCCGGCTCCCGGGCGAGCAGCGTCGAGGAGCCGCCGCCGTCGAGGTTGAGCGCGTGGTGCGCGCCGAGTTCGGCCATCATGCGGCCCATCTCGGTCTGGGTGACGCCGCGGCTGTCGACCTGCCGGCCGTCCACGGTCAGCATGATCATGCGGCGGCCGTCGGCGGAGAAGCCGACGGACGTGCGCGGGGCCAGCGACGCGTCGGCGATGCTCTGCACCACTCCGTCGCGGACCAGCACGTTGCCGCCGCCGACGGCCGCGTGCAGGGTGCTGCCGTCCGCCGCCTTGGGCTGGTAGGCGACCGTCACCGGGTCGCCGGGGCGCAGCCCGGCGAGGGCGTCCGCGCCGGCGTCACGGCCGAGCAGCACGGTGGTGCCGGCCGGGACCGCCCCGCTTCCGGCCGTGCCGCCGACGGTGGCGACGCGGCCGTCGACCACCGTGACCTCCGTGACGCGGGTGGCGCCCTCGACCGCACGTTGCCGGGTGTACGACCCCCAGAGCGCGGTGAACACGCCGATCCCGTTCGCCTGGATCATGTTGTTGAACTGGGTAAGCGTCACCGGACCGGTGGGCAGGGTCGCGGTGCCGTCGAAGTTCACCTCGATGACCCGGCCGAGCCCCTCGGTGGTGATCGCGACGGCGTTGCGGTGCCCGTTGACCGCGGACTGGACCAGCTGGCCGTCGCGGACGCCGACGCCCTGGGCGGCACCGGAGTTGTTGATGTCGAAGAAGTCACCGTTGACGGCGGCGACCGCACGGGCCGCGTCGACGGCGCCGCGCAGCGGCTCGGCCCGGCTGACCGCGCCGGAGTTGACGTAGTCCACGGTCAGGCCGCCGGTGAGGTCGGCGGTCAGCGCGTCCGCGCGCAGCCAGCCGTCGGCGTCGTACCGGTCGAAGGAGGTCAGTTTGAGGCCCGGGGCGACCGGACGGGTGGTCTTCGCGGTCTCCAGCCCGCCGGCCGGCTCCACGCCGGTCGGGGCCGCGGCGGCCGACATGCTCGCAGCCGGGTCGCCGGCGAGCGTCACGGAGCCCGTGGAGTACGAGGAGGCACGCGGTGCGTCCTCGGCCGCGGTGAGGGACGGGTCGGTGGCCGGCGCCGGCGCACCGGCGTTCGCCGGCACGGTGCCGGCCAGGGTGAGCAGCGGCGTCAGCAGCAGGACGCCTGCGAGCCGGGCGGATCGTCTGCGAGTACGCATGGGCGACAGTCAACCGGACGGTGAATAGAAGTTTCAATAGCTGCCGGCTAAAGCGAAGGAAAACTCCACCCTTCCGGCTGCCGTCCTCGCTGCCGTCCTCGCGCTGCCGGCACCGCCCTCCGGCTGGCGGCACCCGCACCACGCCTTCCCCTGCGCCGCGCAGGCGGGGCCGCGTCCCGGCAGGACCGGCCGCCGCACCCGCGCCGCACCGCCGCGCATGCCGCACCCGCATGCCGCACACCGCCGCACCCGCATGCCGCACCCCCCGCCCCGCGCCCCGCCGTAGCGGACGCTCGCGGCCGCGGGCACCACATTGGGTCACGGAGAGTGGGCGACCGTGGACCTCGCCCACTCCCGCTCCGTCCCCTTTGCTCTGCAGCCATCACCGCACCGCACACTGCGAGTAAGCGTTGCTTATGCGAATGCAGAGCAAAGGGAGCCGGGGGATGGTGCGACAGGAGCGGGCCTTGCGACAGAGTGCCTGGTCAGAAGGCCGCAACGGTGGCGGCCGAGCGGGGAAGCTCTTCGCACGACCAGGTTCGACCACGCAGAGTCACTTCGGAGCCGCTCCGAGACAGACGTCACCGATCGTCACCAACCCGGGCCGGCAAGGCGGATCGCTCCGGGCGGCCCGTCTGTGGACGCGGCACCGGAGCACTGGACGGAACCGGAGGCAGGGACGCGAGAAGGGCACGGCCTCGTGGCCGTGCCCTTCTCGCTGTCTCACCCGGGGAGGGTCACTCCCCCGGCGTCGACTTGGCGATCTGCATCAGGAACTCGATGTTGGTGCGGGTCTGCTTGAGCTTGTCCAGCAGCAGGTCCAGCGCCGCCTGCGAGTCCAGCGAGTGCAGGACCTTCCGGAGCTTGTGGATGATGGCCAGTTCCTCCGGCGCGAGCAGGATCTCCTCCTTGCGCGTACCGGACGGGTGGATGTCGATGGCCGGGAAGATGCGCTTGTCGGCGATCTTCCGGTCCAGCTTCAGCTCCGCGTTGCCGGTGCCCTTGAACTCCTCGAAGATGACCGTGTCCGCCATGGACCCGGTCTCCACCAGCGCGGTGGCGAGGATGGTCAGCGAGCCGCCGTTCTCGATGTTGCGGGCCGCACCCAGGAAGCGCTTGGGCGGGTAGAGCGCGGTCGAGTCGATACCACCCGACATGATCCGGCCGCTGGCCGGCGCCGCCAGGTTGTACGAGCGACCGAGGCGGGTCACCGAGTCGAGCAGCACGACCACGTCGTGGCCCAGCTCGACCAGGCGCTTCGCCCGCTCGATCGCCAGCTCGGCCACCGTGGTGTGGTCCTGCGGCGGACGGTCGAACGTCGCCGCGATGACCTCACCCTTCACCGACCGCTGCATGTCGGTGACCTCTTCGGGCCGCTCGTCCACCAGCACCACCATCAGGTGGCACTCCGGGTTGTTGTGCGTGATCGCGTTCGCGATGGCCTGGAGCACCATCGTCTTACCCGCCTTCGGCGGCGACACGATCAGCGCGCGCTGGCCCTTGCCGAGCGGCATGACCAGGTCGATGACCCGGGTGGTGAGGATGTGCGGCTCGGTCTCCAGCCGCAGGCGCTCCTGCGGGTAGAGCGGGGTGAGCTTGTAGAACTCCGGCCGGCGCCTCGCCTCGTCCGGCTCCATCCCGTTGATGGTGTCCAGCCGCACCAGCGGGTTGTACTTGTCCCGCCGCTGCTCGCCGTCGCGCGAGGCGCGCACCGCACCGGTGATGGCGTCGCCGCGCCGCAGGCCGTACTTCTTGATCTGCGACATGGAGACGTAGACGTCGTTCGGGCCGGCCAGGTAGCCGGTGGTCCGCACGAACGCGTAGTTGTCGAGCACGTCGATGATGCCGGCCACCGGGACGAGCACGTCGTCCTCGCCGACCTGCGGCTCGCGCCCGCCGTCGCGCCCACCGTCGCCGCCGCCCTCGGCCCGCTCGCCGCGGCCACGGCGGCGGTCCCGGAAGCGGCTGCGCCGGCCACGCCGGCCACCGCTCTCGTCGTCGTCGTCGTTGTCACGCTCGACGCGCTGACCCCGGTCGCCGCGCTCGTTGCGGTCGCGGTCGCCCCGCTCGGCACGCTCGTTGCGGTCACCACGCTCCGCACGCTCGCCGCGGTCACCCCGCTCGTTGCGCTCGCCGCGCTCGGCACGGTCACCACGCTCGGCACGGTCGCCCCGCTCGGCACGGTCACCGCGCTCCACACGGTCGCCGCGCTCGGCACGGTCACCGCGCTCGGCACGGTCACCGCGCTCGGCACGGTCGCCGCGCTCGGCACGGTCACTGCGCTCGGCACGGTCGCCGCGCTCGGCACGGTCACCGCGCTCCGCACGGTCGCCCCGCTCGGCACGGTCACCGCGCTCCGCACGCTCGCCCCGCTCGGCACGGTCACCGCGCTCGCGGCCACGGTCGGCACGCTCGCCGGCCTCGGCCTCGTCCGCACGCGTCTCCGCCGGACGGGCCTCCACCGGGCGGGTGGCCTCCGCCGGACGGGCCTCCGCCGGACGGGCCTCCGCGGCCCGCGCCTCGGAGGTGGCGGCCCGGCTGCGCCGGGTCCGGCCACGGGGCTCGGTCTCGGCCGCCGCAGGCTCCGCCGGAGCCTGCGCCGCGGTGCGCCGCCCGGCCGCCGGCCGCTCGGTGGTCTCGCGGACCTCGGCGTGGGCCTCTTCACGGGCGGGAGCGGCAGCGGCCTCGGCCCGCGGTCGAGGGGTCCCGGCGGCGGCGCCGCCCTGCCGCTCGGAGATCGCGCTGATCAGCTCGCCCTTGCGCATGCGGGCCGTGCCCGAGATGCCGAGCGACGCGGCCAGGCTCTGCAGCTCCGGCAGCAGCATCGCCGACAGGCCGGTGCCGCTGCGCCGACGACGGGCGGGGGCGGCGGCGGTGGTGGCATCGCCAGCGACGTTGGAAACATCCGACGTCACGTCGGTGGTGTCGCTCAATGGATTCCTTCCCTCGATAGGCCGGGACTGCCCGGAGTCGAAAAGCAAGGTGGCCGGGCGGCCTCGGTGCACCCGCCTCGCATGGACGCGTCGCGGGAGTCTGTAGCACAGCAGCCGGTCGGTTTCCCGACTCACCGGACGTCGGTGAGCAGGTCTCGCCGTCTGCGGCGACCTGTGAAGACTGCGGTGCGGCGTGGGCCTAGGCAGGGGTGACGGGCTGACCGCCGAAAGCTTCGGGGGTGCGCCGACCCGCAGGGAGATCGCATGCTTCGCGGCTGTGCTAAGTCTAGAGCGTAATCAACTCTTCCGACCTGCGGCAACAGGGTCCCGCTCTGCGTGTCCCAGTCTACCCCGGGCAACCTGTGCTCCGCGCCCGTCTGGATCCAACCGCCAGACCTCCCAACCTGTTCCCGGGTCGAAGCCCTCGGGCGGGGCGGTCAGGGCCAGGACGGTCGGGCCCGCACCACTGATCACGGCGGCCACACCGGCCTCACGCAGCGCTTCTACCAAAGCGGCACTGCCCGGCATGCCGTCGGCGCGGTAGTCCTGGTGCAGCCGGTCGACCGTGGCCGGCAGGAGCAGACCCGGGTCGGCGGTCAGCGCGTGCACCAGCAGCGCGGCGCGGCCGGCGTTCAGCGCCGCGTCGCCGTGGGGCACGGTGGCCGGCAGCGCGGCCCGCGCGGTCGCCGTCAGGCCGCGCTCCGCCGGCACGAAGACCGTCGGTCGTACGCCGTCGGCGACCGGCAGCGACACCGCCCGGGCACCGGAGGGCTCCGTCCAGGCCAGGGTGAAGCCGCCGAGCAGGCACGGCGCCACGTTGTCCGGATGGCCCTCGATCTCGGCGGCGAGGCGCAGCGCGGCGGCGTCGTCGAGCCGGGCCTCCCCGTCGGTGACCAGCGCGCGGGCCAGCAGCACGCCGGCGACGATCGCCGCGGACGAGGAACCCAGCCCACGGGCCTGCGGGATGCGGTTCACGCACTCCACCGCCAGCCCGGGCGGCTGCCCGCCGAGCCCGTCGAAGGCCGCCCGCATGGCCCGGACGACCAGGTGCCGGTCGTCGGCCGGCAGCTCCCCGGCCCCCTGCCCGGCCACGGTCACCGTGACGCCCCCCGCCGTCACCTCGGCGGCCACGTCGTCGTGCAGCGCCAGGGCGAGCCCCAGGGCGTCGAAACCCGGCCCCAGGTTGGCGCTGGTGGCGGAGACCCGGACCCGGACCGGGCCGGAGATGAAGTTCGTCGGCACGGGCTCATGGTAGGGCCGCGTACCGACGGGGCCGATCTCCGCCCGCCGGATGGGACCGGGCCGGACGGCCTCGTCACCGGGCGGTGGTGGCACCGCCGGTCCGTTAGCCTGGCCCGACCGACGGCGGCTGGAGGCAGGGATGCGCGAACTCGGGTACGTGGCGACGGCGGTCGTCTTCGAGGCGCCCACGGTGCTGGTGCTGCTGGCCGGCCTCGTACTGGCCGCGACGGCCGGGCAGCGACTGCCCCGGAAGCCCCGGCTGCTGGCGCTGTCCGGGCTCGGCGTGCTGCTGTTCAGCGCGCTGCTCAACATGGCCTGGTCCCTGCTGCTCCCCCGCGCGTTCAGCTTCGACTGGGGGTACTCGAACTTCCGGCTGATGAACCTGGCCTACGGCGGGGTGCAGGCCCTGGCGTACCCGATCGGGACGGGTCTGCTGATCGCGGCGGTGCTGGTCGGGCGGCGGGCGGGCGGCGCGGAGGCCGGCCCGTTCGGCGGACGACCGCTCGCCGACGACGGTCCGGTGCCGACCACCGCGCCGGCGCCCGCCGCCCAGCCGGCGCCGCCGACGGGCCCGGGGTGGACCGTGGAGGGCGGCGCCGACGTGCCGGCGCAGTGGGGCGGCCGGTCCCGGCCGGACGCGCCGACGGGCGCCGGCACGGGTCGACCCTGATCCCCGGCGGGTCCGCGGGCGGCTTGCGGGCGCGCGGCGCCCAGACTGGCCGCCGCCGGGTCAGCGGGCGGCGATCGGGGCCGGCTGCGCGGCCGGGTCCGTGAGCGAGAGCCGGCGGGTGGCGATCCGCCAGCCGATCGCGTAGACCACCGTGACCAGGCCGCAGCTGGCCAGCACCACCCGCTCGTCCACGGTGTCCACCACGGCGGCCACGGCGAGCTGGCTGACCGAGACGGCCAGGGTCGCCAGCATCATGTCGGTGGCGAAGACCCGGCCCCGCAGCCGGTCCGGCACCTCGCCCTGGAGGGCGAAGTTCGACATCACCCAGTTGCTGCCGCCCGCGAAGTGGGCGACGAAGACCAGGGCCAGCACCAGCGGGAACCAGTTGGCGACCGAGGTGCCGAGGTAGGCCAGGCCGTAGAGGGACATCGACAGCGCCAGCCCGGGCAGCAGCCAGGCCCGGTTGGTCAGCACCCGGCGCATCAGGATCGGCCCGACCAGCGCCCCCGCTCCGCGGACCGCGAAGAGCAGCCCGGTGCCGACAGGGCCCACGCCGTACACCGCCGCGAGCAGCGGGAACACCGTCAGCACGCCGTTGCCGAGGCCGACCGCCGACTTCACGGTGACCAGCGCCAGCACCCTCGGCCGGTGCCCGATGTAGCCCAGCGCCTCCCGGATCGCCGGCCAGGTGCGCTGCGCCGGCACGGCCGCGTCGCGGGGGGCCTGCAACGGCCGGCGGATCAGCGTGGCCAGGCCCGCGGCGACCACCAGGCCCACCGCCGCCACCCAGAAGCAGGCGTACGGGCCGACGGCGGCGCTGAGCACGCCGCCCAGGGAGGCGCCGACGACGGTCATGGTGCCCCAGGCCGACCCCGCGACGGCGTTGCCGGCGGCCAGTTCGTCCGGGTCGAGCACGTTGGGCAGGGCCGCCTGGGCAGCCGGGGAGTAGAACGCCTTGGCGACCGCCACCACACCGATCCCGGCCATCGCCAACCAGGCGGTCCCGGCGCTGCGCACCCCGAGCAGCAGCAGCACGCCGAGCAGGGCCGCGACGTTCGAGATGATCATGATCTTGCGTCGGTCGAACCGGTCGGCGATCGTGCCCGTGTACGGCAGCAGCAGCGCCACGATCCCCGTGTCGACGGCGAGCACCAGCGCGCCCCACACGCCACTGCCGGTCAGGTCCGGCAGCAGCACGAGCAGCGGCACCATGACGAACCAGTCGGCGCCGAAGACCACCAGCTCAGCCAGGAAGAGATTGCGGAAGTTCCGGTTGCGGGTGAGAACCGAGACGGTGGACGGCACGTCCGGATACCCTACCCGGCGCCGACCGGCGGGCCGGGCGTACGGCGGGTACCTGACCGAACGCGAACGCCCCCGGCGGGTGGGACCCGTCGAGGGCGTTCGCGGACGTACCGCTACTCGGTCGGCGGCAGCGGGGACGTGCGGCTCTTCGGCAGCCGCAGCACCTCGAACTGGTCGGTGCCGTCCACCAGCGCGCCCGACGGCGTCGGCCGGGACGCCGGGGCGCCGGCGGCGTCCGCGCCGGCGGTGGACGGGGCACCCGCGGCGGGCACCGGGACCGGCTCGGCGGCGGGCGCCCCGCCGTCGTCGCCGGCCGGCCCGCCGTCGCCCGTGCCGGTGGCCGGGGCCACCCCGCCGGAGCGGCGGGCCCGCCGGGAGCGGAACGACTCCTTGGTGTTCTCCGCCATGGCGTAGAGCGTCGGCACCAGGATCAGGGTGAGCAGGGTCGAGCTGAGCAGCCCGCCGATCACCACGATCGCCAGCGGCTTGGAGATGAAGCCGCCCTCCCCCGTGAGGCCGAGCGCCATCGGCAGCAGCGCGAAGATGGTGGCGACCGCGGTCATCAGGATCGGTCGCAGCCGGCGCCGACCGCCCTCGACCACCGCCTCCTGGACCCCCATGCCCTGGGCCCGGTACTGGTTGACCAGGTCCAGCAGCACGATCGCGTTGGTCACCACGATGCCGACCAGCATGAGCACGCCGATCAACGCCGGCACGCCCAGCGGGGTGCCGGTGGCGAGCAGCAGGCCGATCGCGCCGGTCGCCGCGAACGGGATGGAGATCAGCAGGATCAGCGCCTGGACCAGGCTCCGGAACGTCGCCACCATGATCAGGAAGACGATCGCGATGGCGGCGAGCACGGCCAGGCCCAGGTCGGCGAAGGCCTCCTCCTGGTCGGCACTGACGCCGCCGATGGCGAAGGTCGCCCCCGGCACGTCGATGCCGTCCAGCTTCTTCTGCAGCTCCTGCGTGATGGCACCCAGGTTCGAGCCGGTGGCCGTACCGGTGACGGAGACGCTGCGCTCGCCGTCGATCCGGCTCACCTGCTGCGGGCCCTCGGTCTGGGTGACGTCGGCGATGTCGTCGAGCTTCACCGGCCCGACCGGCATCGCGCGCAGCTCCTCCACCGTGGTCGGCGGCTTGCCCGCGAACCGCAGCACCACGTCCCGCTGCCCGTCGCCGAGCGTGACCTGCCCCAGGGGCGAGCCCCGGAACGCCTGGGCCACCACCTGGCCGACGGCGGCCTCGGTGAGCCCGACCCGACCGGCGGCGACCCGGTCGACGGTGACGTCGACGCGCGGCACCCGGGTGGCGAGGCTGGTGGAGACGTCCTCGACGCCCGCCAGCCCGGCCATCGCCGACCGGACCTCCTCGGCGGCCCGGGTCAGCGCCTCCGGGTCGGCGCCCTGCACGACCACCTCGATCTGGTTGGCCGCCGCCCCGCCCTGACCGGCGCCGAAGCTGACCTCACCGACGGCCGGGCCCAGCGCGTCGAACTCCCGGCGCAGCTTCTCCCGCATCTCCTGGGCGTCGGTGCCGTCGCCGAGGGCCAGCGACCAGTTGGCGACGTTGTTGCCGCCGCCGCCGAACGGGTTGTCCCCGCCGCCGGCCGTGACCTGGTACGTCTCGACGTCCTCGGTGCGCTCCAGCACCGCCTCGATCTGCTTGGCCGCCGCGTCGGTGCCGACCAGGCCGGTGCCCGCCGGCAGCTCCTGGGTGATGCTCAGGGTGTCCTGGCCGGAGTCGTCGAGGAAGTTGGTCTCCAGCTGCCGGGACAGGCCGAAGGTGCCGAACAACACGAGCACGCCCAGCCCCAGCGTGATCCACCGGGTGGCCCGCTTGCGGGTGGCGAACCCGATCACCGGCAGGTACGCCCGCTGCAACGGGCTGCGCAGCTCCTTGTCCTCCGCCGCCCGGCGCAGCGCGGCGTCGTCCGACGTGCCGCTCGGAGGCTTCAGGAACCAGTACGCGAGCACCGGGATGACGGTCAGCGAGACCAGCAGCGAGGCGAGCAGGGCCACCGTGACGGTGATC
This sequence comes from Micromonospora sp. LOL_025, assembly GCF_048060285.1. Taxonomy (NCBI): domain Bacteria; kingdom Bacillati; phylum Actinomycetota; class Actinomycetes; order Micromonosporales; family Micromonosporaceae; genus Micromonospora; species Micromonospora sp. LOL_025. The sequence goes on along the minus strand of NZ_JBHMIR010000003.1, from coordinate 355,895 downwards.
GCGAACGGCGCGAAGAGCTGCCCGACGAAGCCGCCCACCAGCGCGATCGGCGCGAAGACGGCCACCGTGGTGAGGGTGGACGCGGTCACCGCCCCGGCCACCTCGCGGACGGCGGCGAGGATCGCCTCCCGCTTCGGCTCGCCGTACTCCAGGTGTCTCTTGATGTTCTCCAGCACGACGATCGAGTCGTCGACCACCCGGCCGACCGCGATGGTGAGCGCGCCGAGGGTGAGCAGGTTGAGCGAGTAGTCGCCGATCCAGAGGGCGATCAGCGCGACCACCACCGAGAGCGGGATGGAGACCGCGGTGACCACCGTGGAGCGGATCGACAGCAGGAAGACCAGGATGACCACGACGGCCATGACCAGGCCCAGCAGGCCCTCGGTGGTCAGGGTCTCGATCGACTTCTCGACGAACGGCGCCTGGTCGAAGACGACGGTCAGCTCGGCGCCGGAGGCCTCCCGCAGCTCGGCGAGGCGGTCACGGATCTCGTGGGAGATCTCCACCGCGTTGCCGTCCGGGGAGGCGGTGATCGCGATGCCCAGGCTGTCCTTGCCGTTGGTGCGGGTGATCGCGGTGGCCGGGGCGAGCTGCTGCTCGACGGTGGCCACGTCGCCGAGGCGGACCGGGGCCGACCGGCCCGTCGCCGGCGCGACGACGACGCCCCGCAGGTCGTCCAGCGTGGCGAGCCGGGTACCGACCTGCACCGGGAGGGCGCGGGTGCCATCGGTCACGGCACCGGCCGGCACCGTCACGCCATTGGTCTTCAACGCCGCGCCGAGAGCGGTCGGCTGGAGCTTCGCCGCCGCCAGCTTGGCCGGGTCCGGGGTGACCACCACGACGTCGTCGCGGGCGCCGGTCAGGTCGACCGTCCGCACCCCCTCGATCGCCTCCAGCTCGGGCACCACCGTGGCGCGCAGCTTCTCCGCGAGGACGCGCTGGTCGTCACCGCCGGAGGCGGCGAGCACCACCGCGGGCAGGTCGTCGGTGCTGCCGGCGATGACCTGCGGGTCGACCCCCTCGGGCAGCTGCGCGTCGATCCGGTTGAGCGCGGTCTGCATCTTGTTGACCACGTCGTCCAGGTCGGTGCCGAACTCGTACTGGACCTGGACGGTCGTGGAGCCCTCGCGGGAGGTCGAGGTGACCTGGTCCAGCCCGGGGATGCCCTGGAGGGCGTTCTCGATCGGCTCGGTGACCTGCGACTCGACGACCTCGGGCCCGGCACCGGGGTAGACCGCCACGATGAAGGCCGCCGGGAACTCCAGCGACGGCAGGAGCTGCTGCTTCAGTGACGGTACGGCGAACGCCCCGAACAGCGTGGTCACCACCGCGATGAGGGCGATCAGCCCTCGGTTGGCGAGGCTGAATCTGGCGAGCAGCGACATCGGCGTGACTCACTCCTGGAAAAGGCGATTGGCGGGGGTACGGATTCTCCCCCACCCGGCCGGACCGGCCCCGGCCGGCCCTGCCTGAGTCCGATGCACAGGACTCGCCTCCGCCGCGCCGGTTTCCCCCGTCGACCTCGGCCGGCGGAGCCCGACCACCGACCGGCTCACGGTCGGCTACGACGCCTGACCGGTCCGCCCGATCCGCCGGCGACTCAGGCGAGGTCGAGGCAGCGGGCGGCGGCCAGGGGATCGTTGGCGATGGTGGTGGGCACGGGCGCGGTGGAGATGGCCCACTCCGGGTCCTTCAGGCCGTGGCCGGTGACCGTGCAGACCACCGTCGAGCCGGCCGGGACCCGACCGGCGGCGGCCTGCTGGAGCAGGCCGGCCACGCTGGCCGCGCTGCCCAGCTCGACGAAGACCCCGACCTCGCGGGCCAGCAGCCGGTACGCGGCCAGGATCTCCCGGTCGGTCACGGCGGCGATCAGCCCGCCCGAGGAGTCCCGGGCGTCGAGCGCCCTCGTCCAGCTCGCCGGGTTGCCGATCCGGATGGCGGTGGCGATCGTGGACGGCTCGCGGACCACCTGCCCGGTGACGATCGGGGCGGCGCCGGCCGCCTGGAAGCCGTACATCTTCGGGGCCCGGGTGGCGTTGCCGTCCCGCTGCTCCTCCGAGTAGCCCATCCAGTAGGCGGAGACGTTGCCGGCGTTGCCGACCGGCAGGCAGTGGATGTCGGGGGCGTCGCCCAACGCCTCGACGATCTCGAACGCGGCCGTCTTCTGGCCGTGCAGCCGGTCGATGTTGACCGAGTTGACCAGGGCGACCGGGTAGTCCTGGGCGAGCTTGGCGGCCAGCGACAGGCAGTCGTCGAAGTTGCCGGTGACCTGGAGCAGCTTCGCCCCGTGCACGAGCGCCTGGGCCAGCTTGCCCAGCGCGATCTTGCCCTGCGGCACGAGCACCGCGCAGGTCAGGCCGGCGCGGGCCGCGTACGCCGCCGCGGAGGCGCTGGTGTTGCCGGTGGAGGCGCAGATGATCGCCTTGTTGCCGGCCTCGACCGCCTTGGAGACCGCGAGCGTCATGCCCCGGTCCTTGAACGAGCCGGTCGGGTTGGCGCCCTCCACCTTCAGGTGCACGTCGCAGCCGAGCCGGGCGGAGAGCACCGGCGCGGGCAGCAGCGGGGTGTTCCCCTCGTGCAGGGTCACGACCGGGGTGGCGTCGGTGACCGGCAGCCGGTCCCGGTACGCGTCGATCAGACCCCGCCACATGTCGTTCTCCCTCGCCTCTACCGCCCCGCCGAGTCGGGCACGCCTCCAGCCTGGACCAGTCTCGCCTCGTCGCCGCCGCCGCACCCGCAGTTAACCATCAGGCGAGACGCGGACGCGGACGCCCCGCCGGGGCCGCACCACGGGCCCCGCACCGACCGGTGCGTGCCACGCAGCCGACCCGGCACCGCCCGGCTCCCGACGCCTGCGGTCGCGAGCCGACCCGCTCCCGCGAGCGGACCGCTCAGAGCCCGCCCTCGACCCGCAGCACGCTCGCCACCGAGCGGACGATGTCCAGCCCGCGCAGCTCCCCCACGGTGGCGGCGAGCGCCGCGTCCGGCGCCACGTGGGTGACGATGACCAGGTCGGCGTCCTCGCCCCGGCCCGCCGCGCCGCCGCCCGCCGGGCCCTGCCGCACGGTGGCGATCGACACGTCGTGCCGGGCGAACACCCCGGCCACCGCCGCCAGCACACCCGGCCGGTCGGCCACGTCGAGGCTGATGTGGTAGCGGGTCAGCGCCTCCCCCATCGGCCGCACCGCCAGGTCGGCGTACGCGCTCTCGCTGGCCGACCGCACCCCGGCGAGCCGGTTGCGGGAGACCGCCACCACGTCGCCCAGCACCGCGCTGGCCGTCGGCGCGCCGCCCGCGCCCCGGCCGTAGAACATCAGCGGCCCGGCCGCCTCGGCCTCGACGAAGACCGCGTTGAACGCGTCGCCGACGCTGGCCAGCGGGTGGCCCAGCGGGATCATCGCCGGGTGCACCCGCACGCTGACCGTCTCCCGGCCGGCGGCGTCGGCACCCCGGGCGGCGATGCAGAGCAGCTTGATGGTGCACCCCATCGCCTTGGCGCTGGCCACGTCGGCCGCGGTGACCTCGGTGATGCCCTCCCGGTGCACGTCGGCCGCGCCGACCCGGGTGTGGAACGCCAGCGAGGCGAGGATGGCCGCCTTGGCCGCCGCGTCGAAGCCCTCCACGTCGGCGGTGGGGTCGGCCTCGGCGTAGCCCAGCTCGGTGGCCTCCTCCAGCGCCTCCGCGAAGCCGGCGCCGGTGGCGTCCATGGCGGAGAGGATGAAGTTGGTGGTGCCGTTGACGATGCCGGTGACCCGGTTGATCCGGTCGCCGTGCAGCGACTCGCGCAGCGGGCGGAGCAGCGGGATCGCCCCCGCCACGGACGCCTCGTAGTAGAGGTCGCCGCCGCCCTCGGCCGCCGCGTCGTGCAGGGCGGCGCCGTCCTCGGCGAGCAGCGCCTTGTTGGCCGTGACCACGCTCTTGCCGGCCCGCAGCGCCTCCACCAGCCAGCCCCGCGCCGGCTCGATGCCGCCGACCACCTCGACGACCACGTCCACGTCGTCGCGCTTGATCAGGCCGAGCGCGTCGGTGGTGAACAGGGTCGGGTCGACGGGCAGGTCGCCCCGGTCGCGGCCGAGACGGCGTACGGCGATGCCGGCGATCTCCAGCGGGGCGCCGATCCGGGCGGCGAGGTCGGCCGCCTGCTCGTGCAGCAGCCGGACCACCTCGCTACCGACCGTGCCGCAGCCGAGCAGCGCCAGGCGCACAGGTGACGTCATCCCACATCCAATGCCAGCAGGTCCTCTTCGGTCTCCCGCCGGACGATCAGGCGCGCCTGGCCGTCCCGCACCGCGACCACCGGGGGGCGGGGCACGTGGTTGTAGTTGCTGGCCATGCTCCGGCAGTAGGCGCCGGTGCCCGGCACCGCGACAAGATCTCCGGGCTGCACGTCGGCGGGCAGGAATTCATCCTTCACCACGATGTCCCCGGACTCACAGTGCTTTCCCACCACGCGGGCGAGCAGCGGCTCGGCGGCCGACGCCCGGGACGCCAGCGTCGCGGAGTAGGACGCGTCGTAGAGCGCGGTACGGATGTTGTCGCTCATCCCGCCGTCGACGCTCACGTACGTCCGGATCCCGTCCACGTCCTTGACCGTGCCGACCTCGTAGAGGGTGAACACGGCCGGCCCGACGACCGCCCGGCCCGGCTCGATCGACAGGTGCGGCACCGCCAGCCGCTCGGCGGCGCACTCGGCCTCGACGATCCGGCGCAGCCGCTTCGCCAGGTCCTGCGGGGCGGCCGGGTCGTCCTGGGTCGTGTATGCGATGCCGAAGCCACCGCCGAGGTCCAGCTCGGGCAGCTCCACCCCGCGCGCGTCACGGATCTGCGCCTGGAGGCCGAGCACCCGGCGGGCGGAGACCTCGAAGCCGCTGGCGTCGAAGATCTGCGAGCCGATGTGCGAGTGCAGGCCACGCAGCTCCAGCACGCCCTCGTCGAGCACCCGGAACGCCGCCTCGGCCGCCGCCCCGCCCGCGAGCGAGAAGCCGAACTTCTGGTCCTCGTGCGCGGTGGCGATGAACTCGTGGGTGTGCGCCTCGACGCCGACCGTGACCCGGATCATCACCCGGGGGCGGACGCCCCGCTCGCGGGCGAGCGCGGTGAGCCGGCCGATCTCGTCGAACGAGTCGAGGATGATCCGGCCGACCCCGGCGTCCAGCGCCCGGCTCAGCTCGGTCACCGACTTGTTGTTGCCGTGGAAGCCGATCCGCTCGGGCGGCATCCCGGCCGACAGCGCGGTGGCCAGCTCGCCCCCGGTGCACACGTCGAGGTGCAGGCCCTCCTCGGCGATCATCCGGACCACGGCCCGGCAGAGGAACGCCTTGCCGGCGTAGTAGACGTCGACGCCGTCGAAGGCGGCGCGGAAGTCCCGGGCGCGCGACCGCAGGTCGTCCTCGTCGAGGACGTACACCGGGGTGCCGAACTCGGCCGCGATGTCGCGGACGCCGAGGCCGGCCACGGCGAGCACGCCGTCGCCGCCGCGCATGACGTTGCGCGGCCACAGCTGCGGCACCAGGGCGTTGACGTCGGCCGGGGGGCGCAGCCACGCGGGCCCCCGGACGCCGATGTCACCGTGCAGCGCACCGGCCTCGTGAGCACGCATCTCAGCTGTCTCCGCTTCGCGACTGCGGGGCTCGCAAGCTCACTCCTCGCGCTCGCACCTGGTCTCCGCTTCGCGACTGCGGGGCTCGCAAGCTCACTCCTCGCGCTCGCACGGCGCTCACATCCTCTCCGGGGCCGAGACGCCCAGCAGGCGCAGGCCGTTGGCGATCACGGTGCGGGTGGCGTCGTTGAGCCAGAGCCGGGCCCGGTGCAGGTCGGTGGTCTCCTCGTCGCCGCGCGGCAGGATCCGGCACTCGTCGTAGAACCGGTGGTAGGCCCCGGACAGCTCCTCCAGGTAGCGGGCCACCCGGTGCGGGCCGCGCAGCTCCGCCGCCGTGGCGACCACGGCGGGGAACTCGGCGAGCGCCTTGAGCAGCTCGTTCTCCTTCTCGTGCCCGAGCAGCTCCGGCCGGAACGCCTCGGCGTCGCCCCGGGTCAGCCCCACCTCGGCGGCGTTGCGGCCCACGCTGGCCGTCCGGGCCGCCACGTACTGCACGTAGTAGACCGGGTTGTCGCGGGTGGCCCGGGTCCACAGCTCGACGTCGATGTCGATCGGGGAGTCGCTGGAGTAGCGGGCCAGCGCGTACCGGGAGGCGTCCACGCCGATGGCGTCGACCAGGTCCTCCAGGGTCACCACGGTGCCGGCCCGCTTGCTCATCCGGACCGGTGCGCCGTCGCGGACCAGGTTGACCATCTGGCCGATCAGGATCTCCAGGCTGCGCTCCGGGTCGTCGCCGAAGCAGGCGGCCATCGCCTTCATCCGGCCGATGTAGCCGTGGTGGTCGGCGCCCAGCATGATCACGACCCGCTCGAAGCCGCGCTCCCGCTTGTCCAGGTAGTAGGCGCAGTCGGCGGCGAAGTAGGTCCACTCGCCGTTGGACTTGCGCAGCACCCGGTCCTTGTCGTCGCCGAAGTCGGTGGTGCGCAGCCAGGTCGCGCCGTCGGACTCGAACACCCGGCCCTGCTCGCGCAGCCGATCGAGGGCCAGGTCCAGCTCGCCCCGGTCGTGCAGGTCCTTCTCGTTGAAGTAGGTGTCGAACTCGACCCCGAAGCCGCGCAGCGAGGACTTGATCTCGGCGAACATGAGCTGCACGCCCTCGACCCGGAAGACCTCCTGGGCGGCGGCGTCGTCCAGCTCCAGCACGTCGGGGCGGACACCCCGGACGGCGTCGGCGATCTCGGTGATGTACGCCCCGGCGTACCCGTCCTCGGGGGCGGGCTCGCCCTTCGCGGCGGCCAGCAGCGACCGGGCGAACCGGTCGATCTGGGAGCCCGCGTCGTTGAAGTAGTACTCCGTGCCGACCTCGGCGCCGGTGGCGCGCAGGAGCCGGCTCAGCGCGTCGCCGACGGCCGCCCAGCGGACGCCGCCGATGTGCACCGGGCCGGTCGGGTTCGCCGAGACGAACTCCAGGTTCATCTTCTGCCCGGCGAGCCGGTCGCTGCGCCCGTACGCCTCGCCCGCCTCGACGATCACCCGGGCGAGCTGCCCGGCGGCGGCCGCGTCGAGGCGGATGTTGAGGAAGCCCGGACCGGCGATCTCCACCGACTTGACCCCCGGGGCCCGGCCGAGCTGCTCGGCGAGGGCCGTGGCCAGCTCGCGCGGCGGGACGCCCACCTTCTTGCTGAGCTGGAGGGCCAGCGTGGAGGCGTAGTCGCCGTGCTCGGGGCTGCGGGGTCGCTCGACCGCCGTCCGCTCCGGCAGGGCGGAGCGGTCCAGGCCACGCTCGGTGAAGACGGCGTGGGCTGCGGCGAGGACGACCTCGGCGAGTTCTGCGGGAGTCACCGATCCATGTTATCGGGGGTAGACTCGGCACCCGCGGCGGCGACCCAGTGTGTGAGACCGGCCCGCCGGATCCCCTGACCGACCGACCTGACGAGGCACGATGAGCATCAGCACACCGGGTGGCGGCCCCGAGCGGCGCCCGAACGTGGTCAGCACCGGCAAGAAGCCGGCGGCGGGCCGGCCGGCAGCAGGCGCCAAGGCCGGGTCCGGCGGCGCCAAGCCCGGGTCCACCGGCGCGAAGACCGGGTCCGGCAAGCCCACGGGCCCCCGCCCCGGCGCCGGGGGCAAGGGCCGCAAGCCCGTCACCCCGGTGAAGGTGAGCCAGGGCCGCTCCTGGGGCCCCATCGCCCTCTTCGTCGCCGTGGGTGTGCTGGCCGTGGCGATCATCGGCTACGGCGCCTGGGCGACGTTCCAGGGCGCCAAGCCCTGGGAGGACCGGGCGGACGCGATCGATGGCATCGTCAACTACCGCGAGAAGGACAAGGACCTCGTGGCCGGCGGAAACCACAAGACCGGGCCCATCACCTACACGGTGCTGCCGCCCGTGGCCGGCCCGCACAACGCGGCCTGGCAGAACTGCATGGGCGACGTCTACCCGGCCCAGATCGCCAACGAGCACGCGGTGCACAGCCTGGAGCACGGCACGGTCTGGATCACCTACCGCCCCGACCTGCCCGCCGATCAGGTGACGAAGCTCGCCGACAAGGTGCGGGGCAAGGAGAAGCTGATGCTCAGCCCGTTCGAGGGGCTGGACAAGCCGATCTCGCTCCAGGCCTGGGGCTACCAGCTCAAGGTCGACAACGCCGACGACGGCCGGATCGACGAGTTCATCAAGACGCTGAAGGTCAACGCCTCGGTGGAGGGCCCGACCGCGCTGTGCAGCCAGGGCATCACCGCCACCGGCACCGCGCCGCGTGACGACGCCCAGCAGATGCCGCAGGGCTGAGGAGAGCGATGAGCATCCCGACCATGACCGCGACCAGCGAGCCGGCCAGCCCGGCTCCGGAGGAGCGGCGGTCGCCGGCCCGCTGGGGCACGGCCGCGCTGGCCCTGGCCGTCGTGGTCGGGCTGCTCCTCGGGTACGCCGGTGGCCTGTTGACGCCCCGGCTCACCCGGCCGGGCGACGCCTCGGCGGAGGCGGGCTTCGCCCGGGATATGCTGACCCACCACGCGCAGGCGGTGGAGATGGGCCTGGTCGCCTTCGACGAGGGCAGCGACCCGGAGGTCCGCAGCATCGGCGGCGACATCGCCACCGCCCAGCAGGGCGAGATCGGCACCATGCACACGTGGCTGCGCTCGTGGGGGCTCGACCCGGCGGGCAGCGAGCCGTCGATGTCGTGGATGTCCGACGGCGCCGGCCTGGTCCGGAACGGCCTGATGCCGGGCATGGCCACCCCCGAGGAGATGGCGAAGCTGCACGCGGCCGAGGGCCGGGAGCTGGACGTCCTCTTCCTGCAACTGATGATCAAGCATCACCTGGGCGGCATCCACATGATCGACGGGATCCTCGAGGTCAGCGACGAGCCCGACGTCGTCAGGACCGCGCAGACCATGAAGAACACCCAGCGCAACGACCTCACCAATCTCCAGAACGCGCTGAAGCGGCTGGGCGGCTGATCCCGCGTCCACCGCACCGCTGTCCGTCGAGAGGTCCGCGTCGCCGCCGGCTCGCCCCGGCCGCCGCGGACCTCTCGCCGTTCCGCCCCGAGGCCGAAGCGGGCCGGCTCGGCGCCCGGCCGGTGCGGGGCGGCGTCGGAAGCGGCCCGCACCTCTGTCCGTTTTGAGAGGTAAGAAACCGTAGGCGTCATCCGACCGATTCCGACACTAAGAGAGTTTTCTCCACACATATCGTGACCAGTTGCGATTCGGGCTCGTTGCGCAGGACGTGGGGGTTGCACTGAGAGACGCACGGCGCTCGGTCACCAGCTGGTGCCGGCGCCACACCATCGGCGGTGACGGGGCGGTGGCAGCCGTCCGTCGCGGACAGCGGCAGGGCGAGCCGGGAACGCTCAGCCGCGAACAGGAGCTCGAACTCATCGACGTCCTGCGGGGCGTCTACCCCGACGAGCTGGGCCTGGACGAGGAGCTGTGGACGCGGCAGAGCCTGCACGCCCTCATCCAGCACCGCTTCGAGGCGCCCATGGACGCCGGGGCGGTCGGGGCGTACCTGCGGGCCTGGGGGCTGGGCCCACGGGAGCCCCGGGAACGGGCCTGCGGTCTCTGCGTCGGCGCGGTGGAGCGCTGGGTGCGCAGCGAGTACCCGGCCATCACCCGGGCGGCACAGGAACACCTCGCCGAGGTCTACTGGATCGGCCGCGTACGCCTGCGGGGCACGATGCCCGCGGCGGACGTCATCTCCGCCGTCTCCTCCCGCGGGCGCGTGCGCTTCATGATCACCACCCCGTCGGTCGACCCGCCGCTCCCCCGCGACTTCGTGCTGCGGCTCAGCGGCGAGGAGCAGCGGACCGTGCACCTGATCGTCGACGGCTCCTGGCCCCGCAACGAGTGGCCCCGCCGCCTGCCCCGGCGCATCGTGCTGCACCCGCTGCCGAGCTGCGGCCGCGCCGTCGCCGCCTGACCCCACCCACAGCGCCGGCGCCCGCACCACACGCCCGACATCGCGTGCGACGGCCCGGGCCGGGGCCGGCCCGCCCCGGCGCGACGGCCGAAGCGGCCGCCAGGCAACGACGGGTGGAACGCCATGGTCGCCTCGGACGACGGGACACCACCGTGAGGTTCCACTCGTGCCGCCCGAGGACGTCCGCCCTCACCTTGGAGCGGCGTGCGGCGCAGGCGGCACCGGGCAGGGCGACACGAGGGCGGGCACCGGATACCGATTCGGCGTTCGGGGAAGACGTTTGCTAGTCTTCTCCAGTCGCTGAGCCCCCGTAGCTCAGGGGATAGAGCACCGCCCTCCGGAGGCGGGGGCGCAGGTTCGAATCCTGCCGGGGGCACCACACCATCACCACCTCGCCGGTCGGCGCGTCGCCCACCCGAGGTCGACCGTTCTCCCCGCCGGTTTCTCGACTCCGACGACCACGCAAACGCCCGACGACAGGTGTCGTCGGGCGTCGCGCTGTTCGGAAGCAGGGCGAGGGCGTTCGCCGCAGTGGTGCGGCGGCCCGAGCCACACGCTGTCGAGCCCGGCCGGCGCCCCGTCCGAACACCGAGCCGCGCGGCGCCCCCGTTCGCGAACACCGACCGGGCGGCGCCCCCGTCCCGCCCGCGAACACCGAACGCGCGGTGCCCGCGCGGCAGGGCCGACATGGGCGCGTACCGCTGGGGCCCGGGTGTGACGCTGCCACCCGGGCCGCCCCGCGTTCGCATCCGCCGCCCGTACGGCTGCCCTGCCGGTGGCGGTGCCGCGCCGCCACCGTGGGTCAGTCGGCGGCGACGCCGTGCAGGAAGCCGTCCTGGTCGCCGACCAGCAGCAGGTCGCCGATGACGACCGGTGGGCTGTAGCAGTAGGCGCTGGTGGTGAGCTGCAACCGGGAGCGGACGGCCCCGGTGGCGACGTCGAGCCCGACCAGCAGGCCGGTGGTGGTGGGGGTCCACGCGACGCCGTCGTGGATCGCCGCGCCGGTGCTGACCGGGCGAGCCCCCAGCCCGGCCGTCCAGCGGGCCTGGCCGGTGGCCGGGTCCACCCGGGAGGCGGTGCGACCGCCGTCGTCGAACATCAGCACGTCGCCGTCGTCCAGCAGGAGCTTCGGGGCGTAGACGTAGGAGCCGGCCACGGACCAGCGGGGCTCCCCGGTCGCCGGGTCCAGCGCGAACGCGTTGGCCACGGTGGACACCAGGACCAGCCCGTTGGGCAGCACCTCCAGGTTGTCCGCCCAGGGACCGTAGATGAGCCGGCTGTAGGCGGTGGTGCGGGTGGTGGTGGAGAACGACCACCGTACGGCACCGGTGCGGGCGTCGTGGGCGTAGACGTTGCCGTCGCCCGCACCGGCGTAGACCCGGGTGCCGTCGCTCGCGGCGCGCCCGGCGAACATGCCCTTCCCTGCCACCCGCCAGACGGTGTCGCCCGTACGGGCGTCGACGGCCTGCCGGGTCTCACCGGCGGCGATCACCACCACGGTACGACCGTCGACCGTGGTGACCAGCGGGCTGCCGAGCACCGGAGCGCCGGCGTCATGGGTGAACCGGCGCCGGCCGGTGGCCGGGTCGAGGGCGTGGAGGCGGTGGTCGTCGGAGGGGACGTAGACGGTCCTGCCGTCGGGGGCGAACGCCGGCCGGCCGTGCACCGCGCCGATGCGCGTCTGCCAGCGCCGGGACAGTCCCCGGCGGGCGGGTCGGGCGCCGACGACGTCCCCGCCGGTGGTCGCCGCGATCAGCAGGCCGTCGCGGGCCGCCAGGCCGGCCTGCACCGGCGCGCCGAGCTGCTCGCTCCAGCGCAGCCGACGGGCGGTGTCGGGGAGACCGAAGGTGCGGGTCTGCTCGTGCCAGGCGCCGTCGGCGTCGGTGACTCGTACGGTCATCCGGTGCTCGCCGGGCGGCAGCGACGTGAGGTCCAGCCCACCGGTGTAGCGGCGGCCGGCGCCGTCGGAGGCCAGGTTGCGCCACTGGCCGGGGTCCTTGAGCCCGTAGGTGTGCTGCGGATAGAGCTGGGCCTTCACGTTGGCGGCGCGGGCGTGCGGGGCGAGCCGCACGGACACCGCCAGCGTGGCGCCCGCCGGGTCGAGCGAGACCGCCTGCGGTCGCTGCGCGGCGGCGGTACGCGGGCCGGCGAGCGGGATGTCCAGCACCGGCCGGGACTCGGCGCTGCCGTCGGCGGCCCGCTGCACGGCCGTGACCTTCAGCAGCGGGCCGTCGGGCCCGTCGGCGCGCCGCACCCAGTAGTAGATCGCCGAGCCCCGGGTGTCGTCGACCGCCAACTGGGTCACCCCGTTGAACCGCTGCACCTGCTCGGCGTGCACGTGCCCGGCGAACATGGCCCGCACGTCGTAGCGGTCGAGCAGCCGCAGCAGCCGCTCCTGGTCGGAGACGTAGTAGTTGTCGCCGCCGAACGGAAAGTGGCAGAGCATGACGATCGGCACGCCGCGCGGCACCCGGTCCAGGTCGCGGGTCAGCCACCTGATGCCGGACTCGCCGAACCCGCCCGGCTCCTGGAGCAGGTGGCTGGGGTCCAGCGCGACGAAGTGCAGGCCGTCGTGGTCGAACGAGTACCGGCTCGGCCCGAACAGCGACCCGTACCGCTCGCCGGCGGTGCTGTCCCACCGCCAGTCGTGGTTGCCCGGCACGTGGCGGATCCGGGGTCGCAGCGCCACCGGGATGGTGTCGAGGTAGGTGTCGTACTCGGCCACCGAACCGTGCTCGACGATGTCCCCGACGTGGCAGACGATCTCCGGGTTCCGGGCGGCGATCTGCTCGTACGTCCAGCGCACGCCCTCGGTCCGCTCGGGCAGGTCCACGTCGATCTGCGTGTCGCCGAGCAGCGCGAACCCCGGCGACCACGGCCCGCCGGGCCGGGGCCCGGGGCGGCCGGCGGTCGCGGGCGCGGCGCCGGCCGCCGCGCCGGTGGCCGCCGCGGTGACCGCGCCGACGCCCAGGCCGAGCAGCCGGCGGCGGTCCATCGGGAGACGTGCAGGTTCGTTGGCGGTCGGCGATGGCATGGGGATCCGGTCCTTCCGACAGGCGGGGGAATGCCGGAGAGTGTGGCATGGCCCCGACCGCCGAACCAGCGTTCTCCTGCACATCTCGCCGGGTTCTGCAGGGGATCGTCAACATCGCCGCAGAAATGTTCGCTTCCTTGCAGGAGCGCGGGTCACGCCATCTGGTCGGCCGGGCCCGTGGCGCGCCGCCCCGCCGGGTCGGCCGGGCCCGTGCCGCGGCGCCCCGCCCACCGCAGCAGCGCGGTGAACGCCAGCGCGGCGGTCACCGCCCCGCCCACCAGGCGCACCCGGTGCCCGGCGACGAACTCGGCCGCGACCTGACGCAGGTACTCCGGGGAGTGCGTGCCGACCGGGTCGACGAACATGATCTCGTTGCGCGGCCAGAAGAAGAACACGGAGAACAGGAACTCGCAGGCGACGAAGACCACGGCCGCGCCGGCGACCCACCACCGTAGCCGCCGGTCGCGCCAGGTCAGCACCGCCGCCGCGAGACAGGCGAGCACGACTGTCGCACCGAGCGGCGGGAAGTAGTCACTCGGGCCGCCCGCCACCAGGAACTCGCGGGCCCGGTCCAGCGACGCCGGCGGGTTCCCGAAGATGTTCGGATAGAGCATCACGGTCTCGGCGGCGACGCCGCCGAACGACATCATCGCCGTCCACACCAGAACGACGAGCACCGTCCAGGTCAGCCTGTCGCGGGTCATGGGTCCTCCTGCCGATCCTCGACGCCGTCCCGACGCCGCCCGCCGGGTCGCCCCGGCGTCGTCCGCTGGGTCGTCGTGGACGCTAGGTCGGCCGCCGTCGCCCGTCTGCCGTCCGGCGGCGCGAACGCGGGGTCGCCTCGGGGCGTACGGGGGCGCGGACCGGTCGCCCGCCCGCGCGGTCGGGCGTCGCCTCCCGGCGTAGCCCACGGTCGCCGACGGACGACGGATGACGACGGCGACGAGCGGTGGTCCGGGGGCGGTGGCCGACGGGCGGACGACCGGCAGGGGGACGGTGCGGGTACGTCAGCCGGCGGCGCGGCGGGCGCGGGCCCGGCGCTTGCCCTCGTGCATGGCCTGCACCCGGGCGACCGGGATGGTGTGCCCCTCGGCGACCAGGTCCGCCGGGAGCCGCTGCGGCGCGGGCAGCCGCTCGGCCCAGGGGTCGCACCCGGCGATCAACGCCGGGGCGGTGCGGATGGTGAAGTCCGCCGGGGTCACGTCGCCCAGGTCGGCCCAGTCGACCGGGAAGGAGACCGGCACGCCCGGCCGCAGCCGGGGACTGTAGGCGGCCACCACGGTCGCCCCGCCGGCCCGGGTCGAGTCGACGAACACCTTGCCGCCCCGGTCCTCGCGGATGAAGGCGGTGGTGGCCAGCGCCGGGTCCAGCCGTTCGGCGCGGGCCGCCACCGCCCGGGTCGCGGCGGCCATGTCCTCCACCGTGGCGCCCTCCGCCACCGGCACGAAGACGTGCACGCCCTTGGCCCCGCTGGTCTTGACCGCGCCGGCGAGCCCCGCGTCAGTGAGCGCCTGCCGGACCAGCCGTGCGGCGGCGACCGCCAGCGCGAAGGAGTCCCCCTCCGGCGGATCGAGGTCCAGCACCAGGTGGGTGGGGCGGTGCAGGTCGTCGACCGTGGCCAGGGTGGGGTGGTACTCCACCGCACGCTGGTTGGCGAACCAGAGCAGGGTGCGCCGGTCGTCGCAGAGCGCGTACGAGATCTCGCGGTGCGACGCCTCCGCCCAGACCCGCGTGCGGGGCACCCAGTCCGGGGTGTACTTCGGCAGGTTCTTCTGCATGAACGGCGGCTGCCCGGGCCGCACCCGGATCACCGACAGCGGCCGGCCGCGCAGCTGCGGCAGGATCCGCTCGTGCACCGCGTCGAGGTAGTCGACCAGGTCCCGCTTGGTCGCGTCGGCACCGTCGAACAACGGCTGGTCGAGGTTGGTCAGCGACACCCCGTCCCGGGTCTCGTCAGCGCCACTCATCCGACCACCTTCGCGGCCCGGGGGCCGGCGGTCAACCGGACGCGGCGGGGCGGACCGCGGCGAACGGATCGCCGCCGGCCCGGACGACGTCGAGCAGCCGCTGCGTGTGCCCGTGGGCGGCGGCGTACAGGCCCCCGCCGTAGCTGACCCGGGCCACCCCGAGCGCGGCCAGCTCCGACACCGTCGGGGCGCCGGGGCGGGCGAGCGCGTTCACCGCCCCGGGCACGGCCGCCACCAGCTCGGACAGGACCGCCGGGTCGGCGAGCAGGATCGGGTAGACGCAGTCCGCGCCGGCGGCGAGGTAGCGGGTGGCCCGGCGGACCGCCTCCGGGAGCCGGGCGGCGGGGTCGCCGCCCCCGGCGAGGAAGACGTCGATCCGGGCGTTGAGCACCACCGGCACCCCGGCCGCGCCGGCCGCCGCCCGGACCTCGGCCAGCAGGTCGGCCTGCGCCCCGGCGTCGACCAACCGGCCGGTACGCGGGTCGGAGTCCTCCAGGTTGAGCCCGACCGCCCCGGCGTCGAGCAGGCGCTCCACCAGCTCGGCGGGGCGCAGTCCGTACCCCCGCTCCAGGTCGGCGGTGACGGGGACGGCGACGGCGCGGGCGACGCGGGCCACGGCGGCGAACATCTCCCCGGGCGGGGTGGCCTCGCCGTCGGCGTGGCCGAGCGATTCGGCGACGGCGCTGCTGCTGGTGGCCACGGCCGGAAAGCCGGCGGCGGCGACCTGGCGGGCGGAGCCGGCGTCCCAGGCGTTGGGCAGGACGAGCGGGTCACCGGGCCGGTGCAAGGTGCGCAGCGTCGCCGCCCGGTCGGCGATATCGTCGGTCATACGCCGATTCTCGACGGGCCGAGGCTCGGCTCTAGGCTCCAATCCCGTACCGCTGGACTGGCCCGCTCCCGGCGTCGACCGCATCCTGAGCCGGATCCGTCGGCCGACCGCCGGGCGGATCCGTCGGCCGACCGCCGGACGGGCCGGGTCGGGCGCTGCGCGACGCGACCCGGGACGAGCCGCCCCGCCTTGTCGCCGAGGGGCGACGGAGCGTGAGGAGGCACTGCGTGTCCCAGGGAAACAGCGATGTCACCGCCGGGCGGGAGTCCCCGGCGTGCGGGGCGGCCGACGAGCCCTCCGCCCCCGGTCAGGCCCGGGCGTGCACGGTCCGCGAGGTGCTCGACCGGGTCGGCGGCAAGTGGAGCATCGGCATCCTCGTGGCCGCGTCCCAGGGCCCGGTGCGCTTCACGGAGCTGGAGCGCCGCGTGGCGGGGATCAGCCGCCGGATGCTCACCCTGACCCTGCGCAACCTGGAACGCGACGGGCTGCTGCACCGGAGGGTCCATCCGACCGTCCCGCCGAAGGTGGAGTACACCGCCACCCCGATCGCGCTGGAGCTCTACGAGTCGCTGGTGGCCCTGACCGACTGGGCGGAGCGGCACCGCAGCGCGATCGCCGACGCCCGGGCCACGTACGACCGGGCGCACGGCCCGGCCGACCGGCCGCTCCCGCACACCCCGGAGGGGTAAACCTCGACCGCGTGTGGGGAACACCACGCCCTCGATCTGACCGATCGGTCAGGGTCTGACCGATCGGTCAGGCATGCTGGTCGGGGAGGTGGGCCGGCATGGCGCGGATGGTTCCGGAGACGCACGACGAGATCCTTTCGGCGGCGGCCCGACGCTTCGCGACGACCGGCTACCGGGGCACCTCGTTGCAGGACATCGCCCGCGAGGTGGGCTGTTCCAAGGCGGCGGTGCTCTACCACTTCGCCAACAAGGAGGCCATCCTCACCGAGCTGATGGCCCCGGCGATCGACGTCCTCCAGGCGCTCGACGAGCGGATCTCCGCGCATCGCGGCGCGGACGCCCAGCGGGTCGCCGCCGAGGGCTTCGTCGACCTCGCGGTCCGTTTCCGTCGCGAGATCGCCCTGCTCCGGGGAGAGTTCCCGGAGCTGCTCAAGCAACCCGCCTTCGCGCACATCCAGCGGATGTCGGAGCGACTGGTCGACGCGCTCGCCGGGCACCCGGCACGCCCGTCCGCCCGGATCGCGGCGCTGGTGCTGCTCGCCGGCATCTCCGAGACCTGCGGGGAGTTCGTCGAAGTACCCGACGAGGAGCTGCGCGCCGCCCTGCTGGCACTCGCCCGGCGGGCACTGGAGCCCGTCGACTGATCCGTACCCAACCATCCACGACCGAGGACAAGGAACTCATGGCCACCCTGCTCTACCGGCTCGGCCGGGGCTCGATGCGCCGGCGGCGACTCGTCGCGGCGATCTGGCTCGTCGTACTCGTCGGTCTCGGCCTCGCCGCCGCGACCCTGCGCGGCCCGATAGCCGACAACTTCACCATGCCCGGCACGGAGTCGCAGCGCGCCCTGGACCTGCTCGCCGAGCAGTTCCCGGCGGCGAGCGGCGCGACCGGCACGATCGCGGTCAAGGCGCCGGCCGACGGCGCGCTCGCCGGCCCGCAGGGGCAGGCCGTGGTGAAGGAACTCACCCAGGAGGCCGCCACCCTGCCCGGCGTCGTCGGCGCCGTCGACCCGTTCCAGGTGGGGGCGGTCTCCCCGGACGGCCGGTACGCGCTGGTCCAGGTCCAGTTCGCCACCGGCGCCGACGAGGTGACCGACGCCCAACGCGACGCGTACGAGAAGGTGGGCGAGCGGGCCGAGGCCCAGGGCTGGGAGGTCGCGCCCGGCGGCGAGGTGCTCAGCAGCGTGCCGGAGGTCGGCTCGACCGAGGCGATCGGTGTGGCGGTCGCCGCGATCGTCCTGGTGGTCACCTTCGGTTCGCTGGTGGCGGCCGGGATGACGATGCTCAACGCGCTGATCGGCGTGGGCGTCGGCATGGCGGGTCTGTTCACGATCAGCAGCGTGGTCGACCTGAGCAGCACCGCGCCGATCCTCGCCCTGATGCTCGGCCTCGCGGTCGGCATCGACTACTCGCTCTTCATCACCTCCCGCTACCGGCAGAACCTGATGGAGGGCCTGCCACCGGACGAGGCGGTGGGCCGCGCTGTCGGCACCGCCGGCTCGGCCGTGGTCTTCGCCGGCGCCACCGTGGTCATCGCGCTGGCCGGGCTGGCCGTGGTGAACATCCCGTTCCTGACGGTGATGGGCCTGGCCGCCGCCGGCACGGTCACCGTCGCGGTGCTGGTCGCGATCACGCTCCAGCCGGCCCTGCTCGGCTTCGCCGGCCGCCGGGTGCTGCCCCGCAAGCTGCGCACCACCGCGCCGGCCGGGGACCGGGCGGCCGACGCCGCCGACGCGGGCACCCCGGCGGCCGAGGACCGGTCGGGCTTCGGGTTCCGCTGGGCGCATTTCGTCACCCGGTTCCGGATTCCGGTCATCCTGGTCGGGCTGATCGGGCTGGGGCTGCTCGCGCTGCCCGCGCCCGACATGCGGCTCGCGCTGCCCGACGCGGGCACCGCGCCGGTCGGCACGCCCGCCCGTGAGTCGAACGACGTGATCACCGAGGGCTTCGGGCCGGGCTTCACCGGCCGGCTCGCGGTGGTGGTCGCCGGGGACACCCCGGAGGCGACCTCGGCCGCCATCCCGCAGGTCACCGCGCTGGTCCAGCGCACCGAGAACGTCCTCGCGGTGGCCCCGCCGCAGCTCAGCCCGGACGGCCGCACCGCGCTGCTCGGGGTGGTGCCGAAGACCGGCCCGACCGAGGAGGCCACCGAGACCCTGGTCAACGACATCCGCGCGGCCGTGGGCGAGTTCCGCGACGTCGACGTGCTGCTGACCGGGGCGACCGCGATCGGCATCGACGTCTCCGAGAAGCTCTCCGACGCCCTGCCGGTCTACCTGCTGCTGGTGGTGGGCCTCTCGGTCCTGCTGCTGATGCTGGTCTTCCGCTCGCTGCTGGTGCCGGTCAAGGCGGCGCTGGGCTTCCTGCTCACCGTCGCCGCCACCTTCGGCATCACCGTGGCGGTGTTCCAGCAGGGCCACCTCGCCGACCTGGTCGGCCTGGACACGCCCGGCCCGCTGGTCAGCTTCCTGCCGATCCTGCTGATCGGCATCCTGTTCGGCCTGGCGATGGACTACGAGGTCTTCCTGGTCTCCCGGATGCGGGAGGACTTCGTGCACGGCGACACCGCGCAGCAGGCGACCATCAACGGGATGGGGCACGGCGCCCGGGTGGTGACCGCCGCCGCGCTGATCATGATCTCGGTGTTCGGCGGCTTCGTGTTCCTCGACGACCCGGTCATCAAGTCGATGGGCTTCGCGCTCGCCATCGGCGTCGCCATCGACGCGTTCGTGGTCCGGATGACCATCGTGCCGGCCGTGATGTCGCTGCTCGGCAAGCGGGCCTGGTGGCTCCCCCGCTGGCTGGACAAGATCCTGCCCAACGTCGACATCGAGGGCGAGGGCCTGCGCGCCCACCTGGACGACAGGTCCCCCGCCCACACCTGACCCGCCCACCGCTCGATGGATCATGCAGTCGTGGTGCCCCGCACAGCCGGCGAAACCGGCTGGAACGGGCACCACGACTGCATGATCAGCGGGGTCGGAGCGGGGGCGCGGGTCAGACGCCGGCCGGGTAGGTCTCCATCTCGCCCGGGGTGGTCAGGGCCGGGAGGGGGTGCAGGGCCGTCGTCTCGTCGCACCAGACGAAGGCGTCGTAGCGCTCCCCCAGCCGGGTCGGCACGTAGTTGCCCCACGACTCGAAGGACGGGTCGTAGACCACCCCGATCGCCCGGTGGTCGGCGGTCCCGGTGACCCAGCCCGGCTGGTCGTCGCCGCCGAAGACCAGCACGGCCCGCTCGGGCATCAGCTCGTGCAGCCGGTGCTCGACGGAGCCGGGGCGGGCCGGCGGCACCACCATGGCCTCCGCCGGCGATCCCCAGCGGGGCGCGGCGATCACCGTGCCCCGGTAGCCGCCGAAGCCGACCAGGACCACCTCGTCGGCGCCGTGCCGCTCGCGGGCCAGCTGGCCGATGTTGACCATCCCGTCGCCGGCCATGTCGGTGGCCCGGGCGTCGCCGACGTGCGTGTTGTGCGCCCAGACGACGCCCCGCGCGCCCGCGCCGTAGCGCTCCAGCAGCCGGTCCAGGGTGTCCGCCATGTGCGTGTCCCGGATGTTCCACGACTCCGGCCCGCCGCGCACCATCGACCGGTAGTAGCGCTCCGCGCCGGCCACCACCTCCGCGTTCTGCCAGGCAGAGAAGCTGTCCGGGCCGTCCCCGGCGGCCTGTTCGCGGGTACGCGCCAGCAGCCGCACGACCTCCTCCTCGCAGCGGGCGGAGACGAACCGGCTCGCCATCCCGTACTCCTCGACCCGCTTGCCGTACGGCTCGAAGCAGCGGTACGCGTCCTGCGCCGCCTCCAGCGATCCCGGGTCCTCCTCGCCGAGGTAGTCGAAGATCGCCTGCATGGACTCCCAGAGGCTGTAGACGTCCAGGCCGTGGAAGCCGGCCCGGGTGTCCTGGGGCCGCTCCACGTTCCACGCCCGCAACCAGGAGCAGAAGCGGGCCACCTCGGCGTTCGCCCACATCCAGGTCGGCCAGCGCTCGAATCGCTCCAGCGCGACGCGCGGGTCCGCGGCCCCGCCCGGTGCGGCGGTCACCGAGCGGTGCACCCGGTCACAGTCGGGCCAGTCCCCCTCCACGGCCACGAAGGAGAACCCGCACTCGGCGATCAGCCGGCGGGTGAGCTGTTCGCGCAGCCGGTAGTAGTCGTGGTTGCCGTGCGTCGCCTCACCGATCATCACGATCCGGGCGTCCCGGACGCGCTCCAGCAACGGGTCGAAGTCGCTCGGCGCGCCGAGCCGCTGAACCAGCATGTCGGCGGCTACCCGGCGCGCCACCGGGGCAAACCGCCGATCGTCGATCGGCGGGCGTGTGCCGGCGGGCTGAACGGGTAGCCCGCCGGCATGACCGTCACCGGCGTGCAGTTGCAGGAGTACCTGGCCGGGCTCGACTACCCGGTCTCCCGGGAGGACCTCGTCCGCTGGGGCCAGGAGAACGGGGTCAGCACGGCGATGCTCCAGACGCTCCGGGCCCTGCCGGCGGAGGAGTTCGACTCCCCCGCCGAGCTGAGCGAGGCCCTGAACACGCTGGCCTGACCCCTCAGCGGGCGTGCAGCAGCCGGAACAGCACCAGCCACTGCTCGGGCCAGACGTGCCCGACCGGGGTGGCCGGGTCGAGCCGGGTCGCCCGCAGCGCCGCCGCCAGCCGCGCCCGCGGGTGGTGCCGGGCCAGCGAGGCCGCCAGCGAGCCGCCGACCCCGTCGAAGCCGACCTTAACCATCCGGCGGTACGCGGGCAGCGCCGACGCGGCCAGCAGCGGCTCCGGCCGCCGCTCGACGCGCAGGATGCCGGCGTCCACCCCCGGCACGGGGCGGAACGCGGTGCGGGGCACCCGCCCGGCGAGCCGCCAGCCGAACTCCGGCCAGGTCAGCACGGTCAGCCTGGTCCACCGGCCGTAGTCGCCGCTGCGCCGGCGGGCGTACTCCAACTGGGTGAGCAGGGTGGCCGCGCGCAGGCCGGGCGCGGCCAGGCACCACCGCACCACGGCCGAGGTCAGCGACCAGGGGATGTTGCCGACCACGTCGAACTCCTCCGGCGGCGGGGTGACGGTGAGGAAGTCGACCTGCCGGTGCGTCACGTTCGGCAGGGCCGCGCAGACCCGGGCCAGCTCGGCTCCGGCGGCCGGGTCCACCTCGTACGCCGTCAGGTGCCCGCAGCGGGCCGCGAGCGGCCGGGTGAGCTGGCCCCGGCCGGCGCCCACCTCCAGCAGGAGCCGGTCGGGCCCGGGGCGGGCGGCGTGCACCATCCGGGCGATGGCGGCCGGGTCGGCGAGGAAGTTCTGGGAGAGTACGCGACGGGACCGGTCGCGTTCGGTGGCTCGGGTACGGCGAGGCGCCACGGGTCGTCGTCCTGTCTGTCGCCGGGCGGCGACGGAGCGGACAGGCAGCCGCGAGCGGGGCCTGTCCGAGTGGGTTCGGGGACTCGGACGGCCCTGTGCGGGACGCGGAACGCGGGATCGGCGGCGCACGGCGTGGCGCCACGTCGGGGGCGACCACCGGGGTGGCGCCGACGGGCGGCACTCAGCCCCGGGACGGCACCCGGATGCGTGGCGGGGGCGGCGCCGCGCCCGGGAATGCCCGGGCGGGGGCGCCGCGTGTGCGGTGCGGGGTCAGTCGCGGGTCGCGCCGGCCAGGGCCGGACGCCGGACTCGCAGGCGGGCCGCCAGCAGCGACCCGAGGACGGCCGGCGTACCGACCCCCTCGATCAGAGCGTGCGCGGACATGCGGCGACCCTAGCCGCGCCCGTCCCCGGAGGCGACCGCTTTTCCGCCTCCGCGCTGCACCCTCAGCCCGGCAGGTCGACGGTGCGGCCCTCGACGCGGGCGGTCTCAGCGGCGGCGAGCACGGCGACGACCTCGCGGCCGAACCGCACGTCGCAGCGGTGGTCCCGGGTGCCCGAGCCGATCTCCTCCAGCAACTGGTCGATCGCCACCCCGAACGCGGTCGCCGAGTCGCCCTCGCCGGCCGGAACGCTCTCGACGCCGTTCTCGCCGTAGAAGACGAACTCCCGGCTCACCGCCTCCTGCGGGGCGTCCAGGGTCAGCGACACCGTGCTGGTCGCGCCGCCGTCGTGGGTGAGGAGCAGGTGGACGAGCCCACGCGGCCCGTCCATGGCGGCGACGCGGGTGACCCGGCCGAGCACCGGCAGGATGAGCGACAGCGCGTGCGGGCCGATGTCCCACAGCGCGCCGTGCTCCCGCCGCCAGGGCGAGGCCCCGTAGGGGCTGCCGGGCTGGAAGATGGAGCCGAACCGGATCGCCTTGGCGGTGTGCCACCCGCCGACGGCCGCCGTCGAGGCGAGGAAACCGGCGACGTCGGGCTGGTAGCGGCCGGTGAAGAAGACCACCGAGGCGACGCCCGCCGCCTGCGCGGCGTCGACCACCCGGTCGGCGTCGGCGACGCTCAACGCGAGCGGCTTGTCCAGCAGCAGGTGCCGGCCGGCGGTGGCCGCGCGGACCGCGATGCCGGCCTGGACGTCCGGCGGGAGGGCCACGGCGACCGCGTCGCAGGCGTCGATGAGCGCGTCGGCGTCGTCGAAGGCCGGCACCCCGTAGCGCTCGGCCAGGGCGGCGGCCTTGCGCGGGTCCCGGCCCCACACGCCGGCGAAAGCGACCCCCGGGTGGGCGTGCAGCGCCGCAGCGTGCGTCTCCGCCGCCCAGTGACCGGTGCCGAACAACCCGAACCGCACCACGAGCACCTCCACCGTCGTCGTCACACCACGGTACCCGCGGCCACGAGCCGCGCCGGGCCCTGTGCCGGATGTCGCCGGTGCGCCCGTCCTTCCGGGATCGGCCGTCATGGTCGCGGCTTAGTCCGACCGCCCGCCTTCCCCGCCCGATGCTGCCCGGCCGGCACGTGCCCCGCTCACCCTCACCCGCTGGTCGTCGCGGACGATCCGGCGGTGACCGGGTGCTCAGGCCCGCAGGGTGGCGGTCAACCGCTCCGCGGCGGCCTGGGCTCCGTCGGTGCTGATGGTGGCGGCGAACGCGCGGGCGCGGGCGACCGTCTCGGGCCGCAACGCGGCGCCGAGGGCCGCGGTCAGCGACTCGACGGTCGGCACCGCGCCGGGGTGTGCGCCGCCGATGCCGAGCGCGGACACGCGTCGCGCGAAGTAGTGCTGGTCGTAGACCTGCGGGATGACGACCTGCGGGGTCCCGGCCCGCGCGGCCGTGGTCGTGGTGCCCGAGCCGCCGTGGTGGACCACCGCGGCCACCTCCCTGAACAGCGCCTGCTGGTTCACCTCGCCGACGACCAGGCAGTCGGGCGCCCGGCCGGCCATCGAGAGGGGTGCCCAGCCCCGGGAGACGACCAGGCGGCAGCCGACCGCGCGCACCGCCTGGATGGCCGTCTCCAGCACGCCCGGGGGTGCGGCGACACTGCCGAATCCGACGTAGACGCAGGGCTCGTCGCTGGCGTTCAGGAAGGTCGTCAGCTCGGCCGGCAGGGCCCGCTCGTCCGGCAGCAGCCAGGCGCCCGGTTGGTAGACGGCCGGGTCGGCGGTGTCCGGCCAGGGTGCCAGCGTCCGGTCGGCCGCCAGCCACGGCTGGTCGGTGTGGATGTGGTCGCTGACGTCGTCGACCGGGACCAGGCCCATCGTCGCCCGGAGCGCGTTGAGCGGCGCGCCGAAGGTGTCGTTGACGTGCCGCTGGTTGGCGGCCCACAACTCGCGGTTGTCGGCCGACGCGGGCGCGGGCACCTCCCCGAGGGCCGGCAGCGGTAGCGGAGGGTGGTGCGGTGAGGGAAGGGCCGCCGGGCAGAACGCCGTGAAGACGTACGGAATGCCCCGCTTCTCCGCCACGGTGCGGGCGGCGATCTGGAGGCCGGTCGACGCCACGATGGCGTCACAGTCCCGGGCCGCCTTCGACAGCACCTCGAACTGGATGCCGACCGAGGACTCGGCCAGCTGACGCACCTGCGCCGGCGAGGGGCGGGGCACGGCGGCCCGCGGCCTGGGCGCCGCCGACCTGCGCCAGTGCGGGCCGACGGGCACGAAGGGAATCTTGAAGGTGGCCACCCACCGGGCGAAGTCCGGTGGGGCGCAGAGGCGCACCTGCAGACCGAGAGCCTTCAACCGCGATGCCAGCGCCACCAGTGGTTGGACGTCGCCGCGCGACCCGAGGGTCGACAACAGTACGCGCATGATGCTCGCCTTTCCGTCTGTAGCGGCGGATCCGGGCGCGGTGGAGCGAGCCGGGACCCCGCACGTCGGGTCCGGCCGCACCGTCGATCTGCTAGCCCGTCGGAGGGCGGCCCGGCGCCATTGCCGTGGGTCGCGTCCTGGTGGTCACCTGGCCGGGCACCCGGCGCGCGGCGCCGGTCACGGGCTGGCGGGCCCGTAGCGTCAACACGTCGCCGAGTCCCTCGACCGCGCGCAGCTCGGCCACGTACTCGGCGGCCTGTGCCTGGCGCAGGTAGTCCAGCGTCTGCGCGTCGGCGGCGCACATCCCCGGCGTCGCGTCGGCGGTGGCGACCAGGTGGACCTCGCCGGCCAGCTGCACCGAGGCGGAGATGAACTGGCAGAGCTCCGGCCACAGCAGGTACCGCCAGAAGTCGACGCTGACCACCGCGTCCAGACTGCCCGCCGGCATGGGCGGGGCGACGCCGAGCAGGTGGAAGTTGGTCGGGCCGATGGGTGCGGAGTAGTCGAAGGTGAGCGCCGTGGCGGGCAGCCTCGCCTCGGCGCGGCCGGTGCCGATCCAGAGCGCCCTGGGTCCCCGCAACTTGCCGGCGAGGCGCGCGGCGGCGGGCCCGATGGCGCAGGCCGACCGCTCGACGCACTCCTCGACGAGCGACCGGTAGTACAGGATCCGCCGGACCGCCTCGTATCCCATGACCGCGGTGAGGAACTCCCACTCCAGGCAGGGGTACAACCTGGCGGCCTGCTGGAAGTTGGCCTTCATCTCCATCCAGTTGCGGGTGATGTTCTTGTGGTGCGGCAGGTGGACGACCCGGGCCTCGTCGTCGTAGCCGAAGTTGACGCCGTCCGGCAGGCTCTGGTCCACGCGGTAGAACAGCTCGACGTCCTCCACGCCGTAGCTGAGACCGAACGCCTCGCGGTAGCCGCCGACCTTCGCGAAGAGCGAGGTGGCGAGCGAGATGTTGTGCGTGTAGGCGATCACCCAGCCGGCCCTCAGCCAGTCGCCGCCGTCGTCCGGGAGTCCCGTCGCGAACCGCAGGTCGCCACCGTGCGGGAAGCTACGCGCGATCGTGTCCGACTCCCCGGACAGCACGGCGGGGAGGTCCGCGAGACCGATCTCGTCCCGCCGGCCGATCAGCACCGCCGCGTTGCCTGGCGTGCTGTGCCACGTCAGGTGCCTCTCCAGCAGGTCGGGCACGGCCCACGAGTCGGCGTCGAGGAACACGAGCAGGGGTGCGGTGGCGTGCCGCGCCCCTTCGTTGCGGGCGACGGAGCGGCCCTTGCGCCGGGGGAGTTCCACCACCCGCAGGCGGAGACCGGCGCCTTCGGCGAGAGCCTCGGCGTACCTGTCGGACGAACCACCGTCCCGGACCACGATCACTTCGAAGCGTTCCGGCGGCAGCGTCTGCCGGGTCAGCGCCCGGAGGGTCAGCGCGAGGCACTGCGGATCCTGGTACGTCGGCATCACCACGCTCAGCGCCGGGGGGATGGTGGGCAAGGACATGGGGATCCTCTCCGTCAGACGAACGTGCCGTCGGAGGTGGCGACGATGACGAGAGAATAACGTTGCGCGACGTTCTGCTTACCGGTGAGTAGGGGTCGATAGGGGTACCCCACCGTCCTCTGACGACATTCGTCGCCGCCTCGGCCGGACTCGCTCCCACGCCCGCCGGTCCGACGCCGTCGGACCCCCGGGAGCCGGGCCGGGCGGGCGGCGGCCCCCTGAGGAGGGGCGGCGGGTGACGGGGTGTACTACGCCGGTTAGTAGGCTGTGCCGGTGACCGAACCACGCCCCGGACGGCCCCGATGACCAGCGCAGCGTCGGCGGGTTCGCCGGTGGACGGGCTCCTCGCGACCGCCTCGATCGTGCTGTCGCTCCTCGTCGCCGCCTGGGCGCTGGTGGCGACGCTGCGGCACCGCGCGCCGGACCGGGCGCAGTTCGCCGGCCTGGCCGTGCTGGAGGTGGCGCTGCTCGTGCTGGCGGCGGTGGCGCTGGTCGCACTCGGCGGCGGCGAGCGGCCGGACGAGCCGGGCGCCTTCTTCGGCTACCTCGCGACGGTGGTCTGCCTGCCGCCGCTGGCCTGGGTGCTGGCCCGGATGGAGCCGACGCGCTGGGGCTCGGCGATCGTCTGCGCGGTCTGCCTGGTCACCCCGGTGGTCGTCGTACGGCTCCAGCAGACCTGGGAGGTGCTGGGTGGCTGACGTACGCGCCCCGGGGGTGAAGCGGACCAACGCCGGCCCGGGGCGGCTGCTGATCGCGGTCTACCTGCTCTTCGCGATCGCCGCGACGAGCCGCGCCGGCCTCCAGATCGTCACGAAGTTCGACGAGGCGCCCGTGGCGTACCTGCTCTCGGCCCTCGCCGCGGCCATCTACATCGTCGCGGCGGTGGGGCTGGCCCGCGCCGGCGCCGCCGGCCGCCGCGTGGCGCTCGCGTGCTGCGCCGTGGAGCTGGTCGGGGTGCTCGGCGTCGGGGCCCTCAGCCTCGCCGACCCGGAACTCTTCCCCGACGAGACGGTCTGGTCGCAGTTCGGCAGCGGGTACGGCTACATCCCGCTGGTCCTGCCGGTGCTCGGCCTGCTCTGGCTCTGGCGCACCCGCCCCACCACCCCCTGACCCACCCACCCGCCCCCGCCCGAAGACGAGCGCGATCATGCAGTTGTGGTGCCCGACGTGACCGGATTCGCCGGTCTTGCGGGGCACCACAACTGCATGATCGACGTTCCGGGAGGGGGGAGGGAGGCGGGGGAGGGAGGGCGGGGGGAGGCGGGGGGTGGGAGGGAGGGGGTCAGGACTTGGGGCCGCCGGCCACGTAGATGACCTGGCCGGAGACGAACGAGGCGCCCTCGCTGGCCAGGAACGAGATGGTGTGCGCGACGTCCTCGGGGCGGCCGACCCGGCGTACCGCGATCTCCGACTCGGCGTGCTTCTGGAGCGCCTCGAAGTCGACCTTCATCCGGGCGGCCGTGGCGGCGGTCATGTCGGTGACGATGAAGCCGGGCGCGACCGCGTTGACGGTCACCCCGAACGGGCCCAGCTCGATGGCGAGGGTCTTGGTGAGGCCCTGGAGGCCGGCCTTCGCCGCGGCGTAGTTCGCCTGGCCCCGGTTGCCCAGCGCCGAGGTGCTGGACAGGTTCACGATCCGGCCCCACTTCGCCTCGACCATGTGCTTCTGGGCGGCCTGGCTGAACAGGAACGCGCCGCGCAGGTGCACCCCCATGACCGTGTCCCAGTCGGCGTCGGTCATCTTGAACAGCAGGTTGTCGCGGAGCACGCCGGCGTTGTTGACCAGCACCGTCGGGGCGCCCAGCTCGGCGGCGACCCGCGCCACGGCCGCCTCGACCTGGGCCCGGTCGGACACGTCCGCGCCGACGCCGAGCGCCCGGCCGCCGGCCGCCGCGACGGCGTCCACGGTCTCCTTCGTCGCCGACTCCTCGATGTCGACCACGGCGACCGCGAGGCCGTCGGCCGCCAGCCGCCGGGCGGTGGCCGCCCCGATCCCCCGCGCCGCGCCCGTGACGATGGCGACCCGCTGCTCCTCCGACATGCCTACCTCCCGGTAACTTACGCTCGATCGAAGGAGCTTAACCCAGCCGTACGCCGACGCCGGCCCCGCGCGGGACGCCGCTCACGAGCATCGCCCGGCTACTCTCGCCGCCGTGGAGGCAGTGGAGATCGAAGCACCCGTCGTCGGTGTCACCGTCTACCCGGACCGCGCCCGGGTCACCCGCCGGGGCAGCACCCGGTTGGCCGCCGGTGAGCACCGCGTACGCGTCGCACCGTTGCCGCTGGGCCTGCGGCGGGACTCGCTGCGGGTCGGCGGCCGGGGCGCGGCCACCGTGCTCGGCGTGGACGTCACGACGTGGCGGCAGGCGCGCAGCACCGACGGGCAGGTTCGCGAGCTGGAGCAGCGGAGCCGGGAGCTGGCCGACGAACTGGTCGAGGTCGACGACGCGGGCGAGGTCGAGACGCAGCGGGGGCAGTTCCTCACCCGGCTGGCCGACCGGGCCGGCGGCACGTACGCCCGCGCGCTGGCCTCCGGTGACGCCGCCCCGACCGACGTGGCCGCCTTCGCCGACTCGGTGGCCGGTCAGCTCGCCGACTCGCAGCGCCGCCGTCGCGCGTTGGACCGGCGGCGTGCCGACCTCACCGAGGAGCTGGCGGCCGTCGAGCGGCAACTGGACGCCACGCGCGGCAAGCGGGAACCGGACCAGCTGGTCGCCGAGGTGACCGTGTCGGTGGACGCCGACGACGACGAGCTGGACCTGGAGCTGAGCTACCTGGTCGACGGGGCCCGCTGGCAGCCCTCCTACGACCTGCGGCTGGTCGACGACACCATGACCGTCACCTGGTTCGGGCTGGTCAGCCAGGGCACCGGCGAGGACTGGCCGGAGTGCGTGCTCGAACTCTCGACGGCTCGGCCGGCGACGGCGACCCGCGTACCCGAACTGTCGCCCTGGTACCTCGACCGGGTCCGGCCGGTGCCGCCGCCGATGCCGATGGCGCCGGCGAGCTTCGGCGCGATGCCGGCGCCCGCGGCCCCCGGCGCGGCGCCCGCCGGCGCGGTGGCCCGCTCCGCCGCGCCGCGCCCCGAGGTGCGGGAGAGCGTCGCCACCGTCGAGCAGGGCGTCACCGCGGCCACCTACCGGCCGGCGCGCCCGGTCGCGGTGCCGGCCGACGGCAGCGCCCACCGGGCCACCATCGCCGTGCTGGAACTGCCGGCCCGGTTGGACCACGTGACCGTGCCGGTCCGCGCGGCCGAGGCGCACCTGCGGGCGACGGTCCGCAACACCTCGTCGCACACGCTGCTCCCCGGCCCGGCGGCGGTCTTCCACGGCGCCGACTTCGTCGCTGCCACCCGGCTGCCGGTGTGGGCGCCCGGTGAGGAGACCGAGCTGGCGCTCGGCGTGGACGACCGGGTGCGGGTGGAACGGAAGCTGGGCCGGCGCGCCGACACCCGGGCCACGCTCGGCTCGACCCGGCGGCGGGACGTGGAGTACCGGATCAGCGTGGCCAACCACACGCCCCGGCCGGCGAGCGTGGAGGTGCGCGACCAGCTGCCGGTCTCCCGCGACGAGGCGGTGGTCGTGCGGGAGTCCACCCTCGTCCCGCCCCCGGCCGAGCGCACCGAGCTGGGCGAGCTGACCTGGCGGCTGCGGCTCGGGCCGGGGGAGAGCGGCGAGATCACCCTGGGCTTCCGGGTGGAGCTGGCCAAGGGGGTCGAACTGGCCGGCTGGCGGGAGTGACCGGTCAGAGGCCACGACCACGGCAGAGGCGGATCCACCGGTAGCCGTAGCCGGCGACCTTCAGGCCGTCCAGCTTGCCGACCTCGCCGTAGTTGCGGTCGGCGAGGACGTCGATGGGCAGGTCCGCCTCCGGCTCCAGCGAGCTGAGGTCCACCTCGGCGTCGGTGGTGCCGAGGTTGTGCACGAAGACCATCGTGCCGGTCCGCCCGTCGGCCCGGTGCGCCAGCACTCCCGGCGGCATCGCCACGTCGATGTGGGTGGTCGAGCCCGAGCCCACCTCGGGGGCCTCGCGCAGCGTACGGATCATCCGCTCGAACCAGGCGAGCAGCGACTTCTGGTCGCTGCGCTGGGCGGTCACGTTGACCTTCTCGTACGAGTAGTCGCCCTTGTCGATCACCGGGCGGACGAGCTTCTCCGGGTCGGCGGTGGAGAAGCCGGCGTTCGGCTGGTACGACCACTGCATCGGGGTGCGGATCGCCTCCCGGCCGGGCAGCGACAGGTCCTCCCCCATGCCGATCTCCTCGCCGTAGCGCAGCACCGGCGTGCCGCGCAGCGAGAACTGCAACGCGTACGCCAGCTCGAGGCGGCGGCGGTCGTTGCCGAGCATCGGGGCGAGCCGGCGGCGGATGCCCCGGTCGTAGATGCGCATGTTCTCGTCGGGGCCGAACTCCGCGTACACCTGGTTGCGCTGCTCGGCGGTGAGCCGGGAGAGGTCGATCTCGTCGTGGTTGCGCAGGAAGGTGGCCCACTGCCCGCCCTCGGGCAGCGCCGGGGTGTCCCGCAGCGCCTCGATGATCGGCTCCGGGTCCTGCCGCGCCAGGGCCAGCATCAGCCGCCCGTTGAGCATGAAGTCGAAGAGCATGTGCAGGCGGTTGCCCGAGCCGCCGCTGTCGGCGAAGAAGGTCGGCAGCTGGTCGGGCTCGACGTTGGCCTCGGCGAGCAGGACGGCGTCGCCCCGGCGCCACTGCACGTGCTGGCGCAGCTCGGTGAGGAACTCGAAGTCCTTCGGCGAGTTCGGGTTGCCCGGCTCGGTCAGCTCGATGATGAACGGCACCGCGTCCATGCGGAAGCCGGAGACGCCGAGCTGGAGCCAGAACGAGACGATCTTCTTGATCTCCTCGCGGACCGCCGGGTTCGTGAAGTTCAGGTCCGGCTGGAACTTGTAGAACCGGTGGTAGTACCAGGCCTTGGCGGTGCGGTCGTAGCTCCACGTCTCGTGCTGCTCGCCGGGGAAGACCATGCCCTGGTGCCGGTCGACCGGCTCGTGGTCGGACCAGACGTACCAGTCCCGGTACGGCGAGTCCGGCGAGGAACGGGCGGACTGGAACCACGGGTGCTCGTTCGAGGTGTGGTTCACGACCAGGTCGATGATCACCCGGATGCCGCGGTTCTGCGCCTGGTGCAGCAGCTCCGCGAAGTCGCCGAGGGTGCCGAAGCGCGGGTCGATGTTGTAGAAGTCGGTCGCGTCGTAGCCGTCGTCCCGGTTGGGTGACGGGTGGATGGGGTGCAGCCAGAGGCAGGTCACGCCCAGCCGGGCGAGGTAGTCCAGCCGGCCGATGAGCCCCCGGATGTCACCGACCCCGTCGCCGTCGGAGTCCGCGTACGTGTCGATGTCGAGGCAGTAGACGACCGCCTCCGAGTACCACCTGTCAGCCATGCCTGGCTAATGTCTCCGATCCCGGCGCCCGGCAAACGCGGACGGCCCGCACGCGCTCCCCGCCCGTGTCGGTGCCGCCCGTCAGGTGGTGACGGCGATGCCGCTCACCTGCCCGCCACCGCTCATGGTCAGCCACGAAGCGTAGGCGCCCTGCGTGGCGAGGAGTTCCCGCCGCCGACTTCTCGCGATCTTCCCGGCATCGGGACAACGCCGTGGATATAGCCGAGCCTCCCCGTCGATCCACGGCCGTCGCCTCCGGGCGTCCACCGGCGGTACCGTCGCCGGCATGGGTGACGCGCAGCGGCCGGTCGACTGGGCCGAGGGTGAGTGGTGCAACGAGCCGGTGCGGGTCGAGAACGGGCCGGCGGGCGAGCTGCTGGTGCAGCCGGCCGAGGGCAGCGACCTGTGGCGGCACACGTCCTACGGCTTCGTCCACGACGACGCCCCGGCGCTGCTCGCGCCGCTGCCCGTCGGCGAGGCCGTGGAGGTGGCCTTCGTCCTCGACTACGGCGAGCAGTTCGACCAGGCCGGCGTGCTGGTGCGGGTGGACGAGCGGAACTGGGTCAAGGCCGGGGTGGAGGTCAGCGACGGCCAGCCGCAGGTCGGTGCCGTGGTGACCCGGGAGGTCTCCGACTGGTCGGTAGCCCCCGTGCCGATGTGGGCGGGGCGGGAGGTGATCGTCCGGGTCAGCCGCGACCGGGACGCGCTCACCGTACGGGCCCGGTCCGACGACGAGCCGTGGCGGCTGGTCCGGCTCGCCCCGCTGGCCCCGGAGGCGGTGGCGGCGGCGGGGCCGTACTGCTGCTCCCCCACCCGGGCGGGCCTGCGGGTCCGGTTCACCGGCTGGCGGCGGGGGCCCGCCGACGCGGCGCTGCACCCGGAGGGCTGAACCGGGTGGCCCGACTCACGGGCAGGTGTGGCGGCCGGGGCACGGGGTAGAGAAGTGTGATCTGGACCTGGCCGAAAGGATCGCGATGGCACTCGCCGAGAACGTCGACCCGACCGAACTCGGCGGCCTGACCGGATGGGTGGCGGGGGTGATCGACGCCGCCGGTGCCGTCGGGGTGGCCCTGCTGGTCGCCCTGGAGAGCATCATCCCGCCGATCCCGAGCGAGATCGTCCTGGCGATGGCCGGCTACCTGGCCAGCGAGGGACGGTTCAACGTGGTCCTGGTGGGGCTCGCCGCCACCGCCGGTTCCCTGGGCGGGGCGCTCGTCCTCTACTGGCTGGGCGCGGCTGCCGGCGAGGACCGGCTCAAGCGCTGGCTCGACCGGCTGCCCCTGGTCGACCTCGACGACCTGGAGAAGGCCGACCGCTGGTTCGAGCGGCACGGCCGGTGGGCGGTGCTCTTCGGCCGGATGATGCCGGTGGTACGCAGCCTGATCTCCATCCCCGCCGGGGCCAACCGGATGCCGCTGCCGGAGTTCATCGCGTTCACCACGCTGGGCAGCGGCATCTGGAACGCGCTCTTCGTCGGCCTGGGATACGCGCTCGGCTCCCGCTGGCAGCAGATCGAGCAGTACAGCAAGTGGTTCGACTACGGCATCATCGCCGTCTTCGTCGTGATGATCGCCTGGTGGGTGATCAAAAAGACCCGCCGCCGCCGCGCCCACGCCGACGCCACCCCCTGACTCCCCCTCCCCCTCCTCTTCCCCCTCCCTCCCACCCACCCACCCACCCCACCCCACCCACCGCGTCGATCATGCAGTTGTGGTGCCGGGTTCGGCCGCGTATGCGGCTTCTGCGGGCCACCACAACTGCATGATCGACGCTGGTTTCGTGGGTCAGGGGAGGGTGTCGAGGTGGGGGGCCACCGTGCGGGCGAAGGTGTTGCCGTTGCTCACGTCCCAGTTGACCGACCAGGTCATCGCGCCGCGGATGCCCGGGTAGGTGCGCGGCGGGCGGAAGCTGCCGCAGTTGGTGCCGCGGGCCAGGCAGTCCAGCGCCGCGTTCACCACGCTGGGCGCGACGATGCCGCCGCCGGCCGCGCCGGGACCGGCCGGCAGGCCGAGGCCGACCTGGTCCGGGCGGAGCCCGGCCTCCAGCTGGATGCAGGCCAGCGCGACGATGAAGTTCACCGTCCCCTGCGCGTACGCGGCGTTGCGGTCGCAGCCGAGCATCGCCCCCGAGTTGTAGAACTGGGTGTTCACGACGGTGAGGATGTCCTTGATGTCGAGCGCCAGCTTGAAGTAGCTGGTCTCCGGGGACTGCATGTCGATCGTCTGCGGGGCCATCGCGATGATCAGCCCGGAGCCCACCTTGGCCCGCAGCGAGCGCAGCGCCTGGGCCATGTAGGTCGGGTTGAGCCCGTTCTCCAGGTCGATGTCGACGCCGTCGAAGCCGTACCGCTGGATCAACGCGTGGACGCTGGCGCTGAACGCCGCGGCGGAGGCGGCGTCGTTGACCGCGACCCGGCCCGTCTCGCCGCCCACCGAGATGATCACCTTCTTGCCCCGGGACTGGAGGGTGCGCACGTCGGCGGAGAAGTCGGCGTCGGTGTAGCCGCCGAGCGCGGTCGACAGGCCGGGGTCGATGGCGAAGGTGACCTGGCCGGGAGTGGCGGTGGCCTCGGCGAAGGCGACCGCGACGACGTCGTACTCGGCCGGCACGTCACGCAGCCGCAGCTCGACCGCCGGGTTGTCGAAGTTGTGCCAGTACCCGGTGAGGATGTGCTTCGGCAGGCCGGTGTTCGGCGGCGGGCTCGTCGGGGGCGGCGTGGTCGGGGGCGGCGTGGTGGGGGGTGCGGTCGTCGGGGGTGCGGTGGTGGGCGGCGCGGTGGTGGGGTTGGTGCCGCCGCCGCACGCCGTACCGTTGAGCTGGCAGTTGGTGGGCGCACCCGGCCCGGAGCCGAGGAAGCCGAACGAGACGGAGGCGCCCGGGGCGAGGCGACCGTTCCAGGACCGGTTGGTGAAGGTGTGCCGCTGGCCCGACGAGGTCAGCAGCGCGTCCCAGTAGCTGCCGAGGGTGGTGCCGGCCGGCAGGTCGAAGGCGACGGTCCAGCCGTCGACCGTGGACCCGCCGCCGTTCGTGATCGTGTACTTCCCCTCCCAGCCCGAGCCCCAGTCGGACGTCTTGACGAAGCCGGCGGTCACCCCGGCGGCGAACGCGGGCATCGCCACCCACACCGCGCCGAGCGCCGCTACCACGGCTGTGACCAGCGAGAACACCAGAGATCTGGATCGTTTCACGACACCCTCCACACCCGGACGCCATCCATCGGCATCGACATTGACGCCCATTATTAGGAGTGTTAACTGTTTCTGTCCAGAGCAGGGCGGCGGGAGCCCCCGGCGACGGCCGGGGGCTCCACGGGACTCAGGGCCCGAAGGGCTCAGGGCTCAGCGGCGGAAGGTGAACCAGTTGACGTTGACGAAGTCGGCGGGCTGCCCGCTGCTGAAGGTCAGGTAGACCGTCCGGCGGCCGGTCGGGCCGGCGACGTTGCCGGGGACCGAGCGCCAGTTCTGCCAGCCGCCGGTGTTCCCGATCGCGAAGCTGCCGATCGGCGGGCTGGTCGGGCTGTCCAG
This sequence comes from Micromonospora sp. LOL_025, assembly GCF_048060285.1. NCBI lineage: Bacteria > Bacillati > Actinomycetota > Actinomycetes > Micromonosporales > Micromonosporaceae > Micromonospora > Micromonospora sp. LOL_025. Next base: position 320,854 of record NZ_JBHMIR010000003.1, on the reverse strand, counting down.
CCGCACCTCCACCAGCCCACTGGCCCCACCCGCCGCGCCGGAGGCGACGCGGGCGACGAAGTCGCGTGGCGGCGTGGCGCCGAACTCGACGTTGTCGAACCGCACCCAGTCGCCGTTGCGCAGCGCGCCGATGTTCTGCCCGCCCTCGGCGCACGCCTCGACGAGCACGCCGTTCTGCGCGTTGAACGACTCCGCCTGGATCGTCGCGTACGCGTCCCGCACCCCGCCGGGCGGCGGCGTCGTCGGCGGCGGGGTCGTGGGCGGAGGCGTGCTGCCGCCGCCCCGGCTGTACACCGCCACGTAGTCGACCAGCATGGGCCGACCGGGGGCGGTGGCGGCGGTCGGCGTGGCGCCACCGGCCACCCCGTTCGGGAAGGCCCCGCCCATCGCCACGTTCAGCAGCAGGAAGTAGCCGGCGTGGCTGGTCATCTGCGACCAGTACGGCTCGCCGACCCGGGACTGGCTGACGGAGTGGTAGAGCTGGCCGTCGACGTACCAGCGCAGCTGCTGCGGGCTGGCCGAGGCGTCCCACTCGAACCGGTAGGTGTGGAAGGCCGACTGGCAGGTGCTGCCGGGGCAGGCCCGGGACGCGCCGATGCCGTTGAACTCGTCGCACGGCCCGCCCGGGGCCACGCCGCAGTGCAGCACGCCCCAGACCGAGTTGAGGCCGTTGACGTTCTCCATCACGTCGAACTCGCCGATGCCCGGCCAGTTCTGGTAGTTGCCCCGGTACGGCGAGCCGAGCGCCCAGAACGCCGGCCAGTAGCCGGACGCCTGGGCCCCGGTGACGTTGGGCATCTGGATGCGGCCCTCGATGGCCAGCACGCCGCCGGACGGGGGCTTGAAGTTGCTGCGTACGGTCTCGATCCGGGCCGAGGTCCAGCGGCCCGAGGCGTCGCGCAGCGGGGTGATCCGCAGGTTGCCGCCCCCGTCGTGACTGACGTTGGCGGTGCTGTTGGTGTACGTCTGGATCTCCCCGGTGCCCCAGTTCGGCGGGCCGCCGGGATAGCTGGTGCCGGTGTCGATGATCCAGTTGCCGGCGGACGGCAGCGTGCCGGCCGCGCCGGTGAAGTCGTCGCTCCACACCAGACTCCAGCCGGGCGCGGGCGCCGGGACGGCGGCGTTCGCGGTCACGGTCGTGCCGACCAGTGCGGTCGCGGCGGCGGTGAGGAGGGTCAACGCCAGGGTCAGCCGGCGTCGCGGGGGCGGGGCGGCAGGTGCCGCCGGGGCAGGTGTCATTGACGTACCTCTCTGCGGGAGACGGTCGAGAGAGCGCTCTCTCACGAGTTGTACGTGCCACTTCCGCAGATGTCAACGCCCATCGATGCCAGCCGGCTCGGGCCGCGGGCGGCGCAGCACCGCCTGCTCCCCCGCCGACCAGGCGGTGGTGGTGACCAGGTAGATCACCGCGGCGAGCGGCAGCACCAGCGCCACCAGCACCGTCGTGTACGGCAGCAGCGGCAGCAGCCGGCCGAGCACCGCCGCGCCGGGCCCCTCGGTCGGCGTACCGGCCACCGTTCCGGTCGCCGCCGCCGCGCGCCGCATCCGCCGCGACGTCCACCAGGCGAGCGCGAGCAGGGCCGCCAGCAGGGCGCCGAACAGCGGCAGCGCGCCGCCGACCACCCCGTCGCCGAGGTGGTGCCCCAGCGGCACACCGGCCAGGCGCTCGGTCAGCAGCCCCGTGCCGCCCTCGGCGGTGGTGAAGAGCCGGTACATCACCAGCAGGAACGGGGCCTGGAGCAGCAGCGGCAGGCAGCCGGACACCGGGCTGGCGCCGTTGGCCCGGTAGAGCGCGAACAGTTCGCCCTGCAACCGGGCGGGGTCGTCCGCGTACCGCCGCTGAAGCTCGCGGACCTCGGGGGCGAGCGCCGCGCGGCGCCGCTCCCCGCGGACCTGCGCGAGGGTCAGCGGCGAGATCACCAACCGGACGACGACGGTGAGGACGACGACGGCGGCGGCCGTGGCCGCGTCGCCGGCCAGCGGTTCGAGCAGGGTGGTGAACCAGGCGAGCGCGCGGCCGGCGGCGCCGACGGCGTCGTGCAGAGGTGCGAAGGCGAGCATGGGTGACCCCTCGGTCCGATTCCGGGTGCCGGTCCGGCGGGAAGGCGGTCGCCGGGCGGGCGGATGGCGGCGGAATCGGCCGCGCGGCGGTGCTACGCGGCCGAGGGGTGCGGCCCGGGCGCCCGGGGACGGGGACGCCCGGCGGCGTCCGGGTCGACCTGCCGGGGCACCCGGCGGTGGCGGGCCCGCGCGCGCAGGGCGGCGGCGCGGCCGGCCCGGGGCGCGTTGACGACGCCGGCCGCGTGTGCCGCGAGCGCGACGGCGAGCAGCGCCACCGCCGCGAGCGCGGCCCCGGCGAGCAGCCCGGCCGGGCGGTCGGCGAGCAGGGTCAGGTGGACGAGGGCGTACGCCCACGTCCCCAGCACGATCCCCACCGGCCCCGGCACGCCGACCAGCCTAGGACCCGTTGTCACGCCATCCGGCCCGTTCACGCGACAAGCCCGCCACATCCGCGCTGACCTGCGCTTATACGACAGGTCCGGGGTGGACGGAGGCGCGGCGGAAGTGGTACGACTTGGTGCGTCGACAGCCAACGTCGGTATGTCGTCCTCTTCGGCCGCCGGTGTGCCTCCGCGTCGTCGGGGATGCCGCGCCGACCCGGGCGATGGGAGCGGGCCCTCCCGGTACACCGTCGGCACCGGGCGCCCGCCCCGGCCGACGGCCGGCTCGACGAGTGGCGGGCCACCGTAAGGAGCCGCCGTGCCCCACAACCGAATCCGCTCCAGGCACCAGCCCTTCGAGATCGCCATCATGGCGACCGCCCCGGTGTGCGGGGTCCTCCTGATCGTCCTCGACGTCCGGCCGCAGTCGGTGGAGATGGCGATGCCGGGGCCCATCCAGGCGGGGTGGGAGTCGGGCCTCATCGTGGCCGGCGTCGCCGGGCTGCTGGGCGTGCTCTGGCCGGGCCGGCTCTCCACCGGCCTCGGGATCGAACTCGCGTCGGTGCTCATGCTGGGCACGATCACCGGCATGTACGCCGTCGCCCTGGCGGTGGTCACCGGCCCGCAGGGGGTCGCGGCGATGTCGTTCGTCGTCGCGGTGGCCGGCGGCTCCGGGTGGCGTGCCGTCCAGATCGCGCTCGACCTGCGCCGGCTCACCCGGGCGGGCCAGGCCGCCCAACTCGCCGGGGTGGCCGTCGGTGGCACCCTCTCCGCCAGGGGTGGGACGTGACCACTTCGGCACCGTCCGCCCCGCACTGGGTGCAGGTCCTGCTCTCCGTCCTCGGCGTGCTCGGGGGCACCGGCGGTCTCGCCGTCATCGCCACCGTCATCGTGCAGCGGGGCAAGTTCAAGGCGGACGCCGCCGACACCCTCACCGACGCCGCCCTCACGCTGGTGCAGCCGCTGCGCACCCGGGTCGCCGAGCTGGAGGAGGCCGCGCTGCTCACCCGGGCGCAGCTCGACTCGGCCCGCGAGCAGGAACGGCAGCTGCGGGCGACGGTCTGGGACCTGCGCCGGACCCTGGAGCGGTGGCGGGAGGCCATCCTGGCCCCCGACGCCACGCTGCGCCGCATCCGCGCCCTGGTGCGCGACGGCGAGGAGCGCGGGCTGCGGTGACCTGCGGGTCACGCGCGGTGTGCTCTCCCGTGCCGGCACACGACGGCGACACGCCGGGGCCGCGTTTCTCCGCCTGCGTACGGTGGGTAACCACTGACCGACCCGGCGCGGACGGACCGCTACCGGGCGTGAACGGACGGTGGTGGCGATGACCGGCCAGGTGGCGGAGATTCCGAGCGGGACGGCCGAGGGGACCGACCTGCTCACGGTGGGTGTCGAGGAGGAGTTCCTGCTCGTCGACCCGCACACCGGGGCCGCGGTGCCCGCTGTCGACCTCGTCATGGAGCAGGTGCCGCCCGAGCTGCGCGGTCAGGTGGAGCGGGAGTTCCAGACCAGCCAGATCGAGATCGGCAGCCCGCCCGGCCTGGAACTCTCCTCGATCCGGCACTCCCTCGGCGTGCTGCGGGCCGCGCTCGCCGACGCGGCCGAGCGGGCCGGCGTACGGCTGCTCGCCATCGGCACCGGGCCGGTCGACGGTCCGGTGCCCCCGGTGGTCGACAAGCCCCGCTTCGACCGGATGATCGAACGGTTCCGCCTGCTGGTCCCCGGCCCCGGCAACAACGGCATGCACGTGCACGTCGGGGTGCCCGACCCGGAGACCGGCGTGCAGGTGCTCAACCACGTCCGGCCCTGGCTGCCGGTGCTGCACGCCGTCACCACCAACTCCCCCTTCGCCAGGGGCGAGGACACCGGGTACGCGAGCTGGCGGTCGGTGGAGTGGGAGCGCTGGCCGTCGGTGGCGCCCACCCCGTACCTGGAGTCCCACGAGCACTACGAACGGCTGATCCGGCAGCTGATCGCCAGCGGCGTCATGCTCGACGAGGGGATGCTCTACTGGTACGCCCGCCTGTCGGCCAAGTACCCGACGGTGGAGATCCGCATCGGCGACGTCTGCCCGTCGGTGGACGACGCGGTGCTCGTCGCCGCGCTGGTCCGGGCCATGGTGGCGACCGCGAGGGACGACATGGCAGCCGGCCGGCCCGCCCTGCGCACCGATCACCACCTGCTGGTCGCCGCGCACTGGCGGGCGGCCCACGACGGGTTGGAGGGCGACGGCGTCGACCTGACCGACGGCGAGCTGCGGCCGGCCTGGGAGCTGTTCGGTCAGCTGATCGAGCGGCTGCGCCCGGCGCTGGAACGGCACGGCGACCTCGACGAGGTGACCGACCTCGTCGCGGGGCTGCGCCGGCACGGCAGCGGGGCGGCCCGGCAGCGCGCCGTCTTCGCGCGTACCGGCAAGCTCGTGGACGTGGTGGAGGACGTCGCACGGCAGACCCGTGGCGCGAGCCGGTCGTGACAGGATGGTGACCGTGGCGCAACGGTTGATCGTCATCGGTGGGGACGCCGCGGGGATGGCGGCGGCGTCCCAGGCGCGACGCCGGCGGGACCGCGGCGACCTGGAGATCGTCGCCTTCGAGCGGGGGCACTTCACGTCGTACTCGGCGTGCGGCATCCCGTACTGGATCAGCGGGCTGGTGCCCGAGCGGGACCAGTTGATCGCCCGCGACCCGGAGACGTTCCGGGAGAAGTTCGACATCGACGTCCGGCTCCGGCACGAGGTGACCGCCATCGACCTCGACCGGCGCGAGGTCACCGCACGGGACCTCGACGGCGGCGGCGAGGTCCGGGAGCGCTTCGACACCCTGATGTACGCCACCGGGGCACTGCCGAAGAAGCCCGGCTGGGCGGACACCGACGCCGGCGGGGTCTTCGGCATGCAGACCCTCGACGACGGCGCCGCGCTGCGCGACTGGCTGGACGCCGAGCCCCGGCCGCGCCGGGCGGTGGTGATCGGCGGCGGCTACATCGGCGTGGAGATGGCCGAGGCACTGATCCAGCGCGGGCTCGCCGTCACCCTGGTCGAGCAGGCCGAGCAGCCGATGGCCACCGTGGACCCGGACATGGCCGAGCTGGTCACGGACGCGATGCGGGGCATCGGCGTCACCATCCGCACCGGCCTCGGGGTGACCGGGCTGGAGGAGACCGACGGCCGGGTGTCCGCGGTGGTCACCGCCGAGGGGCCCATCCCCGCCGACGTGGTCGTCCTGGGTCTGGGCGTACGCCCCAACACCGCGCTCGCGGAGGCCGCCGGCCTGCCGTTGGGCGACACCGGTGGGATCCGGGTGGACCGCCGCATGCGGGTGCAGGGGGTGCCCGACGTCTGGGCCGCCGGCGACTGCGTGGAGACCGTGCACCGGGTCACCGGGCTGCCGGTGCACGTGCCGCTGGGCACCCACGCCAACAAGCAGGGCCGGGTCGCCGGCATCAACATCGGCGGCGGGTACGCCACCTTCGCGGGGGTGATCGGCACGGCCGTCACCAAGGTCTGCGAGTTGGAGGTCGGGCGCACCGGGCTGCGCGAGAAGGACGCCGCGGCGGCGGGGTTCGAGTTCGTCTCGGTGATCGCCGAGTCCACCAACCGCGCCGGCTACTACCCGGGCGCCCGGCCGATGACGGTGAAGCTGATCGCGGAGAAGCCCAGCGGGCGGCTGCTCGGTGCGCAGATCGTGGGCTGGTCCGAGGCGGCCAAGCGGATCGACACCCTCGCGGTGGCGCTGTGGAACGGCATGACGGTGGACGACATGACCGCGCTCGACCTGGGCTACGCCCCGCCGTACGCCCCGGTCTGGGACCCGGTGCTGATCGCCGCCCGCAAGGCCGTCGACGCCCTGGCCGCCGTCGGCCGGTAGCCCCCACCCGCGGCGCCGGCCTGGTCGGGGCCGGGGCCGCGGGTGGTCTCAGCGCAGCTTGCGGAAGAACTCGCGGACGTCGCCGACGAGCAGGTCGGGGGCCTCCATGGCGGCGAAGTGGCCGCCGCGCCCGTACTCGGACCAGTGCACGACGGTGTGTTCGAGCTCGACGGTGCGCCGGATCGACACGTCCATGGGGAACACCGCGACCCCGGTGGGCACCGGGGAACGCTCGCTCGCGCCCCAGGCTCCGGCGTGCGCGGTCTCGTAGTAGCTGTTGGCGGAGGACCCGGCGGTGCCGGTCAGCCAGTAGAGCATCACGTTGGTCAGCAGGCGATCGCGGTCCACCGCGTCCTCGGGCAGTTCGGCGGCCGGATCGGTCCACTCCTTGAACTTCTCCACGATCCAGGCCAACTGCCCGACCGGGGAGTCGTGCAGCCCGTGGGCCAGGGTCTGCGGCCGGCTGATCTGGATCATGGCGTAGCCGGACTGCTCGGTGTTCAGGTACGCCAGGTGCTCCAGCCGCGCCCGCTCGGCGTCCGTCAGCTCCCCCACCTCGTCCGGGTCGACCTCGGTGAACGCGGACAGCCCGTTCGCGTGCACGCCGACGACCCGGTCGGGGTTGAGCCGACCCAGCCCCGGGGAGACGATCGCGCCGGTGTCGCCGCCCTGCGCGCCGTAGCGGTCGTAGCCGAGCCGGTCCATCAGCTCGGCGAACGCCCGGGTCACCCGGTTGGTGTCCCAGCCGGCCTCGCCGGTCGGCCCGGAGAACCCGCTGCCGGGGATCGACGGGATCACCAGGTGGAACGCGTCCGCCGGGTCGCCGCCGTGCGCCCCCGGGTCGGTCAGCGGGCCGATGACGTCCAGGAACTCCACGATCGAGCCGGGCCAGCCGTGGGTCAGGATCAGCGGCAGCGCGTCCGGCTCGGGCGAGCGGACGTGCAGGAAGTGGATGTTCTGCCCGTCGATCTCGGTGGTGAACTGGGGATACCTGTTCAGCTCCCGCTCGTGGACGCGCCAGTCGTAGCCGTCGCGCCAGTATTCGGCCAGCCCCTTGAGGTAACTCACCGGCACCCCGCGGCTCCAGCCGACACCGGGCAGGTCCGCGGCCCACCGGGTCCTGGCGAGCCGGTCCCGCAGGTCGTTCAGGTCAGCCTGGGGAATGTCGATCGTGAAGGGCCGGATCTCGCTGTTGTTCGCCATGTCCGGAAGCCTAGGTACCGGTTAGGTCAACTTCGGTCCTAACCGGGTGGCAGACTTCCGGACCATGTGGGAAACCTCGGCGCGGCTGCTGCGACTGCTCTCGCTCCTGCAGACCCGACGCGACTGGTCCGGCGCCGAGCTGGCCGAGCGGCTGGCGGTCACCCCGCGCACCGTGCGCCGCGACATCGACCGGCTGCGCGGCCTCGGCTACCCCGTGCTGTCCACCGCGGGCACCGCCGGCTACCGGCTGGGCGCCGGCGCGGACGTGCCGCCGCTGCTGCTCGACGACGACGAGGCCGTCGCGGTCGCGATGGGCCTGCGCACGGCCGCCGGCGGTTCGATCACCGGCATCGAGGAGACCTCCGTGCGGGCCCTGGCCAAGCTCGAACGGGTACTGCCGTCCCGGCTGCGCCACCGGATCAACGCGCTCCAGTCGGTGACGGTGCCGATGGCCAACGCCGGCCCCACCGTGGACCCGGGCACCCTCACCGCCATCGCCGCCGCCTGCCGCGACTCGCTGCGCCTGCGCTTCGACTACCGCACCCACGACGGGACCAGCAGCGTCCGCACGACCGAGCCGCACCGGCTGGTGCACACGGGCCGGCGCTGGTACCTCGTCGGCTGGGACGTCGACCGCCAGGACTGGCGCACCTACCGGGTGGACCGCCTCGACCCACGTACGCCCACCGGCCCCCGGTTCGCCCCGCGCACTGCGCCGGACCCCGACGTCAGCGGCTACACCTCGCGGGCGATCTCCACGTCGGCCTACCGCTACCAGGCCCGGTTCACCCTGCACGTCAGCGCCGAGACCGCGGCGGAGCGGATCGCCCCCACCATCGGAGTGCTGGAGCCGATCGACGAGCACAGCTGCACCCTGCGAACCGGGTCCGACTCGCTGGACGAGTTGGCCGTCCACGTGGCGACCAAGGGGTTCGACTTCCAGGTGCACGAACCCCCGGAGCTCGTCGAGCAGGTCAGGACGCTGGCAGCCCGGCTCGCCGCCGCGACGCCCCGGTGACGGCCGCACGCCCCCGGTGGGCTTTGTCGGGGGCGGCGGTTAGCGTGTGCCCGCTGTCGCCGCGCCGGCCACGTCAGGCCGGTCGCTGACCCCCTCGGAGGGCCCCATGTCGCAGGAGACGACCTACCTCGAACTGTCCGAAGCGGACGGTGCGCACAAGTTCTACGAGGTCGTCGTCGACGACTCCACGCTGACTGTCCGCTACGGCCGGATCGGCGACCAGGGCCAGGTCAAGACCACGGCCTTCGCCGACAACGCCAAGGCCCGCGCGGCGGCGGCGAAGAAGATCGGCGAGAAGGTCCGCAAGGGGTACGCCCCGGCCGTACCCGGCGTGCGGCAGAAGCGCGCCGTCTCCCGGCGGCCGATCGTCAGCACCCGCTCCACCGCCCGCACCGCCCCGGTGCTCTGGCGCTACGACTCGGGCGCCCCGGCCTTCGGCATCTTCGTCGACGGGCAGAGCTGCATGGTCGGCAACGAGCGCGGGGTCATCACCACGCTCGGCCACGACGCCCGGGTGCTCAACCAGGTCCGCCTCCCCGAGGGGGTGAAGTGCATCGTCGCCGACGACGCCTGGATCTACGCGGGCTGCGACGACGGCAACGTCTACGACCTGTCCGGCAAGGTGCCCCGGGTGGCGTACGAGATCGCGCCGGAGATCGACATCTACTGGCTGGACATCCACGACGGGGTGCTGGGCGTCTCCGACGCGGGGGGCGGCATCGTCGCCGTCGACCACGAGGACGAGTTCCTCTGGCGCCGGCAGGGCCGCGGCCGGTCGGCGTGGATGGTGCGCTGCGACGCCGACGCGCTCTACCACGGCCACTCCCAGGGCGTGACCGGCTACGACTGGCGGACCGGCCAGGAGCTGTGGCACACCCGTACCGGCTCGGTGCTCTTCGGCTGGCAGGAGCCCGGCGCGGTGTTCGCGGGCACCGCCACCCGCGAGGTGGTGCGCCTGGCGAAGGACGGCCGCGCCGAGCGCACCTACCGTTGCGACGCCCCGGTCTTCTCCTGCGCCACGGCCGAGGGCGGCCGGTACGTCTTCGCCGGCGACAGCCAGTCCTCGATCTACTGCTTCGACGCGGCCGGCAACCGGCTGTGGAAGCTCGGCACCGGCTGCGGCTCGGCCTACTCGATGCAGTACCACGAGGATCGGCTCTACGTCGTCACCACCGGCGGCCACCTGGCCTGCATCGACGCCAGCGAGCCGGCGATCCGGGCGGCGGAGGCCGGCGACGTGCCGGAGGTGGTCGACGTCAAGGCCCCGTCCCGGATGCCGGAGCCGGCGGCCTGGACGACGGTCGAGGTGACCAGCGACGTCGACGGCGGCGTGGTCGTGCAGTGCGTCGAGGACCGGGGCCGGCTGCGGGTGCACGTGGTCTCCCCCGGCTACCACCGGGACTGGTCCGTGCAGTTCCCCAAGGGCATCCGCGAGCCGGGCGCGCGCTATCTGGTCACCCAGGTCCGCGAGTCCGGCCGGGGCGGCTTCTACCGCGCCCACGGCGACATCCGCCGCCTCCGCTGACGCCCCACCCCCACCCCGCTCACCCGCCCCTCCCCCGGCGGGTTGATCAGGAGGTTTGCGTCCGGTTCGATCTCCGTGGTGGACCTGAACCTCTTGATCACCGCGACCGGCGGGTGGGCGGGGGCAGGGGAATCGTGGTGCGGGGTGGGCGGGCGCCGGTCCAGGATGGCCGGATGGATTCCGAACTGCTGATCCCTGAGGGGCTGGGCTGGGTGCGGGACGTGCCGGCCGGGCGGGAGTGGCTGGCCGCCCTGCCGGAGCGCCTGGCCGCCTGCACCGCGCGCTGGTCGCTGCGGCTCGGGCCGCCCTTCCCGTACGCGTTCGCGTCGCTGGCCCTGCCGGCGGAGCTGCCCGACGGCACCCCGGCGGTGCTCAAGCTCCAGTACCCGGACCCCGACAGCGCGCACGAGGCGACGGCACTGGAGCACTGGGCCGGGGCGGGGGCGGCCCGGTTGCTCGGGCACGACCCGCAGCGGCGGGCGCTGCTGGTCGAGCGGTGCGTGCCCGGCACGCCGCTGCACGCGCTGCCCGCCGACGCGGCGCTGGACGTGGCGGTCGGACTGCTGCCCCGGCTGTGGCGGCCGGCCGGCCCGCCGTTCACCCCGCTCGCCGACGAGGCCGCCGGCTGGCTGGAGCGGCTGCCGGCGAAGTGGGAGCGGGCCGGCCGGCCGTACGAGCGGCGGCTGCTCGACGCGGCGCTGGGGCTGCTGACGGACCTGGCCGGCAGCCAGGGCGAGCAGGTGCTGGTCAACCAGGACCTGCACGCCGGCAACGTGCTGCGGGCGACCCGGGAGCCGTGGCTGCTCATCGACCCGAAGCCGCTGACCGGCGAGCGCGAGTTCGGCGTGGTACCGCTGGTGCGCGGCCCGGAGCTGGGGCACTCGCCGGAGGCTGTCCGGCACCGGCTGGACCGGCTCACCGCGGAGCTGGGGCTCGACCGGGAGCGGGTACGCGGCTGGACGATCGGGCAGACGCTGGCCTGGAGCATCGGCGAGGGGAAGGTCTTCCCCCACCAGGTGGAGGTGGTCCGCTGGCTGCTCGCGGCCGGGTGAGCCCTGCGGCGGCGGAGCCTGCTCCGCCCGGCGGGCTGAGAACGGCGCGGGATCCGCGCGGCGGCGGAGACGCGGTCAGCGCGGCGGGCGCAGGCCCGGCGCGGATTCGGCGCGGCGCGGCCGAGGGGGGTCAGCTCCGCTGGCAGGTGGGGCACCAGTAGAGGTTGCGGCCGGCCAGCCCGCCCCGGCTGACCGGCGTGGCGCAGACGTGGCAGGGCTCGCCGGGGCGGCGGTAGACGTACACCTCGCCGCCGTGCCGGTCGACGCGGGCGGGGCGACCCATCGCCTCGGGCAGGTGCGCGTCGCGGACGGTGTCGATGCGGCCGCGTACGACGGCGAGCCGCATCAGCGCCACCAGGTCCACCCAGAGCGCGTCCCAGCCGGCGCGGGCCAGCCGCCGGCCGGGGAGCGTCGGCGGCAGCCCGGCCCGGAACAGCGCCTCGGTGACGAAGATCAGCCCGGTGCCGGCCACCACCGACTGGTCCAGCAGCAGCGCGGCCAGCGGCGTCGGGCTGCGGGAGATCCGGGCGTACGCCCGGTCGGGGTCGGCGTCGGCGCGCAGCGGATCGGGGCCGAGCCGGGCGCGCAGCGCCGCCACCTCGGGCGGGGTGAGCAGCTCGCAGGCGGTGGGGCCGCGCAGGTCGAGCCAGTGCCGGTCGCTGGTCAGCCGCAGCCGCACCTGGCCGACCGGCTCCGGGGGCTCCCCGGCGCCGTCGGCGAATTTGCCGTAGAGCCCGAGGTGCACGTGCACGGTCAGCTCGTCGGCGTGGTGGTGCAGCAGGTGCTTGCCGTACGCCTCGGTGGCCTCCAGGAAGGTGCCGGAGAGGCGGGCCGCGCCCTCGGCGAAGCGGCCCTGCGGGCTGGCGGCGTGCAGCTTGTCCCCGCCGAACAGCTCGGCGTGCCGCGCCGCCAGGCGGTGGATGGTGTGTCCCTCTGGCACGGGTGCCAAGGATAGCCAGCGCGCCCGGGGGCGGACGTCGCGCGGGACTGTTACCGGCCGGTTCGTGCACGTTCGCACATCGCCCCCACCGCCGCGCGAGAGGAAGACACCCGATGTCCACCACCCTCGTACCCGCCTCGGCGGGTCAGCGCCGACGAGCCCGGCGCCGAGTCGCGTCCGCAGGCCTGCTCGCGCTCTGCACCGCCGTGGCCGCCGCCACGGTCACGCTCCCGGCGCCGGCGTCCGCCGCCAACGAGCCCGTGAACGTCTGGCTGACCACCACCACGGACAACGGTGGCCGCCAGGTGAGCCGGGGTCTCCAGCAGCAGGCACCGCTCGCCTTCGCCCCCTCCAGCGGCGGCGCGACGCACACCATCACCGTCAACGAGAACACCCGCTACCAGCAGTTCGAGGGCGGCGGCGCGTCGATCACGGACACCACCGCGTACCTGTTCCGGGGCGGGCCGATCAGCGCGGCCACCCGCGACGCCGTGATGCGCAAGCTCTTCTCCCCCACCGACGGCATCGGGCTCTCCTTCGTCCGCAACCCCATCGGCGCCTCGGACCTCTCCCGCCCGGGCAACGTCTCCCTCGACGACACCTGCTGCGACCTCAACGACTTCTACAACAACGGCTACGACACCAACGTGCGGCTGCTCACCGCCCAGGCCCGGTCGCTCAACCCGGAGCTGCGGGTGAAGGGGGTGCCGTGGAGCGCCCCCGGCTGGATGAAGGACAACGGCCGGATGGACCAGATGGGCTGGCTCAAGTGGGAGTACTACCCGATGTACGCCCAGTACCTGGTCAGGTACGTGCAGACCTACCAGGCCGCCGGCATCCCGGTGAACTACCTGTCGGTGCAGAACGAGCCGAACTGCTGCAAGCCTGCCGCGCCGACCGAGATGAACTACCCGGGCATGAGCTGGAACGGGGCGGGGCTTGTCGAGTTCACCAAGAATCACCTCTACCCCGCCCTGCGCGCCGCCGGCCTCAGCACCAAGGTCCTCGTGCACGACTGGAACTACGGCGACTACTCCGGCTTCGGGGCGGTGCTGCTGGCCGACCCGGGCATCCGCAACGACCCGCTCTTCGGCGGCATCGCCTGGCACGGCTACTTCGGTGAGCCGTCGGTGGGCACCCAGGTGCGCAACCAGTACCCGTCGGTGCGCCAGTTCAGCACCGAGCACTCGGGCGGCACCTGGATCGGCAACCAGCACAACGAGGACCTGGCCGACATCGTCAACTACGCCCGCAACCACAGCAGCAGCCTGGTCAAGTGGAGCCTGGCCCTCAACCAGAACATGGGCCCGCACAAGGGCGGCTGCGACGTCTGCACCGGCCTGGTCACCGTCCAGGAGGGCGGCCCCCGGGCCGGCCAGGTCGACTACACCGTCGAGTACTACACCACCGGGCACCTGACGAAGTTCGTCCGGCCCGGCGCGTACCGGATCGACTCGACCGCCAACGGCACGGTGCAGAACGTGGCGTACGTGAACCCGGACGGGTCCAAGGCGCTCATCGCGCACAACGGCGGCACCGGCAGCCAGTCGGTCAAGGTGGTGTGGGGCGGGCAGTCCTTCACGTACTCGCTGCCGGCCCGGACCACCGCCACGTTCACCTGGTCGGGCAGCCAGTCCGGCGGCGGCGGGCGGACCGGCCCGATCGTCGGCCTGGCCGGCAGGTGCCTCGACGTCGCCGGGGCCAACAGCGCCGACGGCACCGCCGTCCAGTTGTACGACTGCAACGGCAGCGCCGCGCAGCAGTGGACGCTCGGCGGCGACGGCACCGTACGGGCCCTGGGCAAGTGCCTGGACGTACGGGCCAACGCCACCGCCGACGGCACCCGGACCCAGCTGTGGACCTGCACCGGCGCGGCGAACCAGCGGTGGACCGCGACCGCGGCCCGCGACCTGGTCAGCGCCAGTGCGAACAAGTGCCTGGACGTGCTCGACAACAGCTCGGCCAACGCGACACCGACCCAGATCTGGACGTGCACCGGCGGCGCGAACCAGAAGTGGACGGTTCCCGCCTGACGCGCCTCGACCCGGCGTGGGGGTGCTGCCCGGCTGACGGCCGGGCAGCACCCCTCGTTTCGGTCGACCCGCTGCCGGGAAGAGGTCGGGACAGGCCGACACAGGGAGGCACCACGATGGATCACCGCACCCCCCGGCGCCCCGACACCAGACTGCGGCGATCCACCGCCCTCGGTGTGTCGTTGCTCGGTGCCATCGGCCTCGGCGGTGGCTGCACCGCCCCGGCCGACGATCAGGGTCGGAGCCCGGCACCCACCCCCTCGGCGACCGTGTCGACGCCCACCGCGACGGCTCCGCCTCCCTCGCCCACCGGGAGGACGCCGGTGACCATTCCCACCTCAGCCTTCCTCGAACTGCCCCCGGAGCATCGGAAGTCGCCCCGGACGACGACGCCCGCCGCGAACGCCCTGCCCAAGCTGTGCGGCGAGGAGTTCGGCACCGGGGGTCGGGCGGTGACCGCGAGCGCCGCGATGATGAGCACCTACAAGCAGATCGAGGACCCGCCCGAGAACGTCCCGTACGGCATGATCACGCAGACCATCTTCACCTTCGAGGGCGAGGGCGCCTCGGACTACCTGGGGCGGCTGCGCGGCTCGCTCGACTCGTGCCCGTCCTTCCGCCGGTCGGGGGCCACCGTCGAGGTCCGGACCCGCCCGCTGCCCGGCGTCGGCGACGAGGCCCTGCTCGTGACCCAGACCTGGCCGCAGACGGACCTGCAGGGCAACCGCACCGGCGGCGACGCGGTCAGCCAGATCGCCGTGATCCGCGTCGACGACGTCACGACGGTCCTCCACGACCAGGGCTGGGAGGGCACCAGCAGCAGCCCGGACCTCATGGACGACTTCACCCGCGCCGCCGTCCGCGCCCTCGACACGTGGCAGCGGTAGGACGCCGCGCCCGGCGGCACACGTAGACCGCGACGCCGGCTGCACGCGTAGCCCGGAACGTCCTCCGCACCGATCCGGCCCACCGCCACGCGCACCCGGTGTCGCCGAGCGACCGCCTGGGTATTGCAGAGACGTACCGCGTGGGCGGCGTCGTTGCATCGGCCACCACGCATTTATGAGGAGGTGTGTGGTGGTGAAGATTCCCTCGCTGTCCCGCCGGTCGGAAGAGGCACCGACACGGGACGAGAACCTCGACGGCCGCGTCGACGGCCGCGACGCTGCCGCCGGCACCGGCCGGGACGACGCGACGCGGGCCGACGCGGACGGCGGCAACGGGCCCAGCCGTCCGGTGGTCACCGACCGGGACGGCGAGCAGACGACCTACCGCAGCAGCGCCGCGCCCGACGGCGCCGGGCGGGACGCCGCCGCCGAGCGGCGGGCGGCCGAGCGGGCGGCCGTGGCCCGGGCGGCCACGGCCAGGCCCATCGACGACGACCACCGGCGCGCCCCCCGGACCACCGAGCCCGACCCGGCGCTCGAACGGACCCTCGACGGTCGGACGACCGATCTGGACCGGAACGCGGCGCTGGGCGCCCGGACGGACCGGGACCGCGCCGGGGAGCGCCCGCTCGACGGGGACACCGTGGAGCGGCCCGTCGACCGGGACCGCACCGTGGAGCGGCCCGTCGACCGCGACGGCGACGGCGTCCCCGACCGCGAGCCGGAGCGCCCGGTGGTCGCCGGCCCGAAGCCCCGGGCCAGCATCCTCGCCACGCTGGGTCTGATCGTCGGCGTCGCCGGGGCGCTCTTCGTGCTCACCGGCACCCTCGCCGGGTACGGCATCGGGCTCGGCGCCCTCGGCGCGGTCCTCGCGGTGCTGGGCCTGATGGCCACCCGCCGCCGGCACATCGCCGGCAAGACCGACGCGCTGCTCGGGGTCGCCCTGGGCCTCGGCGCGGTGGTGCTCGGCGTGCTGGCGATGACCGGCCAGTTCGACTGGCCGACCACCGACGGGGACTGGGTGCAGCGGTTCCGCGAGTGGCTTGACTCACAGTTTGTGGACCGCTTCTAGCGGGCACTGTTCGGCTCGCCGGCGGTGCGCCGGCAGCGCCGGTGGTTCACCGGCGACGCCCGACCAGCCTGGTGGTTCACCAGCCGGGCAACCCTTTTCGGGGGCGGCGGTTCGCCGCCCCCGAAGTGTTTCCCCAGGTCGCCGGCCTGTTCACGGTGGCGCTGCTGCGGGGCGGCACGACGGCGACGACGGCCGCCCCCAACCGACGGTCGCCCGGCCACCGGGCGCGATCCGGCGGCCGGGGCCGGATCAGAGTTCCGGGGCGCCGGGGGTCACGCCCTCCCGCGCGTCGAGCAACTCGTCCCAGTGCCGGCGGGTCCACTTGCACGCCACGTCCATCGGCCCGAGCAGACTGCGTCCGAGCGGGGTCAGCGCGTACTCGACCCGCCGGACCGACCCGGTGTGGACGGTCCGGCCGACCAGACCGTCCTCCTCCAGGGTCCGCAGCGACCGGGTGAGCACCTTCGCGGTGATGCCGCGTAGCGGGACGCGCAGCTCCGAGAAGCGCCGGGGACCGGCCTCCAGGCAACGAATGATCATGCCCGCCCACTTGTCGCGGAACCGGATCGGGGACAGGTCCGACGGGCAGACCGGGTCGAACATCTCCGGGTCGAGCGACGTGGCCATGCCCGCCACAGTAGTTGGTATCCCATTGGTAACCACCGTGCCGACTAGCGTCCGTCGCGGTTCCGGCGACCGGCCGGGACGACGGGCGTGAGGGGGTACGACGATGGGCAGGATCATTGTCTTCGGAGCCGGTGGGCGGGCCGGCCGGGCGGCGGTGCGGGAGGCGCGGGCCCGGGGCCACCAGGTCACCGCGGTCGTCCGGGACCCGGGCCGGCATCCCGATCTGGCCTCGACCGACGCCGTGCGGGTGGCGGGCGGCGACGTCACCGACGCCGACCGCGTCGGCGCACTGGCCGTCGGGCACGACGCCGCCATCCACGCCGCCGCCGACCTGGCCGCACCGCCGGACGTCTTCTTCCCCGCCGCCGCCCGGGCGCTGACCGCCGGGCTGGCGTCGGCCGGGACCCGCCGACTGGTGGTCGTCGGGCTGGCCTCGGTGCTGCCGACGGAGGGCGGTGACCTGCTCATGGACACGACGGGCTATCCGCAGGAGTACCGCTCCTTCTACCTGGGACACGCGGCCGGGATGGAGACGCTGCGCCACGCCGGGCCGGAACTCGACTGGCTGGTGCTCAGCCCGGCCGGCGACTTCGACCACGCCGGCACCGGCGTCGGCCGCTACCGGTGGGCGACGGCCGACGCGGCGAGCCGGATCCCGTACGCCGACTTCGCCGTCGCGCTGCTGGACGAGATCGAGTCGCCCCGGCACCGGCAGGTTCACCTCGGGGTGGAGCAGGGCTGATGCAGCGCATCGCCGCCGTCCGGGTGCCACGCCGCAACAGATCGCCTTCCCCAGGTTCGGATACGCAACGATCAGCCGTTCGACGCAAGCATCGCCGGTGGATTGTGTCGCCCCCGGCCGCATAACGTTGAGCAACGGCGCCAGCCCGTGGGCCGAAGGTGGCCGGGCGCGCCCGACCCCTGGGAGCAGGACAATGACGATGGACGCCACCAGCCAGCGCTTCCTGATGTGCCGGCCGACGTACTTCGCCGTCGACTACGCCATCAACCCGTGGATGGACCCGACCGCGCCGGTCGACGCCGACCTCGCCGTCCGGCAGTGGGAGCAGCTGCGCCAGACATACCGGGACCTGGGCCACACCGTCGAGGAGATCACTCCGGTGCCCGGCCTGCCCGACATGGTGTTCGCCGCCAACGGCGGCACGGTGATCGACGGCAGGGCGATGGCCGTGCAGTTCCGCGACCCGCAGCGCGCCGACGAGGCCCCCGCCTACCGCGCCTGGTTCGAGGCCGCCGGCTTCGAGATGTACGACCCGAAGCACGTCAACGAGGGCGAGGGCGACATCCTGCTGGCCGGCGACTTCCTGCTGGCCGGCACCGGCTTCCGCACCGCGCACGCCTCGCACGCGCAGCTGCAGGAGGTGTTCGGCTACCCGGTGGTGACCATGCAGCTGGTCGACCCGCGCTTCTACCACCTGGACACCGCGCTGACCGTGCTCGACGAGCGGACGGTGGCGTACCTGCCGGAGGCGTTCTCGCCGGGCAGCCGGGCGGTGCTGCGCCGGCTCTTCCCGGACGCGGTGCACGCCACCCTCGCCGACGCCGAGGTCTTCGGGCTGAACGCGGTCAGCGACGGCCGGCACGTGGTGCTGCCGGCGCAGGCCACCGGCCTGGCCGCGAAGCTGCGTGACCGGGGCTACGAGACGATCGGTGTCGACCTCTCCGAGCTGCGCAAGGCCGGCGGCGGACCGAAGTGCTGCACGTTGCGACTCCGTCAGGGAAAGGCGAGCCAGTGATCGACGACATGCTGCGGACGCCGGAGGCGATCCGCGACGCGGAGCGGTGGACCGCGCACAACTACCACCCGCTGCCGGTGGTCGTCTCCTCCGCCGAGGGCTCCTGGCTGACCGACGTGGACGGCCGCCGCTACCTCGACTGCCTGGCCGGCTACTCGGCGCTGAACTTCGGCCACCGTCACCCGACGCTGATCGCCGCCGCGCACGCGCAGCTCGACCGGCTGACCCTCACCAGCCGGGCGTTCATCCACGACCAGTTCGCCGATTTCTGCCGCGAGCTGGCCGAGCTGTGCCGCAAGGACCTCGTGCTGCCGATGAACACCGGCGCCGAGGCCGTGGAGACCGGGATCAAGGTCGCCCGCAAGTGGGGCTACCAGGTCAAGGGCGTCGCGCCGGGGCAGGCCAACATCGTGGTGGCCGAGGGGAACTTCCACGGCCGGACGACCACCATCGTCAGCTTCTCCACCGACCCCGACGCGCGGGCCGACTTCGGCCCGTACACCCCGGGGTTCACGGTGGTCCCCTACGGCGACCTGGCGGCGCTGGCCGCCGCCATCGACGAGAACACCGTCGCGGTGCTGCTCGAACCGATCCAGGGCGAGCAGGGCGTCGTCGTGCCGCCGGAGGGCTACCTGCCGGGCGTACGCCGGGTCTGCACCGAGCGGAACGTGCTCTTCATCGCCGACGAGATCCAGTCCGGCCTCGGCCGGACCGGGGACACCTTCGCCTGCGACCACGAGGGCGTCACGCCCGACATGTACCTGCTGGGCAAGGCGCTCGGCGGCGGCATCGTGCCGGTCTCCGCGGTGGCGGCGAACGTCGACGTGCTGGGCGTGCTCAGGCCGGGCCAGCACGGCTCCACGTTCGGCGGCAACCCGCTGGCCTGCGCCGTCGCGACCGAGGTCGTCCGGCTGCTGGCCACCGGCGAGTTCCAGCGCCGCTCGACCGAGCTGGGCGCCCGGCTGCACGCCGGTCTCCGGTCGCTGGTCGGCAGGGGCCTGCTCGCGGTGCGGGGCCGGGGCCTGTGGGCCGGCCTCGACATCGACCCGACGCTGATGAGCGGCCGGGAGGCGTGCGAGCGGCTCGCCGAGCGCGGGGTGCTCGCCAAGGACACCCACGGCGCCACCATCCGGCTCGCCCCGCCGCTGGTGATCACCGAGGAGGAGATCGACCACGCGGTCGCCCAGCTCGCCGCCGTGCTGGCCGGCTGAGCCCCGTACGACACGGGCGGGCGTCGGGACCACGGTCCCGGCGCCCGCCGTCGTCTCCCGGCGGATCAGCGGGGCAGGCGCATCGCCATCGTGGGGGCCTCGGCCATGACCGACGTCGGCGTGTAGGGGGCGCCGGTGGGAAGCTCGTCGGGCCGGCCGATCTGCACCCCGGGGTAGAGCTCCACCATGTCGCCCTCGGCCAGCACCCGGGACTGCTGCGGCGCCAGCGGGACCCGGTCGGCCTCCGCCATCGACCCGCCCGGGCGGATGCCCGAGCCGTTGGTGCTCACGTCGGTCACGATCACCTCGCCGACCCGCAGCTCGAACCGGACGTGGCTGCGGCTGATCCAGCGGCGCGCCTCGTCGTTGAGCCACTGCCCGAGCGTGATCCCGCCGGCCTGGTCGGGCGCGCGGCCGACCACCGCCGGCTCCTCCTCGGTGAGCACGAAGCGGCGGCGGATCAGCCCGCCCACCCGCACGGCCAGGACGGCGCTACGCGGTCGCGGACCGGCGTCGCCGAGCCGGGTGCCGTGCCGGGGGCAGGTCGGCACGCCGCCGCGCAGCGTGGGCGGCGGCTGGCCGGCCGGGCTGCGCTCCACGACCCGGGACAGATCGGCGAAGGCCCCGCCGCCACCGCCGCCCCCGCCGAAGAGCGCGCAGCCGGGCTCCGCGCAGCGCCACCGCCGGGTGAGCAGCTTCAGGCCGGCCGGTGACCGGTCACCGGCGACGGGCGTGTGCCCGCCGCCGACGTGGGCGATGAAGACCGGCCCGCCGGCGCCGGGCACCGGGGCGAGCACCCGGCCCGCCTGCTCGACCAGCCACGGGTAGCGTCCGCGCAGGCCGTCGGCCCGCACCCGGGTGAGCACGGGCAGCCCGAGCAGGTCCGCCACCTCCAGCATCCGGTCGCCCGGGTTGTCGAGCACCTCGACCAGCCCGTCGTCGGCCCACCGGCGGACCACCATGCGCTCGTTGGAGGTGAGGTCGGCGTCGGAGAGCAGGGCCCGGTGGACCACCGCGTAGACCGGGACGCTGTCCTCCTCCAACTCGCGGGCGAGGGCGTCGATCACCATGCCGAGGCGGAGCAGGCTCGCCGGCCGTCCGCCGTCGAGGTCCTGGTAGCGGATCACCTCGGCCAGGTCGACGACGGCCCGGGCCAGCGACGGGTCGGTGCTGACCCGGCCCTCGATGGCGTCCAGCACCTTGCTGATCTCGAACCTCATCCGACGCTCCCCACGATCTCGTCGATCCGCCGAGCCAGTTCCAGGTCACGCCGGGTGACCCCGCCCGCCGAGTGCGTGACGCACCGGAAGGTCAGGGCCCGCCAGCGGATGTCGATGTCGGGGTGGTGGTCCAGCTCCTCCGCCGTCACGGCGACCCGGTCGACCACCGCGATGGCCTCCGGGAAGCTGGCCAGCTCCACGGTGCGGGTGATCCCTGCGGGGTCTCCCGACCAGCCCGCCAGCCCACCCAGCTCGTCTCGCACCGCCTCGGCGGTGAGCACGTCTGCCATGGGGAGACCCTACCGGGACCGGGCGCGACGACGCCGACCAGCGGCGGGAGGTGTGGCCGACCCGGCAGCACGGCGGCCCGGGGACCGCCACGGTATAGATGGGCGACTGTGGACCGGCGGGGTTAGGCTGACCGGCGGCCCGGCCGGGGCCCGCGACCGGCGTCGCCCCGGTCCACCCTGCGTGAGGAGATTTCCACCATGAACACTCGACGGCTGGCGACCACGGGGGTCGCGCTCGTCGCCGCGCTCGCCCTCGGTCTCACCGGGTGCGGCACGGACGCCGACGCTCCGGCCGGCAACGGCGGCGCCACCACCGGCGCGGCACCGGCCAGCAGCGCCCCCGCCGACGCCCGCGCCGAGCTGACCGCCGCCGCGAAGAAGCTGAACCAGCAGAGCGTCAAGATGCAGCTCACGTCGCCGGTCATCAACGGCAGCGGCGTGATGGACCCGGCCACCAAGACCGGCGACATGACGCTGAAGATGGGCGCGGAGGGCACCTTCCGGATCCTGATGCTCGGCAACGACGTCTACCTGAAGGTCACCGGCATGCAGGGGATGCCGAAGAAGTGGATGCACATGGACGCCACCAAGCTCGGCAAGAGCGGCCAGCTCAACCTGATGCCCGACGGCGACCCGGGCGGCGCGAAGCAGATGGTCGACAGCGTGGTGGACGTCGAGAGCACCGCCCCGGGCAGCTACTCCGGCACCCTCGACTACACCCGCACCAAGCCCGACGACAAGGCCATCCAGGCCCTCGGTGACAAGGCCAAGGCCGTCCCGTTCACCGCCAGGGTCGACGACCAGGGCCGGCTCGTCGAGTTCGCCATCGACACCCAGGTGCTGCACGAGTCGCTGGGCACCATGATCACCAACTACTCGGACTTCGGCGCCCCGGTCTCGGTGAAGAAGCCCGCCGCGAGCGACACGCAGGAGGCCCCGCAGGAGCTGATCGAGTCCATGGGCTCCTGAGCCCGACCGCACGCGAAACGGGGGCGGCGCCGGTCGGCGCCGCCCCCGTTCGCGCGTGTCTCAGCCGCGCAGCGGCCGGCCCACCTCGTGCAGGTGCGCGAGCGCCTGACGGTACGACTCCACCAGTCCGGTCTCGGCGTACGGGATGCCCTGCTCGGCGCAGTAGGCGCGGACGATCGGCCGGGCCCGGCGCAGGTTGGCCCGGGGCATGTTCGGGAACAGGTGGTGCTCGATCTGGTAGTTGAGCCCGCCCAGGGCGACGTCGACGAGCCGGCCGCCCCGCACGTTGCGCGCGGTGAGCACCTGCTTACGCAGGAAGTCCAGGTCGTCGTCGGCGGTGGGCATCGGCATGCCCTTGTGGTTCGGGGCGAACGAGCAGCCCATGTAGAAGCCCCACAGTCCCTGGTGGACGGCGACGAAGAGCAGCGCCTTCACCGGCGACATCACCAGCAGCAGCGCGCCCAGGTAGCCCACGGCGTGCAGGACCAGCAGCAGCGCCTCGACCCGCCGGTGCCGCATCGGGGTGCGGAACCGGCCATCGGAGTCCCGCCCCACGATCGCCTGCACGCTCGCCACGTGCAGGGCGATCCCCTCCAGCAGCAGCATCGGGAAGAACAGCCACGCCTGCCGGCGGGCCAGCCGGCGACCGAACCCGCGCGTCGCGGCGGCCTGCTCGTACGTCCAGACCAGCGCGCCGGCCCCGACGTCGGGGTCCTCGTCGGTGTGGTTGGGGTTGGCGTGGTGCCGGTTGTGCTTGTCGACCCACCAGCCGTAGCTGAGCCCGACCGACAGGTTGCCGGTGAGCAGGCCGATGGCCTCGCTCGGCCCGCGCCGCCGGAACATCTGCCGGTGGCCGGCGTCGTGGCCGAGGAACGCGACCTGGGTGGTGGCGACGGCGAGGAGGACGGCGACCAGGAGCTGCGCCCACGAGTCGCCGACCAGGCCGACGGCCGCCCAGCCCGCCGCGAAGACGCCCAGCGTGAGCACGATCCGGGTCACGTACCGTCCCGGGCGTCGCTCCAGCAGGCCCGCCCCGCTGATCCGCCGGGACAACTGCGCGTAGTCACTGCCCCGCCGTACCGGCGGGTCCGTCACCGCTCCGAGCACCATTGCGGCTCCCGTTCCCGTTCCTCGATCCCGGAGCGCGCCGGTCGGCGCGTCCCTGCTCCCAGTCTCCGGCGAACGGTTGCGCTGAGTAACCCTGCCCACCCCCGGGTCGGGGGTAGGGCTCGCCCTACCCCCGACGCCCGTGACCGGGGTCGGTCAGCCCATCCTCCCGACGGCGGCCCGCAGGCGGGCCAGGTCCCGGCGGCGTCGCTCGTAGGTCGTGGCGAGCCCGATCAGCGCGAACCCGCCGACGGCCAGGAAGATCCACCGGGGCAGCAGGTCCCAGCCGCGGACCAGCTCGTGCAGCGCGAGCAGCGCCAGGGTCACCCCGCCCAGCAGCACGGGCGCCTGCCAGCGACGGGTCGCACCGGCGAGCACCGCGCCGAGCGCGGCGACGCCCACCAGCAGTCGCCGCCACGGCTGGGGGTCCGGAGCCACCAGCACCGACACCAGGCTCGGCAGCAACCCGGCCGCGAGCCCCGGGCCCAGCGCCAGCCAGCTGTTCAGCCCGGGCCGGGTACGCAGCGCCACCACGCCCGCCACGAGCGCCAGCGCCGCCGCCGGCACCGTGTACGCCTCCAGCACCGCCACGTCCCCGGCGGCCAGCAGCAGCCAGCCGCCGAGCAGCTCACTGCCGCCGGCGATGCCCGCGAAGACCCACCGCCGGCCCACCGACTCGTCCCGGCGCAGCACCCGCAGCGCGACGGCGGCGCCCCACAGCACGCAGACCGCCGCGGCGTGGCGGACCGATCCCACCGCGAGCAGCAGCGCGACCAGCGCCACCGCCTGGGCCGCCGCGTCCAACGCCGCCGCCGTGGCCCGTCCCCGGCGGACCGGACCGGCCGCCGCCCCGGCCGGCCCGAGCACCGCCGCGGCGGCCAGGGTGAGCACCGCGACGGCGAGCACGCTGAACGCGGCCGTCCGCACCGGCAGCCCGCCGGCCAGCGGCGCGACGACGGCGAGGCCGGTCGCGGCGGCCACCGCGACCAGGGCGCCACCCAGGCGGGCGTCGTCCCGGCGGGCCGCCACCCCGGCCACCGTCGCCGCCACCACGAGCACGCCGAGGCCGACGACCGTGCCCGTCCGGGTGGCCAGCAGCCCGAGCAGCCCGGACGCCACCAGCACCAGGCCCACCGGCAACCCGACCGGGGCGAGCAGCGGGCGCGGCGCGGCCAGCACGGCGAGCAGCACCAGGGCCACCCCGCCGAGCAGCGTGCCGACCGGCAGCACCGGCCACGGCACGCCTGCGGCCACCAGCAGCACGGGCAGCGCGGTCGCGACGAACGGCACCGCGACCAGCGCGGCCCGCCACCAGCCGGCGCCCCCCGACGGGACGGCGTCCGCGCCGGTGGGGCCGGCCCGCACGGCACCCCGGTCCTGCCGGCCGGCCAGCACCCCGGCCACCGCCAGCACGGCCAACGCCAGGCCCACCGGAAGCGCCCCCGGATCGGCCCGGACCGTGGGCGCCCCGGACCAGGGCGACACCCCGCCGTACGGGGCGAGGAGCGCCGTCAGCGCCACCGGCACGGCGGCGGCGACCGAGACCACGAGCAGGCCGATGCCGGCCACCCGCAGGACGACGTCGGTGCGCGCCGCACCGCCCAGCGCCACCAGCAGGACCGCCACGGCGGCGTAGAGCGTCACCGGTTCGTCGACCGGTACGACCACCGGCGCCAAGCCGACCGCCGTGACCGCCACGGCGACCCCCACGGAGGCGTACGCCCGCAGGTCGGGCCAGTGCCGGCGGACCGCGAGCAGCCCGACGGGCAGCAGCGCGACGGCGGCGAGCGCCGCCCGCGCCTGCCACCAGGCCGGCGCACCGGCGGCGAGGAGGGCGACGACCGCGCCGGCCGGCACCGCGAGCGGCACGACGGCCAACGCCGCCCCGGCCACCCCGCGCTGCGCGACCGTGCCGCGCCGGCCGGCCAGCGCCACGGCGGTCCCGGCGACCAGCACCACCGCGAGCGCCGCGCCCGCACCCGCCGGCGCGGCGAACCCGACGACCAGGCCGTGCCCGAGCAGGACGGTCCCGGTCACCGCCGCGGCCAGGACCGTCCAGGGCCGGACGCCCGGACGCCCCACCGCGGCGGCCAGCAGCCCCACCGCCGCCACCAGGTCGAGCGCCACCACCGCGGGCCAGGGCGACGGCCAGGCGGCCGGCACCGCCAGCACGACGGCTGCCGCACCGATCGCGGCCAGCGCCGGCCGGGCGGCCCTGGGCAGCAACAGCCCGAGGGCGGCCGCGGTCAGCGCGATCACCACCGGCAGCTGCCATCCCCGGTCGACGCCGGGCCCGGCGGCGGCCCCCTGCCACGGCGGCAGCGACCGGCCGGCGGTGGCGCCGGCGAGCGCGACGGCCAGCAGCACGGCGAACTGCGCCGTCCCGCCGGCCACCAGCAGCGCGCCGGCCCGGGGACCGGGCCGCCACCCGGCGGGCAGCAGCCGTACCGCGCCGGCCAGCGCCACCACGACCAGCCCCGTGAGCAGCAGCGACAGGTCCAGCTCCACGATCGGGCGGATCACCGCGCCGGCCAGCACCGGCACCAGCAGCGCGGCGGCCACGGCGCGGAACACCGTCCCGCCGGTGAGCAGCGCGGTGCCGAGCAGCGTCAGCGCCACCAGCAGCAGCGGCGCCCCGGCCAGCAGCGGAACGCCGGCGGCCTGGCCGAGGGCCAGCGGTACGAGCGCGCAGAACGCGGCCACGAAGAGCGCGCCCGCGTGCCCCACCCAGGCGAGGACACGCCCGGCGAGGACCGTCGGACGCTCGTCGGACGTCGCGGGCGCCGCACCGGCCGGGGCCACGGCACCGGCGACCGGACCGTCCACGGTCGGGCCGCCCACGGTCGGGCCGTCGGTCGCCGGAACCCCGACCGCCTCGGCACCGGTCGCCGGGGCGCCCCGGCGGCGCAGCGCGACCAGCACCGCCAGGTCGAGCAGCGCCACCCCCAGGAAGGCCATCGCCCAGCCGGCGGCGTCCGGCCGGGCGTCGGCGACGAGCAGGGGCAGCACCGGCTGCGCGGTCACCAGGGCCGCGAACCACGGCACGGTCAGTTTGCTGAGCCGGGCGTACCCGGCGGCGACCGCCGCGCCGGCCCCCCCGACCAGCGCGGCGTACCGGGTGGCGGGCCAGTCCGCCACCCCCGCCAGGCCCACCGACCAGGCGGCGTACCCGTCGAGGAGCACCAGCAGCAGCCCGACGGCGGCAAAGGTCTCCGCGGTGCCGCGCAGCCCGCGCCGCACCGCCACCAGCGGCGCGGCCAGGGCGAGCGCGGTGAACGCGAACAGGATCAGGGCCCGACCGGCGACCCCCACCGCCGCCCAGGCGACCGCCGTGAAGACCACCGCGGCGGTGCCCAGCAGCAGCCCACCGAGGACGAAGAGCAGGCCCTGCACCGTACGGGTGGAGGTCTCCGCCCCGCCGACGCCCGCACGGACCGGCGCGGGGACCGGCGCGACCGGCCCCCGGCCCGGCCATGCCGGCACCGGCGTCACGGCCGGCGGCGGGGTCACGCCCGGGCGGACCGGCACCGGGGGCGCGACGGACGCGGGGCGCACCGGCACCGGGGTCGCGGGGGCCGCCGGGCGCGGCACGGGGAACTCCGCCCGTACCGCGGCGGCCAGCGCCGCCCGACGTCGTCGGGTCGCGCCCAGCCGGTCGGCGAGCCCCTGGTACGCCGCGCGGGCCCGCTCGACCTCGCCGCCGAGCGCGGCGATCTCCCGGTCGAGCCGGACCACCTCGGCGGCGGCCGGGTACGGCGGCCGGCCGCAGCCGGAGCAGCCGGAGCCGAGGTCGGCCGGCGCGCCGCAGGCGGGACAGGGATAGCCGGTGTTCTGCACCCGGCCATCATGGTGGCCGGGAGATCACCTGACCAGAGTGCGGGTACTCAGGGTCGGCTGTGCTCGTGCACCCAGGCGGCGTAGGCGGGGTCGCCGCTGTCCACCAGGGTCACCAGGATCTCCGGCACCTCGTACGGGTGGCTGGCCCGGATCTGCTCCACCAACGCGGCGGCCCGGTCCGGCGCCGTCTTGAACTGCACCGACCACTCGGTGCTGGTCTCGACCCCGGAACGCCACCAGTAGGTGCTGTCCACCTGGCCGCCCACCTGCGCACAGGCCGCGAGCCGACCGGCGACGGCCGCGGCCGCCAGCACGTCAGCGACCGAGCGGGCGTCCACCACAGTCGTCACCACGCAGATCTGGTCCACCAGCGCACCCTACGCGGCACCGTCCCGATTGGCCGCGATCCACTCGTCGATCCGGGCCCACCAGTCGAAAAGCCAGTCGATCCGCTCCTGCCGACCGGCCGGCACCTCCTCCGGCGGCACCGACCAGAAGCGCATGGTGATCCGCTTGTCCATCGGCAGTTCCCGCCACACGTCGCCGACGCTGAGCAGCCGGTCCAGGCCGGTGTGGGCCACGAAGATCACCCCGGCGTCGGGCGCGGCGTCCAGCGCCGCGAGCAGCCCACCCGGTTGCGGGGCGAGGACGTGCCGCATCCGCTCCGCGCGCCGCGCCATGCGTTCGAGGCCGAGGCCGCGCAGCTTCTCGATGGCCCGCAGCCGGCGGCCGGGGGTGAAGTTGCCGCCCTCCGGGAAGATCACGAATGCGTCGTCGTCGTCCAGGCCGTGGGCCAGGTGCCCGATCTGCTCGGTCACCGACCCCCGGCCCTCCGGGCCCGGCGCGAGGAAGCGGTTCGGCAGCCGGTTGAGCAGCACGTCGACCGCCGGGTCCCACTGGAGGCTGTCCTTCAGCACGATCCGCGGCTCCCGGTTGAACCAGTTGACCAGGGCGTGGATCAGGATGAACGAGTCGCCCGGCCCGGCGTGCCGGCACAGCACCAGCTCGGGCCGGCCGGGCAGGGCGGTGTCGGGGTCGGTGCCCACCACGTCGATGCTCAGGTGCAGCGCCCAGCGGGCGTGCCAGAAGAGTGCCCGCAGGAACCAGCCGGCGAGCACGTAGTGCGCCCGCTGGAAGCCGGGCGAGCGGACCCGCCAGCCGAAGCCGGAGGCGACCCAGAGCACGAAGAGCGCGAGCAGCGCCGTCGCGTCCCAGACCAGGTAGACGCAGCCGAGCCAGAGCAGGCGCAGCGGCCGCAGCCGGCCCGGGACCAGCGGCGAGGCGGCAGCCGCGAGCAGCGCCCAGACCGGCAGGGTGGTCACCACCAGGAGGGCGAGCAGCACCACGCCGGGGGCAAGGAGCAGCCGGCGTACCCACCGCGGCGGCAGGGGCATCAGTGTTCCAACTGCGTCGCCAGGTAGCGCCGGGAGGCCGTGTAGGCGCGGCTGATCCGCCGCCCCACCGCCGCCATGTCCCGGTACGCCCACGGCGTGTCGTCGCGCGGCTCCAGCCCGCCGGTGGGCAGCACGTGCACCTCCACCCCGTCGGGCAGAGCCGCCATCTCCCGGGCGAACCGGTGCCGCCGGGCGATCTCGAACGCGACCTGGGCGATCTCCCAGGGGCGCCGGGGCGGGGTCAGGGCCCGCTCGATCCGACCCACCTGGAGTACGAAGATCCGCGTGGCGCCCACGGCGACCGCCTCGCCGATCGGGATGGAGTTCACGATCCCGCCGTCGATGTAGTGCTGGTCGTCGATGCGGGCCGGGGGCAGCAGCCCAGGCACCGAGGCGGAGGCGAGCACGGCCGGCACCAGCGGCCCGCTGTCGAACCAGTGCTCGGCGGCCCGCTCGATGTTGGCCGCGCAACAGCGGAAGGGCACCTGGAGGTCGGCGAAGGTGGTCTCCGCACCCAGCTCGGCCTCCAGCAGCTTGCGCAGCGGGCGGGGCGAGTGCAGGTGGGTACGGGCGGCGAAGCGACGCAGTTGGCGGGCCACCGAGTCGCCGTACACCTCGCTCGCCTCTGGCGAGGCCCAGAGCCGGACCAGCCGGTCGGTGACCGCCTCGGACGGTTCGGCGGCGACCAGCGCGCCGTTGACCGCCCCGATCGAGGTGCCCAGCACCACGTCGGGCCGGATGCCGGCCCGGAACAGCGCCCGCAGCATGCCCACCTCGACCGCGCCGAGGACTCCCCCGCCTCCGAGCACGAACGCCACCGGTCCCCGCGACATGGGTTCATCCTGGCACGGGCGGGAAAGTGGCCGTCCGGTGCCGGCCGGGGGCGGCCCGGGGACGGGCGGGCACGGGCCCGGCCGACGCGCTCCGCTCCCGGAAGGTAGCCGACCGTTGACAGGCCCGACACATTCGCGCAACCTGATAGCGCTCCCACAGCGAGGCAGGTGCGTTCCGTGAAGCCAGCACTGCACCCCGGCCGGTTGCTGGCCCGCCGGTACCGGCTCGTCGACCAGATCGGCGCTGGCGGCATGTCGGTGATCTGGCGGGCGCGCGACGAGGTGCTCGACCGGGTCGTGGCGCTGAAGGTGCTCGCCCCGTCGCTCGCCGCCGACGCCCGCTTCCGCGACATGGTCCGCGAGGAGGCCCGCGCCGCCGCCCAGCTCGTCCACCCGCACGTCACCTCGGTGCACGACTACGGCGAGACCGTCGCGCCCGACGGGTCGATCACCTCGTTCGTGGTGATGGAGCTGCTGGCCGGCGAGGAGCTGGAGTTCCGGCTCACCGAGGGGCCGCTGCCGTGGGCCGAAGCGGTCGAGGTCGGCGCCCAGGTGGCGGACGCGCTCGCCGCCGCGCACCGGCTCGGCATCGTGCACCGGGACATCACCCCGGCCAACGTGATGATGACCCGGGCCGGGGTCAAGGTGCTCGACTTCGGCATCGCCACCCGGATCGGCGCGCCGGACGACGACGAGGACGGGGGCACCTTCGGCACGCCCGCGTACGTGGCGCCGGAACGGCTCGACGGGGCGCCCGCGCAGCCGGCCACCGACGTGTACTCCCTCGGCGTGCTGCTCTACGAGGCGCTGACCGGTCGGGTGCCGTACCCGGCGGACACCTGGGAGCAGCTCAGCGAGGCGCTCGCCGGGGAGGGCCCGCCCCCGCTGGCCGCCATGCCGGGCCTGCCGCCGGAGGTGGCCCGCACCTGCCTGCGCTGCCTGGAGCGGGATCCGTTGGCGCGGCCCACCGCCCGCCAGGTCGCCACCCTCCTGCGCGACCAGTTGCTCCCCGCCGACCCGCAGGCCGCCACCATGCTCGCGCCGACGGTCACCCTCCCGACCCTGCCCACCCAGGCGGGCGGGACGGCGCCGGGGGACGGCGCGAGGCCGGCGGGCGAGCCGGAGCCGGGCACGGGAGGACCGGGCGGCACGGGAGGACCGGGCGACGCGAGAGAGCCGGCCGCCGGCGAGGCGGGCGGGGCGGCAGGACCGGCCGGGGCAGGGCCGGCCGGGGCGGAGCCGGGCGGCGGACCCGAGCCGCGCAGCGCCCGCCACGCCCGGGAGCGCCGTCGGCGCCGCCTGCCGCGCCCGGTGATGGTCGTGCCGGTCGTACTGCTCGTGGGGGTGGCCCTGGCCGTGCCCGCGATCCGTCAGGAGGAGTCGAGCCCGCCCCGGTCGCTGCCCACCACGGGCCTGTCCGACCCGCCGTCCTCCCCCACGCCGACGGTCGACGCCGCACCGCCCCCGGCGGCCTCCCCGACGCCGACGTCCGCCCCGCCGGTCGCGCCGCGGCCGACCCCGACGCCCCCGGAGCGCGGCGACCTCATCGAGGCGGCCAACCGGATCGACGGGCTGATCGGCGCCGGTCTCGACGACGGGGGGATCCGCCCCGACGTCGGCCTCGACTTCCGCAACGAGCTGCGAAACCTGACCGACGCGGCCCGCGCCCGGTCGGGCGACGTGGGCGAGCGGATCGCCCGGCTCCGCGAGAAGGTCGCGATCCGGCGCGGCGAGGGCGCCCTCACCGACGCGTACGCCCGCCGGCTGGACAGCGCGATCACCGCGCTCGGGGCGGCGCGGGTCTGAGCGCCGGCGGTCAGCGGGCCGGGGCCCGGACCGGCTCCCGGGTCGCCTCGGCCGGGGCCGCCTCCGCGATGAAGCGGCGGTACACCTCCTCGTAGCCGGTGGCCATCCGCCCGGTCGAGAAGTTCTTCGCCACGTGCGCCACGCAGGCCGCCGGGTCGAGGCCCGTCGCCGCTCGCAACGCGCCGGGCAGCTCGTCCTCGTGCTCGCAGATCAGGCCGGTCCGTCCCGGCCGGACCAGTTCCGGCACCGCACCCCGGTCCAGCGCCACCACCGGCGTCCCGGTCGCCATCGCCTCCACCATCACCATGCCGAACGGTTCGTCCCACTGGATCGGCATGATCAGGCACCGGGCCTCGACCAGCAGCCGCAGCGCCTCGGCCCGGTCGGCGTCGAGCACCACCCGGACGTCCTCGCCGAGCAGGGGCCGGACCACCTGGTCGTAGTAGCGGCGCTCGGCCGGCTCGTTGCACTTGCCGGCCAGCACCAGCGGCAGGCCGGCGGCCCGGCAGGCCCGGATGGCGATGTCCGGGCCCTTGTCGGGGCTGAACCGGGCCAGCCAGAGCACCGGGCCCCGCCCGGGGGCGGTCTTGTGCGGGACGCCCCCGACGTCCATCGCGTTGTGCACCGTGCCGACCCAGCGCAGCGGCGGATTGAGTCGGCGCTGGGCGTGCGAGATGGCCACCAGCCCGACCCCCCTGTCGGTCTCGCTGAGCACGTCGCCGTACTCGCCCACGGGGTTGCCGTGCACGGTGGCCACGGTGGGCACGGCCCGGTGGCCGGCGATCAGCGGGCCGATCGTGGTGTGGTCGTGGACGACGTCGAAGTCGCCCGCGTGGATCCGGTGGTTGACCCGGGCCAGGTGGGCCAGCTCGGGCAGCGCCTCGCCGAGCCGGTCGAACTGGAGTTCGGGCACCGTGGAGACGAACGCCGCCGCCGTCCCATGCTCCCGGCCGGCCCCGAACACGGTGACCGCGTGGCCCCGGTCGACCAGCGTCTCCACCAGGCCGGTCACCACCTGTTCCAGCCCGCCGTAGCCGGGCGGCGGCACCGACAACCACGGCGGCACCACCATCGCGATCCGCAACGGCCGCGTTGCCGATCGGTCGGGCGACAGATGGTTCACGGCCACGGAATCCTCCCCCTCGGTCACTGCTGTGGCATCGCCGGGCCGGCCTCGCCGCGACCGGTCCCCGCTGGGCGGGCGGGATCGACGACGGTTTCCCGGGGGCGGCGCCACTAAACGGGACGATCCGGGCGGTCACCCGCCCACGAGGAGCCGTTCCCGCACCGCCCGCACCCCCTCGGCGGACCAGGCCACCCGCTCCGCCTCGTCCCGTTCCCACCAGGAGCGCACGACTCCGGTGAGCACGACCGTGTCCCCGTCCACCTCGACGGTCACCCGCTCCGTGCCGATGCCGCGCCTCAGCGCACGCTGGAGGTCGCGCCGGGTCCGCTCGCTGTCGGGACGGGTGGCGGGCCGCACCTCGACGAGGTTGGTCACCCCGCGTACGCCCCGCAGCCGGCGCAGCTCCCGCTCGGCGGTACGCCGCTGCCAGCCGAACTCCACCTCGCCACGGAGCATCACCCAGCCGTTGGCCACGGTGACGTCCAGCCGCTCCGCGGGGACGAAGCTGTCCCACTCCAGCGCCCGGCCCGCCGCGACGGCGATCTCGGCGTCCGTACGCCCCGGCTCGCCGGGCAGGCGCACCTCGACGTCGTCGGCGACCGCCCGCACCCCCCGTACGCGCTGCGCACAGCGCCGCGCCGCCCACTTCCGCGCGTACCCGTCGACCCAGCCGGTCAGGGTGACCACGCCCTCGTGGACGGTCACCCCGATCTCGTTCGGCTGCACCTGGGCGTCCCACGCCAGTTCGTCGAGCACGTCCCGCTGGATCCGCTCGTCCGTCCGAACGGCTGCCGTGGTCATCGCACCCCTCCGTACGCTCCGCCGGTCCTGACTGCCGACGATCCCGGCGCGACGGGTGACGGCGGCTCACCCGCACCGGGTGAACCGCCGTCGGAGGGAGCGACGGGTGACGGAGCCAACCCCCTTGGCCCCGCCACCCGCCGCCCGGAGGGAGGAGGAATGTCTTCGGTACCGGTTACGACGTCTCGGCGAGCGTCACGGTTGCCCTGGATTCGGTGCCGTTGCGCTTGTAGGTCACCTCGACCCGGTCGCCGACCTTGCCGGCCTGCACGGCGCCGACCAGGTCGTCCGAGTCGTTGACCACCTTGTCGCCGAACCGGGTGACCACGTCGCCACGCTGCAACCCGGCCTTCTCGGCGGGGCTGCCCGGGGTGACGGCGGCGACCAGTGCCCCACCGCCCTCGGCGGCGGTCACGCTGACCCCGAGCGACGGGTGGCTGACCTTCTCGCCCCGCTGGAGCTTGCCGGCCACGTCCTTGGCCTTGTTGCTGGGGATCGCGAAGCCGACGCCGATGTTGCCGCTGCTGCCCTGCCCGGCGGTGGCGATGGCGGTGTTGATGCCGATCACCTCGCCCCGGGTGTTGACGAGGGCGCCGCCGGAGTTGCCCGGGTTGATCGGCGCGTCGGTCTGGAGCAGCCCGGCGATCGAGCTGGCCCCCTGGGCCGGCTCCTGCCGCTGTTCGCCGCTGCCCGCCTGGATGGTGCGGTCCCGGGCGCTGAGGATGCCGGCGGTGACCGAGCCCTGTAGGCCCAGCGGGCTGCCGAGGGCGAGCACCTGGTCGCCGACCTGCATGGCGTCGCTGTCGCCGAAGGTGGCCGCCTTCAGGCCGCTGACGCCGTTGGCCTTCACCACCGCCAGGTCGGTCTTCGGGTCGGTGCCACGGACCTGGGCCTGGGCGGTCTTGCCGTCGGCGAAGGTCACCACCACGCGGCCGTCCGTGGCGGAGGCGACCACGTGGTTGTTGGTGAGCACGAAGCCGTCGGCGGTGAGGATCACGCCGGAGCCCTCGCCGTTGTCCGTCGCGATCGAGACGACGCTGGGCTGCACGGCGGCGGCGATCCGGGGCAGGTCGGCGCCGTTGATGACCGGCGCTGCGGAGTAGGTGCGGGTGATGCCCGAGTCGCCGTCGACGGCGAGCGCGAGCGCCCCGCCGGCGACGCCCGAGCCGAGCATCAGCGCGAAGACCGCCACCCCGGCGCCGGCGAACTTGGCGATCCGGCCGGGCCGGGGGGCTGCCGTCTGCGGGGCCGCCCAGGGCGGCAGCGGCTGGCCGGAGGGGTGCGGCTGGTGACCGTACGGCTGTCCCGGCTGGCCCCCGCCGCTCCAGCCGGACTGCTGGCCGTACCAGGGCGCGCCGGGGTGGCCGGCGGCCTGCGGGTAGCCGGACTGGCCCGCGGCCTGCGGGTAGCCGGGCTGACCCGCCGCGTGCTGCGGGTGACCGGGCTGGCCGGCGGCGTGCGGATGCTGGGGCTGGCCGGCGACCGGGTACTGCGGAACGGCCGGGGCGGGCGCGAAGGGGCCGGGCGGGGTGGGTCGGTCGACCGGACCGGCGCCCTCGGGGGCGCGGGCCGGCTCGGCGGCACGCGGGCCGTCGAGGGCCGGGCCCGGCTCGGCGGTACGCGACGCCCCGCCGCCCACCGGGGCGACGCCACCGGCGGCCGGGGCGGCGTCGCCGCCGGGCACGGGGGCGAAGCCGACGGTCGGGGCGGAGTCGCCGGAAGCCGGGGCGGTGTCGCCGCCGGGGGCCGTGCTGAACCCGACGGTCGGGGCGGAGTCACCGGCGGGGGCGGAGTCGGACTGCGTGCGCTCGGCGCGCGGCAGCTCGGCGGTGGGGAGCGACGGCTCGGCGTCGGTGGGGGCCGGCCGGCGCTGCGGGTCGGACTCGTGCTCGGTCATGCGTCCACCTTGACGCGCGGCACTGCGATCCGCCTGGATCGCACCTGAATGTTGGCTGAAAGTCACTCGCCATCGCCCTCGGCGTCCGGCACGAGCGGGAGTCGGACCCGGAAGGTCGCTCCCCCGCCGGAGGTCTCGGCCACCTCGACGGTGCCGTGGTGGGCCCGCACCAGCGCCGCGACGATGGCCAGGCCGAGCCCGGTGCCGGTGTTGCCGCCGGCCCGCCGGGTACGCGCCGCGTCCACCCGGTAGAAGCGCTCGAAGACCCGCTCCGCCTGCTCACGGGTGAGCCCGGGACCGGTGTCCGCCACCTCCACCACGGCCAGGTTCCCGGGCTCGGCCCGCAGCCGCAGGGTCACCGAGGCATCCGGCGGGGTGTGCGTGAGCGCGTTGGTCATCAGATTGCCCATGATCTGACGCAGCCGGGCGTCGTCGCCGTAGACCACCAGCGGACCGGAGCCGGGCGCGACCTCCAGCTCGATCCGGCGCTCCGGCGCCACCGCCCGGGCCGCCTCGACCGCCTCGCTGGCCAGCACGGGCAGCTCCACCGGGGCGAGCGACAGCGGTCGCTCCCGGTCCAGCCGGGCCAGCAGCAGCAGGTCCTCCACCAGCAGCCCCATCCGGGCCGCCTCCTGCTCGATGCGGCGCAGCAGGTCGGCGGTCTGCTCCGGCGCGCTTGCCGCGCCCTGCCGGTACAGCTCGGCGAAGCCCCGGATGGTGGTCAGCGGCGTCCGCAGCTCGTGCGAGGCGTCCGCGACGAACTGCCGCATCCGCTCCTCGGAGCGCCGGGCGCGCGCCTCGGAGGCTAGCGCCGAGTCGGCCGCGTCCCGGGCGGTGGCCTCGGCGGACCGGGCGGCCAGCTCCGAGGCGGCCCGGGCGGTGAAGGCGACCTCGATCTGGTTCAGCATGGCGTTCAACGCGCGGGAGAGCCGGCCCAGCTCCGAGGTCGGGACGGGCTGCCCCTCCTCCGGGTCGGGCACCCGCCGGGTGAGGTCGCCACCGGCGATGGCGGCGGCCGTACGTTCTATCTCCACCAGCGGCTTCAGGCTGGTCCGGACGATCGCCGCGCCGATGGAGGCGAGCAGGATCAGCACCGCGGTGCCGGCGAGCACGTCGATCCAGACCAGGCGCTTGACCGCCAGGTCCACGTCGGTGAGGTGGTGCGCGACCGCGGCCATCTGGCCGTTCGGCAGCTCCGTGTAGAGCATCCGCCAGCGGCTGTGACCGTCGCGGGCACGGACGGTGAAGGGGTCGCCGACCAGGTCCGCGAAGCCCTGCTCCGTCGTCGGCCACGGCGGCAGGTCCTCCGGGCGGAGGTTCGGATTGAAGTAGCTCGCTTTGGGCTCGCCGTCGACGACCGCCAGCA
The DNA here is from genome assembly GCF_048060285.1 of Micromonospora sp. LOL_025. Lineage (NCBI taxonomy): Bacteria > Bacillati > Actinomycetota > Actinomycetes > Micromonosporales > Micromonosporaceae > Micromonospora > Micromonospora sp. LOL_025. The sequence goes on along the minus strand of NZ_JBHMIR010000003.1, from coordinate 284,576 downwards.
CGATGAACTCGCTGGGCATGCCGAACTCGATCTGCCTGCCCTGCATGAGCAGGTCGACCGCCCGGGACAACGTGCCCTTGGCGAGCCGCAGGTCGTCGTCGACCTGGGCTTCGAGGTAGCTGCGGAGGAAGAACGTGGTCGACACGCTGATCACCACCAGCGCTCCGGTGACCAGGGCGAGGACGGACGCCACCAGCTTGACCCGGAGCGGGACGCCGCGCAGCTGCGCCTTTCCCTGGTCGAGCGGGTTCACGCCGCCGGCTTGCGCAGGACGTAACCGACGCCCCGCAGGGTGTGGATCAGCCGGGGCTGGGTGTTGTCCACCTTGCGGCGCAGGTAGGAGATGTAGGACTCGACGATGTTGTCGTCGCCCCGGAAGTCGTAGTTCCACACGTGGTCGAGGATCTGCGCCTTGGACAGCACCCGGTTGGCGTTCAGCATCAGGTAGCGCAGCAGCTTGAACTCGGTCGGCGAGAGCTGCACCCGCTGGCCGGCCCGGTGCACCTCGTGGGTCTCCTCGTCCAGCTCCAGGTCGGCGAAGGTGAGCCGGGAGGGCGCCTGCTCGCCGCTGCTGGTGCGCCGCAGCACCGCCCGGATCCGGGCGGTCAGCTCCTCCAGGCTGAACGGCTTGGTGACGTAGTCGTCCCCGCCCAGGGTCAGCCCGCGGATCTTGTCGTCGGTCGCGTCGCGGGCGGTGAGGAAGACCACCGGCGTACGGGTGCCGCCCTCGCGCAGCATGCGGATGACCTCGAAGCCGTCCAGGTCGGGCAGCATCACGTCGAGCACCACCAGGTCCGGCCGGTGGTCCTTCGCGGCGTTGAGGGCGGCGCTGCCGCTCGTCGCGGTGGCCACGTCGAAGCCCGCGAAGCGCAGGCTCGCGGAGAGCAGTTCGAGGATGTTGGGATCGTCCTCGACGACGAGCAGTCGCGCCTCGGTCTGGGTAGCGGCCATGCCGCCCATCATCCGTGCTCTCGCTGCGTCCGCGCTGGGCAGTCGCTGGAAAGAACCTGTGAGGCGACCGGCGCTCAGCGCAGCAGCCGACGCAGCCCGTCCAGGGCGCCGTCGAGCAACCGGATGGCCGTACGCAGCTGCGAGTCGCTCGGCCGACGGGCGCGGACCAGGGCGCCCACCTCGACGGCGAAGGCGGCCAGCCGCTGGTCGAACTCGTCCAGCGGCGTCGACCCGGGGCCGGGCGCCGGCGCCGGACCGGTGGGGGGTGCGGGCGAAGGGCCGGGCGAGGGGGCGGGCGTCGGGCCGGAGCCGGGGGGCGCCCAGCGGGTGCCCCGGGTCTGCCGGGCCGCCTCGCGCAGCTCCCGCTTCAGGTCGCGGACGGAGCCGCGTACCTCGTTGCGGATCTCCCCGGCCAGGGCGGACAGGTCCTCCACCGAGGCGGCGATGTCCGCCTCCAGGGCGGTCAGCTCGCCGGCCCGCTGGCGCAGCTCGGCCCGGCCCGCCTCGGTGATCTCGTAGACCTTGCGGCCGCCGACGGCGGTGTGGGTGACCAGCCCGTCGGCCTCCAGCCGCTGCAACCGCGGATAGATGGTGCCGGCGCTGGGCGCGTAGAGGCCGAGGAAGCGCTCCTCCAGCAGGCGGATCAGCTCGTAGCCGTGCTTCGGGCCGTCGTCGAGGAGCTTGAGCAGGTAGAGCCGGAGCCGCCCGTGACTGAACACGGCGGTCACGGCAACTCCTCCTCGTCGTGGCCCACCGGCCGGGCGAGCAGCGCGATGCTGCCCGAGGTGGCGGACGCGGAGAGCTTACCCTCACCCGTGCCGAGCACGCCCTCGCTGTCGACGCCGGCTCCCGGCCCGGCGCCGCTCCGCACCTGCGGGAAGGCGCTGGTGATCCGGCCCGACGTGGTGTGCAGGCGGACGGCCAGGTCGCTGTCCTCGCGGACCCGGACGGTGACGCCGCCGGAGATCGTGCTGAGCCGGATGTCGCTGCGCCGGGGATTGTCCAGGTCGCAGGTGATGGCCCCGGAGGCCGTGTGGGCCCGGACCCGGCCCGCCGCGCTGTCGGCGAGGGTCACCTCGCCCGAGACCGTCTCCAGGTCGAGGTCGCCGGCCACGCCCAGCGCCTCGACCGGACCTGCGGTGATCTTCGCCGACGTCCGGCCGCGCAGCCCCATCAGGGTGATCTGGCCGGCGGTCACCTCCACCCGGGTCTCGCCGCGCAGGCCCGACGCGACCAGCCTGCCCTGCACCAGCTCCAGGTCGGCGAGCACGTCGGCGGGGACCGCGACGGAGACGTCGACCCTGGGCAGTCGGGACAGCGGCCCCATCCAGAAGACGAAGTCCGAGAGCCGCCGGCGCCGCTGCTGGCGTACGGAGAGCCGGCCGTCACGGTGCCGCACCACGACCGGCCGGCGCCCGACCCTGATGATGTCGACCCGGGGCGGGCCGTCGGTGGCCACCACGTTGAGCCGGCCGCTGAGCAGGTGGACGTCGAGTCGGGCGATCGGCCCGTCCAGGGTGATCCGCTGCGGGGTGTGCACGGTCCAGTCGGTCATCGGTCCTCCCTCCGCGACACGCCGCGTCGTCGGCGCGTCGGATGGCAGGACACTAACGCGATACATCGCGATATTACAAGCGCGGACGCGACAACCTCACGGCACCGGTTCCACGAGCGGCCGGCGGTACGGCCCCCAGGCCACGAAGCGGTCGAACATGGCCCGAGGGCTGGGACCGCCGCGCGGGTCGAGGTGGTAGAGGTCGCGCATCGCCTCGTACATGAGGCCCGCCAGGTAGATCGACAGGCTGTGCTGCTCGCCCTCGTACTCGGCCTTGAGCAAGAGTCGCGCGGTCGCGCAGGGCCACGGCTGACCGCACGAGCGACAACCCCAGTGCGGTCGCAGCGGCGTGTGCGGCGGCCGGCCCTCGATGCGGTGGCGGGGGCGCCCGGGACGCGGTCCGGGGCCGGGCTGCGGGAGCCGGGTGGAGAGCAGGGGCCTCACCAGCGCCCCCCGTTCAACCGGCGCGCCCGCCCGGCGGCGGCCAGGTCGGCCGCGCCGTACCACAGGATCTCGGTCGCGTCGTTCGCCCTCGGCCCGACCGGAGGCGGCACGAAGGGTCCGATCGGGCCGGGGAGGTACGGAGCCGGCCGGCCCGGGCGGGGCGGCGGGGGCGGCGCCGGAGCGGGCTTCGGCCGCCGGCTCCGGATCTCCCGCCGCTCCGCGCAGTTCGGGCACGCGCAGTGCCGTCCGCACCGACTCCGGTGCCAGCCTCCACGGTGACCCACTTCTCCCCCACCCCCGTTGTCGAGGTGGGCCGCCCCGCCACGGGGGAGAGCAGGGCGGCCCCGGCAGGACCCGCCCACGTCCTCACTGACGGCGAACGGGCCCGCGTGGTGACAGTCTGGTGAGGACACCACTACCGTCGACACATGCTCGCCGTATCCGCGCAGGTCAGCGAGGCGTTCGAGCGGGCACGGGAGACACGCCGACGGGACCGAGCAGAATTTGGGGAATCGATGGGCACCGCCACCAACTACGTGCTGGGTGAGCTACGCACGTTCCGCGCTCAGCTCGGCCTGAGCCAGGACGACTTCGGCAGGACGATCGGCTACTCCGGGTCGCACGTCAGCTCGGTCGAGACGGGCGGTCGCCCGCCGACGCGGGAGTACATGAAGGCGATCGACGACCAGCACGACACGGGCGAGCGGTTCGGCCGGATGCTCCGTGAGCTGGCCCGGCTCGACGCCACGCCGGCCTGGCTGCGGGAGTGGATCGAGTTCGAGCGGGAGGCCACGACGCTGCGCTGGTTCGAGCTGGCGTACGTGCCGGGCCTGCTCCAGACCGAACGCTACGCCCGCGCCACGCTGGCCGGGGGCCGGTTCACGCCCGACGAGGTCGAGCGGATCGTCGCGTCCAGGATGGAGCGTCAGGCGATCCTCGGCCGGGAGCGGCCGCCCCAGCTCATCGCCGTCGTCGACGAGGCCGTGCTGCGCCGGCCGGTGCTCGACCAGCCGGGGCTCATGGCCGAGCAGCTCGACCACCTGGTGGCCGCCGCGACGCAGGAGCACGTCCAGCTCCACGTCGTCCCGGCCGATGCCGGCATGTACCTCGGGCTGGCCGGCCAGTTCATCATCGCCGAACTGCCGGACGGCACCCGGGTGGCCCACGCCGACAACCAGCTCAGCGCGCAGATCGTCGACGCATCCATCGACATTGCTAGGCTGGCCAAGACGTGGGAGATAGTGCGGAACGAGGCCCTCCCCCGCCGGCAGTCGACCGTGCTGATCAAGGAGGTGGCGAAGTCATGGACGTGACGACCCCGCGGTGGCGGAAGTCGACGAAATCCGGCGGCAACGGCGGTTCCTGCGTCGAGGTCGCCGACAACGTGCCGGGCGTCGTGCTGGTGCGCGACACCAAGGACCGCGAGGGCGGCACCCTCCACTTCGACTCCCGGGCGTGGCAGTCGTTCGTCGGCCTGGCCAAGCGCATCGGCCCGGTCGGCTGACCCGCTTCTCCCCCCGTCCTCACGCCGCATATCCGGCCGGCGCCCGCCCGACGGCGGCAGCGGGGACGTGCACGACCGACTCGGCCGCCCGGGCGAGCAGCCGCCGGTCGGCGTGCCGGGCGGGATGCAGGGCGGCGGAGACGCTCACCCGCACCTCCAGGTCCCGGGCGGCGAGCACCCGGCCCACCGAGCGCAGCAGGTCGTCGTCCCCGACGAATGCGGCGGCCGTGGTCGGCACGCCGGTCGCGGCCCACCGGTAGCCGATCCGCAGCGGCACCACCGGCGCCCCGGCGTCGATCGCCGCCTGGAACAGCGCCGGACGGAACCCCCGGCCGGGGCGGCAGGCGACCGATTCGGCGGTGCCGCACCAGGTCGTACCCTCCGGGAAGACCGCCACCGGGTTGCCGGCGCGCAGCGCGGCGGTGACCCGGGCGACCGTCGCGGGCAGCGCGCGGGGGCGGGCCCGGTCGACCAGGACCGTGCCCGCCGCCGCGAGCAGCCCGACCAACGGCCAGGACCGGACCTCCCGCTTGGCCACCATCCGAGCCGGCGCGACGGCCAGCAGCGCGAGCACGTCCAGCCAGGAGACGTGGTTGGCGGCCGGCCGCGCACCACGAGGCGCACGCCGAACGCGCGCAGCGTCCACCGGGCCCAACCACGTAGGGCCGCCGCCCGGTCCCCGGCCGGCAGCACCGGCAGCAGCGCCGCCAGCGCCGCCCCCGCCGACAGCGTCCCGAGGACGGCGAGGGTCCGGCCCGCCCGCCGTACGGGCGACACGGCCGGCACCTCGCCGGCCGGCGGGAGGCAGGTCGGCCCGCACCCCGACGCGGGCAGCCAGAGGCGTCCGGCGGTGCTCACCGCTCGGCCCCGCCGAGGAAGTGCCGCAGGTAACGGGGGTTCATCCGGTCCAGGGAGAAGAGCACGTAGAAGTCGGCCACCCCGAAGTCCGGGTCGTACGCCGGCTCGCCGCAGACCCAGGCCCCGAGGCGCAGGTAGCCGCGCAGCAGCGGCGGGACCGTGGTCCGCGCCGTCGAGCCGTCGGCCGCCGCCGGCCCGGCGATCCTGTCCGGCTCGGCGAACCAGGGGCGCCTCGGCCGTACGCGCAGCCGCGGCGGGGCCAGGTGCCGGGCCGAGACCTCGTCCCACACCCGCGCGACGGTCCCGCCCCCGTCGGCGACCGGCACCGACGCGCAGCCGCCGAGCCAGCGCGACCCGCGCAGGTGCAGGTAGCGGACGATGCCGGCCCACATGAGGTTGATCACGGCGCCGGATCGGTGATCGGGGTGCACACAGGACCGGCCGGCCTCGACCAGGTCGTCGCGGAGCGGGTCGAGCCCGGTGAGGTCGAACTCGGTCGCGGCGTACCGCCGGTCGGTGCGGCCCGGCGGGAGCAGCCGGTACGTGCCGACCACCTCGCCGGTGCCCTCCTGCCGGACGATCAGGTGGTCGCAGTACGCGTCGAGGTCGTCGACGTCGAGCCCGGCGGCCCCCGGGCGCAGGGTGGCGCCGAGTTCGGTGGCGAACACCTCGTGACGGAGACGTTGCGCGGCGGCGACCTCGCGCGGGTCGTCGGCGATCAGCAGGGTGTAGCCGCTGGTCGTCAGGGGTGCGCCAGCGGCGTGCAGAACGGCCATGGGACCTGTGTAGGCGGCTCGGGTTGCCGGCCGACGGGGTGAGGAGTGTCGATGAGGTGAACGGCCCGTGCCGGTGTCGGGGCGACGACGGCGGGCGCGCTCGTCTCAGCGGGTGGCGCGCAGGTCCCGGGCGAGATGCGAGCGCCGGAACCCGACCGTGACCAGGCGCCGCAGGTCGGCCCGGTTGTCGTGCATGAGCTGCACGCGGAAGTAGTTGACGTACTCCAGTACGGCGAAGAGGCCGAAGGCCAGCCCCGGGTACGACCGCGCGCCGGGCGCCCGCACGGCGGCCACGGCGCAGGCGGCGATCACGGCGACCAGGAGGAACGGCAGGGCGGCGCGCGCGGTGACGAAGTGACGCCGGCCGGGCAGGCGCGCCTCCCCGCGGCGCAGTTGTCGCAGCTTGAGCGCCCAGTAGGCCGCGCCCACCACGAGCAGGGCCGCGAACGCCCCGAAGCCGGCGAGGTTCGCCGCCGTCGGCGGCAGACCCACCAGCTGGAACCACACCCACGCCTGTAGGGGGACGTTCAGCAGCTCCCAGCCGGCGAGGGAGCGGAGCCGACGCCGGGCCGCCTCGCGGGTCGGGCCGGTCACGGCGGCGACGCCTGCACGGAGTCCGAGGGGCCGGGCAGCAGCAGTGCGACCGCTCGTCGTACGGCCTCGACGTCGCCCTCGCCGGGAGTGCCGTCGTCGCGCATGGCGCGGCGGGCGACCGCGTACGGCAGGTCGACCACGGCCAGCACGACATCGGCCGGGCGGTGCCCGGTGGCGTGGGCCATCGCGGTGAGGGCATCGCCGAGGGCGCGGTGGTGGGCCTGCGCCTGCTGGGCGAGCGCGGGTGAGGTGTCGCCGCGCAGCAGGTCGCGCAGAGCGTGGCGCAGGAGGAGGGCGGCGTCCTCGGGGTGGGCACGACACCAGGTCAGGACAGCAACCGCGGCGCGGACGCCGGCCTGCGCGTCGGCCGGGCCGAGGGCCTCCAGGTAGACGCGGAGGAAGCGGTCCTGCGCGCGTAGCCAGGCGGCGGCGACGAGGTCGTCGCGGCGCGGGAAGCGGTGGTAGACCGAGCCGCTGGAGGCACCGGTGGCCAGGCAGACGGCACGGGCGGAGGCGGCGGCAGGCCCGCCCGAGAGCACCAGGGCCCGGACGGCGTCGAGCATCACGTCGGCCGAGTGCTTGACCGGCTGCGGCATGAGGTAGAGACTACCCTCTACTTGAAGTAGCGAATGCTCTCTAGGAGAGTCATGGTCCGCAACATCCACGAGCGGCAGCTCGCGGCGCCTCCCGCAGCCGTGGGCGCATTGATCGACTCCCTCGCGACTGCGGATGACCGGTTGTGGCCGCACGGGCGGTGGCCGGCAATGCGGTTCGACCGCCCGCTCGGCGTCGGCGCCCGTGGCGGGCACGGGCCGATCCGCTACACCGTCGTCGCGTACGAGCCCGGGGCCCGGATCCGGTTCGAGTTCTCCGCGCCGGCCGGCTTCCGCGGCCATCACGGGTACGAGGTCCTACGGGTCACCGACCGACGCTGCCTGCTGCGTCACTCCCTCGTCATGACCACGCGGTGGCCGGCGTGGGTGAGCTGGCCGACGGTCTACCGCCCGCTGCACGACGCCCTCATCGAGGACAGCCTGGACACGGCGGCTCACCACCTGGGGCTGGCATCGGCCCCGTCGCACCGCTGGACCCGGCGGGTCCGGGGCCTCCGCTCGCTGGCCCGCCGCCGACAGCCCTGAGGCGCCCGGCCCGTGCCGGTGCCGGGTCGCGACGTGCGAGGCTGCCGGGGGCGCACCGGCGACGGGGCCGGGCGTCGCGGTCGGAGGTGTCTCATGATCATCGAGTCGCGTTTCAACGGGCCGCCCGGCTCGGGCAACGGCGGCTGGAGCGCCGGGGTCCTCGCCGGCGCCGCCGGCCCCGGGCCGGTCGAGGTGACGCTGCGTCGCCCGCCCCCGTTGGAGACCCCGCTCACTCTCGCCGACGGCGAGGTCCGCGACCCGCAGGGCAATCTCGTCGCCCAGGTCCGCCCCACGGAGGACCCCCGGGCGGTGGTGCCGCCGGTGGACCTGCCGGCCGCGCGGGCCGCCTCGGCGGCGTACCCCGGGCTGGTCGACCACCCCTTCCCGGGCTGCTACGTCTGCGGCCCGGACCGCGCCGACGGGCTGCGGATCTTTCCGGGGCGGCTGCCGGACGGCCGCACCGCCGCGCCGTTCCGGGTGCCCGGGTCGGTCACGACCGCCACCGCCTGGGCCGCGCTGGACTGCCCCGGCGGCTGGGCCGTGATCGCCCCCGGCCGGCCGTACGTCCTGGGCCGGATCGCGGCGGTGGTCGCGGCGCTGCCGGAGCCGGGCGACGAGTGCGTGGTGACCGGCGTCATGGTCGGCGGCGAGGGCCGCAAGGCGCTCGTGCACACCAGCCTGTACGCACCCGACGGCGCCCTGTTGGCCTGGGCCCGGGCAACCTGGATCGCCGTGGCCGACGACATCGGATAATCGTTCCTGGGGATGAGGGCCTCCTGCCTGAGGCGGAGGTGGATCTCGGAAGTGCGCCTGATTGACCTGGTTGCGCCCGCCCGCCACGCTGTGTCACGGCGTACCCCGACGCCACCGCACGAAGGAGAGCAATGACTGACGGGCAGAGAAGCCCCACCGGTGACGGTCAGATCGTGGTGTCCGGCCTGACGAAGCAGTACAAGAACGTCCGGGCCGTCAACGACCTGTCGTTCACCGTCGAACCGGGGCGGGTGACCGGCTTCCTCGGCCCCAACGGCGCCGGCAAGACGACCACGCTGCGGATGCTGCTGAACCTGGTCACGCCGACCAGCGGGACGGCGACCATCAGCGGGCGGCGCTACGCCGACCTGACCGACCCGCTGCGGCACGTCGGCGCCGTGCTGGAGGCGTCCAGCGCGCACAAGGGCCGCACCGGCATCAACCACCTGCGGGTGATCGCCGCGGCGGCCGGCCTGCCGAAGCACCGGGCCGACGAGGCGCTGGCGCAGGTCGGGCTCACCCCGGCGGCGAAGCGCAAGTTCAAGGGCTACTCGCTCGGCATGAAGCAGCGGCTCGGCATCGCCGCCGGGATGCTCGGCGACCCGCGCGTGCTGATCCTCGACGAGCCCGCCAACGGGCTCGACCCGGAGGGCATCCGGTGGATGCGCGGCTTCCTCAAGAACCTCGCGCACGAGGGCCGCACGGTGCTGGTCTCCAGCCACCTGCTGTCGGAGATGCAGCTGCTCGCCGACGACGTGGTGATCATCGCGGCCGGGCAGCTGGTCCGGCAGGGCACGGTCGAGCAGGTGATCGGCTCGATGGCGCAGGGCGTCCGGGTCCGGGTCCGCACCCCGCAGGCCGACGCGCTGACCGCCGCCCTCAAGGAGGGGCCGGCCACCGTCGACCGCGACGAGCACGGCGTCCTGCTGGTGGGCGGGGTGGACGCCCCGACCGTGGGGCGGGTCGCCCTGACGGCGGGCGTCGAACTGCACGAACTGACCACGGAACGGCCCGACCTGGAACGGGTCTTCCTGGAGCTGACGGCCGGAAAGGCGGGCATCCGATGAACCTCGTCCGGTCCGAGCTTCTCAAGATCCGCACCACCAGCACGTGGTGGTGGCTGGCCATCGCCGCGTTCCTGTCGATCGCGCTGGCCTTCGCCTTCAACGCCTGGGTCGCCAACGAGACGTTGAACGGCAACGCCGAGGAACTGGGCGTCACCGGCGACCAGGCCTCCGCGGCGGCGCAGGCCGCCAACCTGTACACCTCCGGGCAGTACCTGGGCCTGATGTTCGTGATGCTCATCGGCATCCTGATGGTCACCAACGAGTTCTTCCACCAGACGGCGACCACGACGTTCCTGGCCACGCCCCGGCGCACGTCGGTGATCCTCAGCAAGCTGGTCGCGGCCAGCCTGCTGGGCTTCGCGTTCTGGCTGGTGACCACGCTGATCGACCTGGCCGCCGGGGCGGTGTTCCTGTCGGCCAACGGCCACGGGACCCTGCTCGGCGAGTGGGCCGTGCAGCGGGCGCTGCTGCTCAACCTGCTGGCGTACGCGATCTGGACGGTCCTCGGCATCGGCATCGGCACGCTGATCACGAACCAGCTCGGCGCGGTGATCACCGCGGCGGTGCTCTACCTGGTCGGCACGCAGGTCGTCGGGCTGCTCTTCGTGCTGCTGTCGAACCTGCTGGACAGCGAGGCCGTGGTCAAGTGGCAGGTGATCTGGCCGGCCGTCGCCTCGACCGTCATGGTCAGCGAGGGCCAGACCGACTTCACCCCCGCGTGGTGGGTCGGCGCGCTCGTGCTGATCGGCTACGCGGTGGTGAGCGGGGTCGCCGGCGTCCTCATCACCCGGCGGCGCGACATCTCCTGACGCGTCCAGACGGCGGGGGTGGTGCCCGGCACCACCCCCGCCGCCGTGCGACGTGGGGCTCACCACCACATCCGGCCTTACCAGCAGCCGACCGCGCGCGCAGCGCTTGGTGAACTTCTGGCATCTTCTGTGAAACCGGCCACGGGTCGGAGGCGGAAATGCCTGTGGCATCCGTACGGCGTAGCCTGGGAGCCGTCTCGTGCGCGCCCGCAGGCAGGGTTCGTCCGGACACCGCGTGACACACAAACCCGCGTGAAAGAGGCGATTACCGGCCGTGTCGACCCAGCAGACTTCGCAGGAGAACCCACTGGCGGGTTTCGGTCCGAACGAGTGGATCGTCGAGGAGATGTACCAGCGCTACCTCGCCGACCCCACCAGCGTCGATTCGGCCTGGCACGACTTCTTCGCGGACTACCGCCCGGCGCCGGGCGCCGGGAAGCCGCGCGGAGCTGAGCAGGCCCCGAAGCCGGCCGCCAAGCCGGAACCCGCCGGCCAGCAGGAGGCGGCCGCCGCGGTCGCGCAGCCGGCGGAGAAGAAGCCCGCCGAGAAGAAGCCGGCCGAGAAGAAGCCGGAGCCCAAGCCCGAGAAGCCCGCCGCCAAGGCCGCCCCGGCCAAGCCGGCGCCCGAGAAGGCGGCTCCCGAGAAGGCGGCTCCCGCCAAGCCCGCGGCGACCAAGCCGACCGCCACCGGCCCGCAGACCACCCCGCTGCGCGGCGTGGCCGCGAAGATCGTCCAGAACATGGACGCCTCGCTGGCCGTGCCGACCGCCACCAGCGTGCGCGCCGTCCCGGCCAAGCTGCTGGTCGACAACCGCATCGTGATCAACAACCACCTCACCCGTGGGCGCGGTGGCAAGGTCAGCTTCACCCACCTCATCGGGTACGCGATGGTCCGCGCCCTGGTCGCCCACCCGGAGATGAACAACTCCTTCGCCGAGGTCGACGGCAAGCCGGTCATGGTCCGGCCGGAGCACGTCAACCTGGGCATCGCGATCGACCTGACCAAGCCGGACGGCAGCCGCAACCTGGTGGTCCCCTCCATCAAGGCCTGCGAGCAGATGGACTTCCGGCAGTTCTGGCAGGCGTACGAGGACGTGGTCCGGCGCGCCCGCCGCAACGAGCTGACCATGGACGACTACTCCGGCACCACGATCTCGCTGACCAACCCGGGCGGCATCGGCACCGTGCACTCGATGCCGCGGCTCATGCAGGGGCAGAGCGCGATCATCGGCGTCGGCGCGATGGAGTACCCGGCTCCCTACCAGGGCATGTCCGAGGCCACCCTGGCCGAGCTGGCCGTCAGCAAGGTCATCACCCTCACCAGCACGTACGACCACCGGATCATCCAGGGCGCCCAGTCCGGCGAGTTCCTGAAGGTCATGCACGAGCTGCTGCTCGGCGAGCACGGCTTCTACGACCAGATCTTCACCTCGCTGCGCATCCCTTACGAGCCGGTGCGCTGGATGCGCGACGTCGCGGTCAACAACGAGGGTCAGATCAACAAGACCGCCCGGGTGCACGAGCTGATCCACGCGTACCGCGTGCGCGGTCACCTGATGGCCGACACCGATCCGCTCGAGTTCAAGATCCGCAAGCACCCCGACCTGGACGTGCTCCAGCACGGGCTGACCCTCTGGGACCTCGACCGCGAGTTCCCGGTCAACGGCTTCGCCGGCAAGCAGCGGATGAAGCTGCGCGACATCCTCGGCGTGCTGCGCGACTCGTACTGCCGGCGCGTCGGCATCGAGTACATGCACATCCAGGACCCGGAGGAGCGGCGCTGGATCCAGGAACGGATCGAGCGCAAGTACGAGAAGCCGCCGGCCGACGAGCAGAAGCACGTGCTCAACCGGCTCAACGCCGCCGAGGCGTTCGAGACCTTCCTCCAGACCAAGTACGTCGGGCAGAAGCGCTTCTCGCTGGAGGGCGGCGAGTCGCTGATCCCGCTGCTCGGCGAGGTGCTGGAGGCCTCCGCCGAGGGCGGGCTGGACGAGGTCGTCATCGGCATGGCCCACCGTGGCCGGCTCAACGTGCTGGCCAACATCGTCGGCAAGCCGTACGAGAAGATCTTCTCGGAGTTCGAGGGGCACCTGGACCCGCGCTCCACCCAGGGCTCCGGCGACGTGAAGTACCACCTGGGCCAGAACGGCAAGTTCACCACCCCCGACGGCGACCACGCGGTCAAGGTCTCGGTGGTGGCGAACCCGTCGCACCTGGAGGCCGTCGACCCGGTGCTGGAGGGCATCGTCCGGGCCAAGCAGGACCGGATAGACCTCAAGCTGGAGGGCTACACCGTGCTGCCGCTGGCGGTGCACGGTGACGCCGCCTTCGCCGGTCAGGGCGTGGTCGCCGAGACCCTCAACCTCTCCCAGCTGCGCGGCTACCGCACCGGCGGCACCGTCCACGTGGTGGTCAACAACCAGGTCGGCTTCACCACCGCCCCGGAGTACAGCCGCTCCAGCCTCTACAGCACGGACGTCGCCCGGATGATCCAGGCGCCGATCTTCCACGTCAACGGCGACGACCCCGAGGCCGTGGTCCGGGTCGCCCGGCTGGCCTTCGAGTACCGGCAGGCGTTCAACAAGGACGTCGTCATCGACATGGTCTGCTACCGCCGGCGCGGACACAACGAGGGCGACGACCCGTCGATGTCCAACCCGCAGATGTACAAGATCATCGACTCGAAGCGGTCCGTACGGAAGCTCTACACCGAGGAACTGATCGGGCGCGGCGACATCACCGTGGAGGACGCGGAGGAGCTGCTGCGCGACTACCAGTCGCAGCTGGAGCGGGTCTTCAAGGCCACCCGCGACGCGGCCACCACGCCGCGGCAGCTCAGCCGCCCCAAGCGGGAGGACGAGCCGGAGCCGCAGGTGGAGACCGCCACCGACGCCGCCGTCGTCAGGGCCGTCGGCGAGGCGCACGTCAACCTGCCGGAGGGCTTCACCCCGCACAAGCGGATCCAGCAGCTGCTCGACCGGCGGGCCAAGATGTCCGTCGAGGGCAACATCGACTGGGGCTTCGGCGAGATCATCGCGTTCGGCGCGCTGCTGCACGACGGGGTCACCGTCCGGCTCGCCGGCCAGGACTCCCGCCGGGGCACCTTCGTGCAGCGGCACGCCTCCGTGGTCGACTCCCGGACCGGCAACGACTACCTGCCGTTGCAGTCGCTCACCGGCGACGGCGAGCGGTCCCGGTTCTTCGTGCACGACTCCCTGCTCAGCGAGTACGCGGCGATGGGCTTCGAGTACGGCTACTCGGTGGAGAACATCGACGCGCTGGTCTGCTGGGAGGCGCAGTTCGGCGACTTCGTCAACGGCGCCCAGTCGGTGATCGACGAGTTCATCTCCTCCGGCGAGGTGAAGTGGGGCCAGCGCTCCGCGGTCACGCTGTTGCTGCCGCACGGCCACGAGGGCCAGGGCCCGGACCACACCTCCGGCCGCCCGGAGCGGTTCCTCCAGATGTGCGCCGAGGACAACATGCGGGTGTCCATCCCGACCACCCCGGCCAACTACTTCCACCTGCTGCGCCGCCAGGCGCTCTCGCCGAAGCGCAAGCCGCTGGTGGTGTTCACGCCGAAGTCGCTGCTGCGGCACAAGCTCTGTGTCTCCTCGGTCGAGGACTTCACCTCCGGCACCTTCCAGCCGGTGCTGCCCGACTCGGGCGCTCTGGCGCCGGAGCAGGTGAAGCGGGTGCTGCTCTGCTCGGGCAAGGTCTACTACGACCTGTTCCAGGCCCGCGCCGATCGCGGCGTCACCGACACCGCGATCATCCGGATCGAGCAGCTCTACCCGATGCCGGTCGAGGAGATCCGGGCCGCCCTCGCGGCGTACCCGAACGCCGAGGACTTCGCCTGGGTGCAGGAGGAGCCGGCCAACCAGGGTGCCTGGTCGTTCGTCGCGCTCAACCTGCTGGAGCACCTGACGGACGTCCGGCTGCGCCGGATCTCCCGCCCGGCCGCGGCCGCCCCGGCCGTCGGCTCGGCGAAGATGCACGAGGTCGAGCAGACCGCGCTGATCGAGGCGGCCCTGCCCCGCCCGTGACCTGACGCACCACCCAGCGCACGGGGCAGAGCCGTCGACACGACGGCTCTGCCCCGCTCGCCGTCCCGCCCGCCCCGCACGCGACGGCACCTGTCCGCACCCCGACCACGAGGAGGCAACGGAGAGCATGTACTTCACTGATCGAGGCATCGAGGAACTGGTCGAGCGCCGGGGCGACGAGCAGGTCACCATGGAGTGGCTCGGCGAGCGCCTGCGCGACTTCGTCGACCTCAACCCCGAGTTCGAGACGCCGATCGAGCGTTTCGCCACCTGGCTGGCCCGCCTCGACGACCCCGACGACGAGTAGCTCTACCCGAGTCGACGAGCGCGGCGTTACAGTGACGTCGGTCTGTCCGCTCGACGGTCGGGGTACGGCATGGAGACGACCGGCGGCGCCACGGTCGCGCCGGCCGACGGCGCCCATCGCCGTCCCGCCCGCGCGCGGGCCCCGGAGCGAGCGGGGTCCCGGGGCGACCGGCAGAGGCCCCGCAGCGGGCGAGGGCCGCGGGACGACCGGCAGAGGGCCCCGGAGCGGGCGGAGGCGCCGGAGCGACCGGCGGAGGCGCCGTGACCGACGCCTGGGCGGATGTCGCCGAGGTTCCCGGCGCGCGAAGGACGCTGGAACGACACGGTCGCGTCCTGCGCGAGGAAATCCTCGGGGTCGCCGCCCACCTCGCCCCCGGGCAGACGCTCCCCGTCCCGATGTCCCGGGAGCCGGAGGAGGACCTCTGGCACGAACCACTCTGGTACGCCCGCCGGGCGACGCTCCGTCTCACCACCGACTTCGGCTCGGTCGAGGTCGTCCAGCACATCGCGCACCGGCTCGCGGCGCAGGGCTGGCACACCGATCTCGACGCCTCCTCGACGGCGGTCGCCACCGCGTCGGCCATCCGCGACGGCTTCTTCCTCTGGCTCATGGCGTACCCCGGCTTGTCCCGGGCCGACCTCGGCGGCAGCACCCCGCCCGTCCTGCTCTACGCGGATCCCGCCGGCACTGCCATCCGCCCCCCTCCCCCTCCCGCGCCGCCGAAGCGGTTCGTACCGCCCGAGCCGGTCGTCACCGAAGCCACCCGCAAGCCCGGTCACGTGCTCTGCGGTGACTGCGACGGGATCGGCTGGTGCCCGGAGTGCCTCGCCCGGGGATACCTCCTCGACGACAGCGGCGAGGAGCGGCGGTGCTTCGTCTGTTTCGGCTCGAAGATCTGCCAGATCTGCGGCGGCTTCGGCCAGAAGCGCCTCGCCGACATGCCCTCCTGGGTGCGCCGCCAATACCCACCCACCGACCCCGCCCACTGACCCCACCCGGCGCCGTTGATCATGGCGTTGCCGACAGCCGGTCCTGGCGTGTCGTGACGGCAACGTCATGATCAACGAAAGAGGGGCGAAGGACCCGAGCCGGGAGTCCGAAGATCTTCTAGGGTGGGTGGGTGGCGCGGAGTGTGTACCTGACCAGCGTGGGTTCCGGCGGCGGAAAGTCGACCATCGCCCTCGGCCTGGCCGAGCTGTTGTCCCGGCAGGTCGAGCGGATCGGCGCGTTCCGGCCGCTGGTGCGCGGGGACGGTCCCGACCCGATCCTCGCCCTGCTCAGTGACCGCTACCGGATCGAGCTTCCGCTGGCCGACCTGAGCGGCACCAGCTACGCCGAGGCGACCGCGCTGGTCGCCGACGGGCGGCGGGAACAGCTCGTCGCCGGCATCGTCGAGCGGTACCGGGAAGTCGAACGGCGCTGCCCCGCCGTGGTCGTGGTGGGCAGCGACTTCGCCGACGGCGGCGACGGGGCCGGCCCCCGCGAGCTGGCCTTCAACGCCCGGCTGGCCACCGAGTTCGGCAGCGTGGTGGTGCCCGTCGTGGACGGCTTCGGGCAGGAGCCGGCGGCGATCGCGGCCGCCGCGCGCGGGGCGTACCACGATCTGGCGGACCTCGGGGCGACGGTGCTGGCGGTGATCGCCAACCGGGCACCCGGCCCGATGACGCTGCCCGAGCTGCCCGTGCCCACGTACGCCATCCCGGAGGTGCCGACCGTGTCGGCGCCGACGGTGGCCGAGGTGGCGGCGGCGCTCGGCGCCACCCTGCTCGCCGGGGACGACGACGCGCTCAGCCGCGACGTGCTCGACTACGTGGTCGGCGCGGCGCACGTGCCGACGCTGCTGGACCACCTGACCGAGGGCGCTCTGGTGATCACCCCCGGCGACCGGGCCGACCTGCTGGTGGCGGCGAGCGCCGCGCACGTGGCCGGGCAGGTCTGCGTCTCGGGGCTCGTGCTGACCCTCGGCGAGCAGCCCGACCCACGGGCGATGCGGCTGGTCGAGGGGCTCAACACCGGGCTCGCGGTGCTCTCCGTGCCCAGCGACAGCTACGACACCGTCGCCGCGTCCAGCCGGATCGAGGGGCGGCCCAGCGCGGCCAACCCGCGCAAGGTGGAGGCCGCGCTCGGCGCGTTCGAGCGCTGCGTGGACACCGACGACCTGGCCCGCCGGCTGCGGGTCAGCCGCTCCGCGCGGGTCACCCCGCTGATGTTCGAGTACGACCTGATCGACCGCGCCCGCGCCCGTCGTCGGCACCTCGTGCTGCCCGAGGGGGCGGAGGAACGGATCCTGCGCGCGACGGAGATCCTGCTGCGCCGGGGCGTCGCCGACATCACCCTGCTCGGCCGCCCGGACGACATCGCGCGACGCACCCGCGAACTGGGCATCGACATCGCCGGGGCGCGGGTGGTCGACCCCGTCGCCAGCGAGTGGCGCGACGAGTTCGCCGCCACGTACGCCAAGTTGCGCGCCCACCGCGGCGTGACCCTCGACCTGGCCCACGACATCGTCGCCCAGCCGAACTACTTCGGCACGCTGATGGTGCAGACGGGACACGCCGACGGGATGGTCTCCGGCGCGACCCACACCACCGCCGCCACGATCCGGCCCGCGTTCGAGATCATCCGGAACGTGCCGGGCGTCTCGGTCGCCTCCAGCGTCTTCTTCATGCTGCTCGCCGACCGGGTGCTGGTCTACGGCGACTGCGCGGTGAACCCCGACCCGGACGCCGCCCAGCTCGCCGACATCGCCATCTCCTCGGCCGACACCGCCGCCCGGTTCGGCATCGAGCCACGGGTCGCGATGCTCTCCTACTCCACCGGCAGCTCCGGGGCGGGCGCCGACGTGGAGAAGGTCGCGGCGGCCACCAAGCTGGTCCGCGAGCGCCGGCCCGACCTGCTCGTCGAGGGGCCCATCCAGTACGACGCGGCCATCGACCCGGCCGTCGCGGCGACGAAGCTGCCCGGCAGCGAGGTCGCCGGCCGGGCCACGGTCTTCATCTTCCCGGACCTGAACACGGGCAACAACACGTACAAGGCGGTGCAGCGTTCCGCCGGGGCGGTGGCCGTCGGGCCGGTGATGCAGGGCCTGCGCCGGCCGGTCAACGACCTGTCCCGGGGCGCCACCGTGCCGGACATCGTGAACACCGTGGCGATCACCGCCATCCAGGCCGCCGCCACCGAGGAGTCGTCATGAACGGTCCCGCCGCCCCGCAGCAGCGCCCGACGGATCGCGTCCTCGTCCTCAACTGCGGGTCGTCGTCGGTGAAGTTCCGGCTCTTCGACGGCGACCGGGTGGTCGACAAGGGCACCGTGGAGCGGGTCGGCGAGGCCGGCGGCGGCCCGGCCGACCACGAGACGGCCGTCCGGGGCATCCTCGACGGGCTGGACCTGACCGGGTTGGCCGCCGTCGGGCACCGGGTGGTGCACGGCGGGAAGCGGTTCGGCGAGCCGGTGCTGATCGACGACGCGGTGCTCGCCGCGATCCGCGACCTGGTCCCGCTCGCGCCGCTGCACAACCCCGGCAACGTGACCGGCATCGAGGTCGCCCGGGCGGCGCTGCCGGAGGTGCCGCAGGTCGCCGTCTTCGACACCGCGTTCCACCACACCCTGCCCGAGGCCGCCGCGACCTACGCGATCGAGCGGGACACCGCCGAGCGGTACGGCATCCGGCGCTACGGGTTCCACGGCACCTCGCACGCGTACGTGTCGCGGCGCACCGCCGAGCTGCTCGGCCGCCCGTACGCCGAGGTGAACACGATCACCCTGCACCTCGGCAACGGCGCGAGCGCCTGCGCGGTGGCCGGCGGCCGGAGCGTGGCCACCTCGATGGGGATGTCCCCGCTGGAGGGCCTGGTGATGGGCACCCGCAGCGGCGACCTGGACCCGACCGTGATCTTCCACCTGCGCCGCGAGGGCGGGCTCTCCGTCGACGAGATCGACGACCTGCTCAACCACCGCAGCGGCCTGCTCGGGCTGACCGGCGCCAACGACATGCGCGAGGTGCTCGCCCGCCGGGCGGACGGCGACCCGGCGGCGGCGCTCGCCTTCGACGTCTACTGCCGGCGGATCACGGGCTACGTGGGGGCGTACTACGCGCTGCTCGGCCGGGTGGACGCCGTCACCTTCACCGCCGGCGTCGGCGAGCACGCCGCGCCGGTGCGCGCCGCCGCCCTGGCCGGCCTGGAGCGGCTCGGCATCGCGGTGGACCCCGAGCGCAACGCCGGCTCCGGCGACCGGGTCGTCTCGCCGGAGGGCGCCGAGGTGACCGTCTGCGTCGTCGGCACCGACGAGGAACGCGAGATCGCCCTCCAGACCCGCGCCGTCATCGAGACCGCCGGCTGACCGCCCAGGCCGGCACCCACGCCGGCTGACGCGACCGGACCGGCACCCACGGAGCTTGTCGCGTCGCTCGGCCCGCAGGTCACCACCCGCATCGGCGACCGGTGGCCGAGGTCCGCGCGCCACCACCGTGGACCTCAGCGGCGGGCCTTTCCACGTCGCCTGGCGGCCCGGGTGCGCCGTACGCGGCCGCGCCCCCGGCCCCGCCGGGGTGGTGCGGGGGCGGGCCGGTCGAGCATCCCCGTCGCAACGAGGGCCGCGAAGAGGAAACCCCCGCCCAACGCCGCACCCAGCAGCCCGAACGGGATGCCGCCCCAGGAGTTGAGGAAGAAGACCGAGTCGTCGGTGCTGCCGTTGGCGGCCACGAACTCCGCCGGCCGCTCCGGATCGACCCAGAGCATCATCTCCTCCGGGGGCTCCTCGGTACAGCCGCCGGCCGAGCCGCAGAGGATGCGCTCGTTGTGCTGGACACCGCCGTACTCGTACCAGACCTGGACGGTGTCGGTGCCGCCGCCGCGTCCGACGGTGTCGCGGCGGTCGCTCACCGTGGCCCGCACCGGGACGCCGTCCGTCCGCAGCCGCTCCGCCTTGGCGTGCAGGTGCCACTTGTACGCCCCGATGGCCACGGCGTACGTCAGGCCCGCGAGCAGCAGCACCAGGCCGAGGGCGGCACTGCCCCGGTGGACGCCGCGAAGACCGGAGCGGAGCCTCCGCCACCGCCCCGGAACGCGCCCCGGGCCCGCCGCCGGCTCAGGGCTGCCCATCGGCGGCTCTCCCGCGCCCGGCTCCGGGCCTCCAGGCGGCGCCACGCCGCTCAGCCCAGCGCGAGCCAGGCGAGGAGGGCGACCAGCACGACCGCGACGACCGCCGCGCCGACGAGCAGCGGCGTCCGGGACGCGCCGGCCGGGGCCTCGGGTTCGGCGGTGTGGGCGTAGGCGCGGAACGCCTCGGTGTTGCCGCTCGGGTCTGTGCGGTTCTCAGGCATGGCGGTGACCCTAGCCAAGCCGGTTGCGCGCCGCCGTCCCCGGCGCGCGTCCCGGGGTCAGGTCCAGCCGGCCGGTGGAGACGATCCGCCCGGGTGGTGAGGGCGTCCGGTCCGGACGGCGGGACCACTGCGGGCCGCCGGGCACCTACCGTGAATCCGTGGGGACAAAGCGGCTGGTCGCCGTGCTGATGACGACGTTGCTGGCCGGTTGCGCCCCGGCGGGAGCCGCCGCGCCCGGCACACCGCCGGCCCGCCCGGTGCCCGTGGCCGCCTACGCCGTCGGCGTACGCACGTTCACCGTCGACCCGACCTCGGCGCGCCCCCTGCCGGTGACCGTCTGGTACCCGACGGAGGGCGACGCGGTGGCCGCCGGGCGCTTCCCCGTGGTGGTCTACAGCCACGGACTGCACAGCCTGCCCGAGCTGCACGCCGGCCTGACCGCGCGCTGGGCCGCCGCCGGGTTCGTGGTGGCCGCCCCGGCCTACCCGCACACCCGGCGCGGCGCCGCCCGGTTCAGCCGTGCCGACGTACGCCACCAGCCCGCCGACGGCTGGCGGCTGATCCGGCACCTGGTGCGGCTCGACACCCGGGCCGGGGACCCGCTCGCCGGGCACCTCGACGTCACCCGGGTCGCCGCCGCCGGCCACTCGGCGGGCGGCTTCACCACGGCCGGCATGTTCGCCTCCGGGCGCTCGGGGCGGCTGCGCGCCGGCATCGTGATCGCCGGTGGCGGAACGGCCGGCAGCTTCGCCGGGCCGGCGGCCCCGCTGCTCTTCGTACACGGCACGGCGGACAAGATCGTGCCGGTGACGGTCGGCCGCGCCGCGTACCACCGCACGGCCGGCCCGACCGCCTTCCTGAGCCTGCTCGGGCAGGGCCACGGCGAGTACCTCACCCCGGGACGACCCGGCTTCGACCAGGTCCTGGCCACGACCACGGACTTCCTCCGTTGGACGCTCTACGGCGACCCGGCCGCCGGCCGCCGCCTACCCGGCGACGCCCGCCGCCCCGGCGTGACGGCGTTCGAGACCCACCCCGCCCGCTGACCCGCCCGCGCCGGCCCGGAGCCGCGCGACCGCCCCCGCACCGGACCCGGAACCGCGCGCGACCGCCGCGGGCCGGGAGCAGCCGGCGCGGAGTCGGGCGTCGCGGAGTCGGGCGTCGCGGTCGGCGGGCTGGGCGTGCAAAGGCGCGTGCGCGGGGAGGGACCATCCGGCTACGGTGCCGCCGTGGACGATCTCGCGGGGCGGCAACTGGACGGCATCACGGAGCTGGCCGGGCTGGCGTCGGCGGCCGGCATCGAGGTGTGGCTCCGGGGCGGCTGGGCGATGGACTTCCACCTGGGTGAGATCACCAGGCCGCACGTCGACGTCGACTGGTACTGCTGGCGCGCCGACGCCGACCGGCTGGGCGGTCTGCTGCGCGGGCACGGCTGGCGACCCGACCCCGGGATGCCCCCGGACGTGCAGCTCGACCTCGTCCGCGAGGACGTCGAGATGAGCGTCGCGTACCTGGCGCGGGACGCGACGGGGCAGGTGGTGGTGGGTGCCGGGCCCTGGGCGGGCACGGCGCTGCCGGACGGGATGCTGGCCGGCCCGCCCGGTCGCATCGGCGCGCTGACCGTCCCGATGATTTCCGTGGCCGCCCAGATCGAGTTCAAGGAGATGTTCCCCGTCTGGATGCCGGACCGGCCCCGGCGGGCGAAGGACGCCGCCGACCTCGCCCGCCTCCGCGCCCGCGTCGCCCCCGAGCCGCGCCCATGATCGGTTGGCGCTCCGCCGGGCTCCCGGCCGCGTCCCGCCCGGGCCGGCATCAATGGATCATGAGGCACAGCCCGACGCACAGCCCGAGGCGCAGGCCGACGCCGCCGAAGCGCAGGCCGGCTGCCGCCCGAGGCGCAGACCGGCGCGCACGGCACCCGGAGCGGCGAGGCAGGAAGGGGGCGGACGGGCGCCCCGGGAGCGCACGCGTCGATCCCCGGTGGGCGGGGGCGAGTCGCGAGGCACAATCGGTCTCATGCCGCGTCGTGTCACCCCCGCCCTGTTCGCCTCCGCACTGCTCACCGCCGGTCTGGTCGGCTGCTCCGACGACGCCGGGCCGGCCCCGCAGGCGGCTGCTCCGCAGGTGACGGTCCCGGCACCGCCCGCGCAGGCGGCCGCCCCCACCCCGCGGGTGCCCGCCGGCACCGCGCCCGACAATGCCTTCGCCGTCGGCGTACGCCAGCTGAAGCTGAACCGCGACGGAAAGCGACCGCTGCCGGTGACCCTCTGGTACCCGGCGGCCGGGAAGCCCGGTGGGCAGCCGGAGCGGTCGGCGGACGCCGCCACGGGCAGGTTCCCCGTCGTGATGTTCAGCCACGGGTTGAACGGGCGGCCGGCCGACTACGAGACGCTGCTCACCCGCTGGACGGCGGCCGGGTTCGTGGTGGCCGCGCCGACCTTCCCGCACACCGCCCGTGGTGGCGACGGCAACGTGCTCGACGTGCTCAACCAGCCGGCCGACGTGTCGTACGTGCTGACCCAGGTGCTCGCCCTCGACGCCCGCGCCGGCGACCCGCTGCGCGGCCGGCTGGCCACGGACCGGGTGGCGGCGGCCGGGCACTCGGCCGGCGGGGTGACCACCATCGGCCTGTTCACCGCCGGCCGGGACGAGCGGCTGGACGCCGGGGTCGTCTTCGCCGGCACGGCGCTCGGCGTCGGTACCGCCTTCGCGGGCGCCGCCGCACCGCAGCTCTTCGTGCACGGCGAGGCCGACGAGGTGGTCGAGTACGCCGCCGGCAGGGCCGCCTACGACAGGGTGCCCTGGCCGAAGGCGATGCTGAGCCTGCCGAAGGGCGACCACGGCCGGGCGCTGCTCAGCGACGGCGCCGCGCTGCGGGTGGTCTCGGACACCACGGTCGAGTTCCTGCGCTGGTCGCTCTACGGCGACCAGGCCGCCAAGGGCCGCATCCCCACCGACGCCGCCCGCGACGACATCGCCACCCTCGACAACCGCCTCTGACCCCGGCGGAGGGGACACCCGCGCACGCCGGCCACCCGGGCGACGACCACCCAGGCGTCGACACTCGAAGCGCGACCACCACCCGGGCACCGGCCCTCGAAGCCCGACAACCACCCGGGCACGACGACACCCGGCCCGGGCGGCCGGCCGCTCCACCGGTCAGGCGGTGTGGTCGACGACGACCTTGCCGAAGACGTCGCCGGAGTGCAGGCGGGCGAAGGCGTCGGCGACCTCGCTGAACGGGACCACGGTGTCCACCACCGGGCGCACGCCGCGCTCGGCGCAGAACGCGAGCAGCGCGGCCAGCTCGTCGGGGGTGCCCATCGAGGTGCCCAGGATCTCCAGCTGCATGGCGAAGACCCGGCGCAGGTTGACCTTCGGCTCGTGCCCGGCGGTGGCGCCGGAGACCACGATCCGGGCCCTCGGCGCGGCGGACTTCAGCGAGTGGTCGAAGGTGGCCGCGCCGACCGTCTCGACGACCACGTCGACCCGCTCCGGCAGCCGGGCGCCGGGCTCGACGGCGGTCGCGCCCAGCTCGGCGATCCGCTCCCGCTTGGCGGCGTCGCGGCTGGTCGCGTACACCCGCTTGCCCATCGCGGCGGCGAGCGCGACGGCCGCGGTGGCCACGCCCCCGCCGGCGCCCTGCACCAGCACGGCGTCCGCGTCGTCGACGCGGCCCACGGTGGTCAGCATCCGCCAGGCGGTCAGCCAGGCGGTCGGCAGGCAGGCCGCGTCCGCCGCCGCCAGGCCCGCCGGCAGGGCCAGCAGGTTCGACCGGGGTACGGCGACCCGCTCGGCCAGCGTGCCGGGGAAGTGCTCCGAGAGGATGGAGACGCCGCGCGGGTCGCCGGGGGTCGGGATCACCGGGTAGACGACGACCTCGTTGCCGTCCGGGTCCACCCCGACCGCGTCGCAGCCGAGGATCATGGGGAGCTGCTCGGCGCGCAGCCCCACCCCCCGCAGGGACCAGAGGTCGTGGTGGTTGAGGGAGCTGGCCCGCACCTGCACGGTCACCCAGTCGTCGGCCGGGTGGGTCGGCTCGGGCTGCTCGCCGACGGCGAGCGCGGCGAGCGGGTTGGCGTCGTCGAAGCGGGAGACGAAGGCGGCACGCATGATCGGCACGGTAACAAGCCGGGCCCTCGACAAGAAGGGCACCGACGCGAGGAAGGGCCCTTTCCCGCCGCCGGGCGGCGGGGGAAGGGCCCTTCTCACACCGTCAGCGGGTGACGCCGTCGCGGCGGGCGGCCTCGGCGACCGCCTCGGCGACCGCGGGGGCGACCCGGGGGTCGAGCGGGGACGGGACGATCGCCTCGGCGGTGAGCGACTCGGCCACCACGCCGGCGATGGCGTCGGCGGCGGCGACCTTCATCCCCTCGGTGATCCGGGTGGCGCGGGCGTCCAGCGCGCCCCGGAACACGCCCGGGAAGGCCAGCACGTTGTTGATCTGGTTGGGGTAGTCGCTGCGGCCGGTGGCGACGACCGCCACGTGCCGGGCGGCCACCTCCGGGTGCACCTCGGGCGTCGGGTTGGCCAGCGCGAAGACGATGCCGCCGGGGGCCATGCCGGCGACCGCCGCCTCCGGGATCTGCCCGCCCGAGACGCCGATCAGCACGTCCGCGTCGCGCAGCGCCTCGGTGACGTCGCCCTCGCGACCGCCGGCGTTGGTGCTCGCCGCCAGTTCGGCCTTGGTGCCGGTCAGTTCGGTGCGGTGCCGGCCGATGATCCCCTTGGAGTCGCAGACCACCACCTGGTCGGGGTTCACGCCGCCGGCGATCAGCATCTTCGTGACCGCGACCCCCGCCGCGCCGGCGCCGCTGACCGTCACCCGCAGGTCGCCGAGCTTGCGGTCGAGCAGCCTGGCGGCGTTGCGCAGGGCGGCGAGCACGACGATCGCGGTGCCGTGCTGGTCGTCGTGGAAGACCGGGATGTCCAGGGCCTCGTCGAGGCGGCGCTCCACCTCGAAGCAGCGCGGGGCGCTGATGTCCTCCAGGTTGATCCCGCCGAACGACGGGGCCAGCGCGCGCACCACGGCCACGATCTCGTCGACGTCCTGGGTGTCCAGGCAGACCGGCACCGCGTCGACCCCGGCGAACTGCTTGAACAGCACCGCCTTGCCCTCCATCACCGGCAGCGCCGCGCGCGGACCGATGTTGCCGAGCCCGAGTACGGCCGAGCCGTCGGTGACGACCGCGACGGTGTGCGACGCCCAGGTGTAGTCGTCGGCGAGCCTCGGGTCGGCGGCGATCGCCTCACAGACCCGGGCCACGCCCGGGGTGTACGCGAGGGAGAGGTCCTCGCGGCTGGTCAGCGGGACGGTCGAGGCGACGGCCATCTTGCCGCCCCGGTGCAGCCGGAAGACGGGATCAGCGGGGTCCACGGTGGACGATGACATGGTGACTCCAGGATCTGTCGAGCAGACGGGGCGGCCGGCGCGGACGCGAGGTGAGGCGCCGAGCGGCGGCACGCGGTGCGGGGGTCACCCGGGCACGTGTGGAGCATAGTGTCGCCACCGTCACACCGGTGTGAGCGGGGTCATATCCGATGCGGGCGCACCCGCGCGGGCCGGGGCCAGTAGCGGGCCACCACGCGGCCCCGTACGTCGGCCACCCCGTACGCCCGGGAATCGTCGGTGACCAGGTCGTTGTCGCCGCGCAGCCACCAGCCGCCGTCCTGGGCGCGCACCGCGCGCTTGACCACGAGCAGGTCGGGGCGGCTGCGGAAGACCGCGACCACGACGTCGCCGGGGCGAACCGCCCGGCTTCCGGGGCGGACCAGCACCGCGTCGCCGTGCCGCAGCGTGGGCGACATGGACGGACCGGTCACCAGTACGGCGGTCAGCGGCCACCGCAACCGGGAGCCCACCGCCGGGTAATCGGTCCCCATCGGTTTCCCCTCCACCCGACCTCCCCGGAGCGCGTCCAGGAGTAATGTCGTCTTGGATCATCGCAAACTTCCCATGGAGGATCCTGATGCGACTTCCGCGCATCCTTACGCCCCGCGTTACCGCCAGCGCCCACTGCGACCTGCCCTGCGGCGTCTACGACCCGGCCCAGGCCCGGATCGAGGCCGAGTCGGTGAAGGCGATCTGCGAGAAGTACCAGGCCAACACCGACCCCGAGTTCCGCACCCGCGCCATCCTGATCAAGGAGCAGCGCGCCGACCTGGTGAAGCACCACCTGTGGGTGCTGTGGACCGACTACTTCAAGCCGGCCCACTTCGAGAAGTACCCGCACCTGCACCAGTTGTTCAACGAGGCCACCAAGCTGGCCGGCGCCGCCGGCGCGAAGGGCGGCACCGACCCGTCCAAGGCCGACGAGCTGCTCCAGAAGATCGACGAGATCTCCAAGATCTTCTGGGAGACCAAGAAGGCGTGACCCTCACCGGTCCGCCGACGATCCGGCCGGCACGTCCCGAGGACGTGCCGGCCGTCGTCGCCATGGTGCACGAGCTGGCGGAGTACGAACGCGCCGCCGACCAGTGCCACCTCACCGAGGAGCAGCTCACCGCCGCCCTGTTCGCGACCGCCCCAGGTCGCGGCGCGGCGACGGACGCGCCGGGCCGGAGCAGCCGTGGCCCGGCGCTGCACGGCCACGTGGCGGTGGACGGCCGGGACCAGCCGATCGGGTTCGCGCTCTGGTTCCTCAACTTCTCCACCTGGGCCGGCGTGCACGGCATCTACCTGGAGGATCTCTACGTCCGCCCGGCCGCGCGCGGCACCGGGGCGGGGCGTTCGCTGCTGGCCGCCCTGGCCGCGATCTGCGTGGAGCGGGGCTACCAGCGGCTGGAGTGGTGGATGATCGACTGGAACCCGGCCGCCAGCTTCTACGCCTCGATCGGCGCGCAGCCGATGAAGGAGTGGGTCCCCTACCGGCTCAGCGGGGACGCCCTGACCGCCCTCGCCGCACAGGGACGTGGCGGTCCCCACACGTCCGGGCGACCGAGCGGGTAGAGTCCCCGACCGGGGGGATGAGTGGTGACTCAACTGACCGGGCAGCCGACGACCGACGACGACGTCGTGCACCTCACCGTGCCCGCGGACGGGGGCTACCTCGGGGTGCTACGTACCGCCACCGCGGGGCTCGCGGCGCGACTGCAGTTCGCCCTCGACGAGATCGAGGACCTGCGCATCGCCGTCGACGAGGCGTGCGCGATGCTGCTCGCCATCGCCACCCGCGACGCGGAGCTCGACTGCCGCTTCGCGGTCACGGACGACGCGCTCACCGTGGAGGTGACCGTGCCGACCGTCCGCGGCGCCACGCTCCCCGCCGAGTCGTCCTTCGCCTGGAAGGTGCTCACCGCGCTGACCACCTCGGCGGCCGCGACGGCCGCCGACGGCCGGGCGACCATCTCGCTGCTCACCCGCCGCGCCTCCGGCTACTGACCGCCCGCGCGGCCCGGCGGGGTCACTCGAAGCCGAGGGCCCGGGTGGTGGGGGTGCTGACCAGCAGAGCGGTCGTGCCGAGGCCGAGCGCCACCAGCGGTACGCCGAGCCACGCCATCCCGCCCTGGACCATGAACCAGCCGATCGGCAGCAGCATCAGCTGAAGCACGATCGCCGGGGCCCGGGCTCCCGCCTTCCGGCGCGTCAGCGCGCCGCCCAGCGCCCAGAGGGCCGCCGCCGCGCCGATGGCGAACGCGGTCACCAGCAACGCCGACGTGAGGTCGGTGGTGGTGGCGGTGAGATCGGCCCAGAGCAGCCACGCGGCGACCAGTCCCACGGCGACCGCCTCGGCCCGCAGCAACCGGACCGCCCAGCGGAGGGTGACGGGGATCGGGTCGGAGTCGATGGTCACGCGCGCCACGATACCCGTGGTGGCGCGCGGTACAGTGCCGCCCATGCGGGCCGTCCTGGTGGTCAATCCGAAGGCCACCACCACCAGCGAGCGCAGCCGGGACGTCCTGGTCCGGGCACTGCGCAGCGAAGTCGACCTCTCCGTGCGCTACACCCGGCGGCGGGGGCACGCGACCGACCTGGCGCGCGAGGCGGCCGAGGAGGGCGTCGACGTCGTCGTCACGTTGGGTGGCGACGGCACGGTGAACGAGGTCGTGAACGGGTTGATGACGGCGCAGCCGCCGACCTTGCCCGACGGCGCCACGCCGGCCGAGCGGCTGCCCGCCCTCGCGACCGTGCCGGGAGGCTCGACGAACGTCTTCGCGCGGGCGCTGGGCCTGCCCCGGGACTGGCCGGACGGGACCAGCATGATCCTGGAGGGCCTGCGGCTGGGCCGGCACCGGACGATCGGGCTCGGCCGGGCCGACGACCGCTACTTCACCTTCTGCGCGGGCTTCGGCGTCGACGCGGCGGTCATCCACCGGGTCGAGCAGGCCCGCCGGCGGGGCCGGGTCTCGACCCCCACCCTCTACTTCCGGTCCACCGTGGCCCAGTACTTCCTCAACTCCGACCGCCGCCATCCGGCGATCAGCCTGGAGCGCCCGGGCGAGCTGGCGGAGGGCGAGTTGGCGACGGTCATCATCCAGAACACCGCGCCGTGGACATACCTGGGCGATCGCGAGGTCAACCCGAACCCCGAGGCGTCGTTCGATCTGGGCCTGGACGTGCTCGCCCTGCGGCAGCTCCGGGTGGCCAGCACGACACGCACAGTGACGCAGTTCTTCTCCCGGACGCCGGATCCGCACGGCCGACAGGTGCTGCGGCTGCACGATGTCGCGGAGTTCACCCTGGTCTCGGCCCGTCCGCAAGCGTTCCAGCTCGACGGTGACTACCTTGGCGAGCGGGAGAAAGTCAGATTCACATCCATTCCCGCCGCACTGAGAGTAATCTGCTAGGTCTCGGGTACTGCCCTAGGTCGACGCGGTCGCGACACCGGACCGATGCGACGGCCGCCACACCGAGGGACAGGTGCCGGAAATGTCAGCAATGTCACGCGGACTGTACTATATTGATCCTCGACAGTGGTACGCCGGGTAACCAGGAAGGCGCTGGAATCCGGACAAAGGGGTTGTGGGCTTGCTCACCGCCCGGAGTTTTTCCGAGCGTCACCCTTGACATCCCGGGCGTTCGTGAAAGTATTCACAAGCGAACTTGAGTTACCGGGACATTGCCTGGATATGCTCGTCAGGTTGAGCTGTTCCAGCAGGTCCGCGGGGCCGACACAGCCTGCTCACGCACTGCCGAATAGGCGTACGCGAACCGTCACCATTCGGCGCTGCGGATGCATATAGGAAAAGCAACAGAAGCAATATCTGCCACCCACCCAGAATGAGGAGTGTTGCCGCCATGGACTGGCGTCACCATGCTGTCTGCCGCGACGAGGACCCGGAGCTGTTCTTCCCGATCGGGACGTCCGGGCCGGCTCTCCTGCAGGTCGAGCAGGCCAAGGCCGTCTGCCGGCGCTGCTCCGTGACCGACCAGTGCCTGCAGTGGGCGCTGGAGTCCGGTCAGGACGCCGGCGTCTGGGGCGGGATGAGCGAGGAGGAACGGCGGGCTGTCAAGCGCCGCGGTGGCCTCCGGGTGCTGCGCGCTCACTCCGCCTGATCCCCACGCACCAGCGATACGCCCCGGCCGGGTACGCCCGCCGGGGCGTACTGCTGCCCACACGCCGTCTGTGTACCCGCCGGAGCCGACTTCCGATCATGGGCCGGCCGTGAGCCCGGCCACCCGGCTCGCGGCGTCCACGCGCCGCAGGACCAGATCGGCCAGCTCCGGCGCGTCGGTCAACGGGGCGGACACCGCCACCGCACCGGCGCCCCGGGCGGCCGTGGCGACGGCGTCGTGGAACAGGCCCGGAGCCAGGAAGTACGCCGACACCGCCACCCGTCCGGCGCCCCGGGCCCGCAGCCGCGCCACCGCCGCCGCGACGGCCGGCGGCGCCGCCGAGGCGTACGACACGCGGGTGGGCACGCCGAGATCGGCGCGCAGCGCGGCGGCCACCCGGCCCACCGACCCGCGCGCCCGGGCGTCCCTGGTGCCCGCCGCGGCCAGCACCAGCCCGTCGAAGCGCCCCGGCTCCGCCTCACCCAGCCGCCGGCGCAGACCCGCCAGCAGACCGGCGTCCACCTCCCCGTCGGCCGGGCCGAGCACGTCGGTCACCCGTACCGCGATCGGTGGCCCCGCCTGCCGGGCGGCCGCGACCGCCGCCGGGACGTCCACCCGCCGGTGGTACGCCGCGGTGAGCAGCAGCGGCACCAGCACGGCCCGCGGATGCCCGGCGGCGGCCAGGTTCCGCAGCACGGTCGCCGGTCCCGGCTCGGTGTGGTCCAGCCAGCTCGCCAGCACCGGCGTGCCCGGCCGGGCGGCCGACACGGCCCGGGCCAGCGCCCGGGTCGCCTCGGCGGCCCTCGGGTCCCGGCTGCCGTGGGCGACCAGGACCACCGGGTCGGCCACGCCCGCCAACCCGGGCGCCCGCGGCGACCCGGGCCGTCGCGACAGCCCGACCGGCCCCGGCGGCCCGGGCGCCCCCGGCGCGGGAGAGCCCGGGACCGGCCCGGTCAGACGTGCAGTCCGCACTCGGTCTTCTCGAACATGGCCCAGCGGCCGGCCCGGGGGTCCTCCCCCGCCTTCGTGCGGCGGGTGCAGGGCCAGCAGCCGATCGAGCCGTAGCCCTGCTTGAACAGCTCGTTGACCGGCACGTTCCAGCGGGCGACGTAGGCGTCCACGTCGGCCTGCCGCCAGGCCGCGATCGGGTTGACCTTGACCTTGCCCCGGCGCGCGTCGAAGGTCACCACCGGCGTGTTCGCCCTGGTCGGCGACTCGTCCCGGCGGAGCCCGGCGGCCCAGGCGTCGTAGCCGGCGAGCGCCCGCTCCAGCGGCTCCACCTTGCGCAGCTGGCAGCAGTCGTCCGGAGCCTTGTTGAACAGGCGCGGGCCGTACTGGCCGTCCTGCTGGCCCACGGTCAGGCGCGGCCGGATCGACCGCACGTTCACCGGCAGCGTCCGGGCCACCTCGTCGCGGACCCGGAGCGTCTCCGGGAAGTGCAGCCCGGTGTCGAGGAAGACCACGTCCACGCCCGGGGCGACCCGGGAGACCAGGTGGGCCAGCACGGCGTCGGCCATCGAGCTGGTGACGCAGAACCGGTCGCCGAAGGTCTCGGCCGCCCAGCGCGCGATCTCCAGCGCGGGCGCGCCCTCCAGCTCCCGGCCGGCCCGCTCGGCCAGCGCGCGCAGATCGTCGGGATCGCGCCGGGCCGCGTCGGCCGGTGCCGGGGCGCCCAGGCCGACCAGGCCCAGGCCCGCCGCCGAGACGAGGCCGGGCCGGTCGCCCGTGCCCCCGCTCACCGGGCCACCGCCCGGCCGAGCAGGCCGGTGAACTTCACCGTGAACACCCGGGCGCACGCGTGGCACTCCCAGGCGCCGTGGCCGGCCTCGCTCGGCCGCAGGTCCTCCTCGCCGCAGTACGGGCAGTACAGCGGCGCGGAACGGGTTTCGCTCATCGGAGTTCCTCCTCGTCGACCCTGATCACCCAGTTGGCGAACGTCTCGCCCGCCTCCCGGCCCGCCAGGTAACGCCGGGCCAGCCGCTCCACGTACGCCGGAAGCTCCTCGGCGGTGGTCTTCAGACCGCGCAGCTTGCGGCCGAACCCGGCCGTCTGCCCCTCGGCCATTCCCAGCCCGCCGCCGAGGTGGACCTGAAAGCCCTCCACCTGCCGGCCGTCCGGGCCGACCACCAGCTGGCCCTTGAGGCCGATGTCGGCGACCTGGGTGCGGGCGCAGGCGTTGGGGCAGCCGTTGAGGTGGATGGAGATGTCGGCGTCGAAGTCGCGCAGCCGCTCCTCCAGCCGGGCCACCAGTTCCTCGCCACGCGCCTTGGTCTCAACGATGGCCAGCTTGCAGTACTCGATGCCGGTGCAGGCCATCGTGCCGCGCCGCCAGGCCGACGGCTGCGCCTCCAGACCGATGCCGCGCAGCTCGCGCACGAGGGAGTCGGTCCGCTCCGGCGCCACGTCCAGCACCAGCAGCTTCTGGTACGGGGTGAGCCGCACCCGCCCGCTGCCGTGCGCCTCGACCACGTCGGCCAGGCGGGCGAGCTGCCCGCCGGAGACCCGGCCCACCACCGGGGCGGCGCCCACGTAGTGGCGACCGTCGCGCTGCCGGTGCACCCCGATGTGGTCCACCGGCCGGTCGGGCAGCTGCGGGGCCGGGCCGTCGAGCAGCGCCCGGCCCAGGTACTCCTTCTCCAGCACCTCGCGGAACTTCTCCACGCCCCAGTCGGCGACCAGGAACTTCAGCCGGGCCCGGTTGCGCAGCCGGCGGTAGCCGTAGTCGCGGAAGATGCCGACCACGCCCGCCCAGACGTCCGGCACCTCGTCCAGCGACACCCAGACGCCGAGGCGCTGGGCCAGCATCGGGTTCGTGGACAGGCCGCCGCCGACCCAGACGTCGAAGCCGGGCCCGTGGTCCGGGTGGTCCACCCCGAGGAAGGAGATGTCGTTCGCCTCGTACGGGGTGTCGACCAGCCAGGAGATGGAGGTCTTGAACTTGCGCGGCAGGTTGGAGTACGCCTTGTCGCCCACGTACCGGCGGACGATCTCGTCGACCGCCGGGGTCGGGTCGAGCAGCTCGTCGCGGGCCACCCCGGCGACCGGGCTGCCCAGCACCACCCGGGGGCAGTCGCCGCACGCCTCGGTGGTCTGCAGGCCGACGGACTCCAGGCGACGCCAGATCTCCGGCATGTCCTCGACGCGGATCCAGTGGTACTGGATGTTCTGCCGGTCGGTGATGTCGGCGGTGTCCCGGGCGAACTCGCGGGAGATGTCCGCGACCACCCGCAGCTGCGCCAGGTTCAGCTCGCCCCCGTCCACCCGGACCCGGAGCATGAAGAACTCGTCCTCCAGCTCGTGCGGCTCCAGCACGGCCGTACGGCCGCCGTCGATGCCCGCCTTGCGCTGGGTGTAGAGGCCCCACCAGCGGAACCGGCCCCGGAGGTCCTGCGGGTCGATCGAGGCGAACCCGTGGCGGGCGTAGATGTTCTCGATCCGGGCCCGTACGTTCAGCGGGTCGTCGTCCTTCTTGATCCGCTCGTTGGGGTTGAGCGGCTCGCGGTGACCGAGCGCCCACTGACCTTCACCTCGTGGCCGGCGGGGGGTCCGGGCCGGTCGGGGGGACGTCGGGTCCCCGGCCCGGGCCGGGATGCTGCTGACCGCCATGGCGGCGTCCTCCGTTGTCTGCGGTGCCTCGGGGACACGCAAGGCGCGCGGCCGACCCGTCGGAACGGGCTGGCGACAACGGTGTCGGAACAGCCGGCGCGAGGCGCGCCCGAGACAGAGTGGTCGGGCGTCGTCAGTGGGCCGGACAGATCGCGCTGCGCACGCGGCCGTAGTCGACGTGGCGACGGGCCACGAAGCGGCGGACGACAGCGGCGGTCATGGGAGTCATGCTGCCACACCCGATGGGGGCCGGCCAACGACTGCGTGCGGGATCCCACATCACGGGCCATGCCCCGACGACCGCCGATGCTAGGCTCCGCCGCCACCCGAACGGGGAAACCCCCATGACCGAAGCACGGGGTTACGGTCGACGGCTGACGGCAGCGTCCGATCGGTGGATCGGCGCACCGGACGGCCGGACTGTGTGACGCTGCGGTATGTGACCGGTTCCGCTGACCCGCCCGGCGACCGCGTCCGGCCGGTCCGCGAGCCGGTGGGCGGGCCCGACCGCACGGGCCGGCTGGTCTGGCTCGCGCCGACACTGGCCACCCTGGCCGTCGTGCTGACCGGGATCGACCACGCGCAGCCGTGGCGCGACGAGTTGGCCACCTGGAGCGCGGCGAGCCGGTCGCCCGGGGAACTCGTCCGGCTCGCCGGCACCATCGACGCCGCCACCAGCCCCTACTACCTGTTCATGCACGCCTGGGTGGCCGTCTTCGGCGACTCGGTGACCGCGCTGCGGCTGCCCGCCACCCTGGCCATGGCCGCCACGGCCGGGCTGACCGCGCTCCTCGGGCAGCGCCTGCTCGGTGCCCGGGCCGGGCTGCTCGCCGGGCTGCTCCTCGCGGTGCTCCCGGGCACCTCGCGGTACGGCCAGGAAGCCCGCCCGTACGCGCTGGCCACCTTCCTGGCGGTGCTGGCGACCCTGCTGCTGGTCGAGGCGGCGGCCCGGCCCCGGTGGACTCGCTGGGCCGGGTACGCCGCCGCCGTGGCCGCGCTCGGGCTCACCCACCTGGTCGCGCTCACCCTGCTCGCCGCGCACGCGGTGGCGGTGCTCGCCGGCCGCCGTACGGGGCCGCCGAACCGCCCGCTGCGCTGGGCGCTCGCCCTGCTGCCCACCGTGCTGCTGCTGACACCGCTGGTGCTGCTCGCCAGGGAACAGCGTTCCCGGCAGCTCGGCTGGGTGGCGACCGCCCGTCCCGACGACCTGGCCGCGCTCGCGGGCGGGGTGGCGCAGAGCGGCGTGGTGGGCGGGGTGCTGGTGGGCCTCGCGGCGCTCGGCGCGGCACGGCTGGGCCGGCGCGCCCTGCTGGCCGGGCTCGCCGTGCTGCTGCCCGTGCTGCTGCTCTTCGCCGCGGGGCTGGCCGTGCCGCTCTGGGTGCCCCGGTACCTCGTCTTCGTGGTGCCCTTCGCCTGCCTGCTCGCCGGGGCGGCGCTGGCGACGGTGCCGCTGCCGCCCGCGCTGGCCGTCGTCGCCCTGGCCGGGCTCCTCGGGCTGCCCGACCAGGCGGCGCTGCGGCGTACCCACGAGTGGCCCCGCAGCGCGACGGTGGACTACCGGGGCGCGGCCCGGATCGTCGCCGACGGTCAGCGGCCGGGCGACGCGGTCGTCTACTCCCCCCGCCAGAGCTGGCTCTTCCTCGACCTGGGTCTCGCGTACCACCTGGGCGACCGTCGGCCCCGCGACGTGCTGGTGACGGAGGACCAGGCCCGCCGGGGCGACCTGTGGGCCGCCGAATGCGCCCACCCGGCCGGGTGCCTGGCCGGCGCGGAGCGGGTCTGGCTGGTCGTGGCCGGTCGCCGCGACGATCCGCTGGCCGCCGTCGCCGGCCCCAAGGGCGACGCGCTGCGCGCCGACTACACCGTCGTACGGGTCTGGCCGCGCCCGGGACTGACCGTCGCCCTGCTCACCCGCTGACCCACCCGCCCCGGCCTGCTCCCCCGCCCCGCGTTCCCCTAGCCTCCGTCCCGGCTCGATCGTTCGACGGTGAGCCGGTGTCGCGGGCGCTCCCAGGCCGGTTTCCCAGCAACTGATCATGGCGCCCGACGGCAGCGGCGACGGCCGCGGCAGCAGCGCGCGCCAGCGCCACCGGTGCTTCGGGTCAGCCGGGGCGACCCTCGGGGGCGTTGCGCACCAGTGGGACGACGAGCGTCGCCTCGGTGCCGCCCTTCGCGCCGTCGCGCAGCTCGATGGTGCCGCGCAGCTCGCCGGTGACCAGCGCCCGGACGATCTGCAGCCCGAGGTTGCCGCCCCGCTCGGCGTCGAAGTCCGGCGGCAGCCCGCGCCCGTTGTCGGTGACCGAGACGTGCAGCATCTTGCGGAACCGGTGCGCCGACAACACCACCTCCGGGGCGGGCCGGGCGGGTGACTCGGCCGCGGCCGGGGCCGGCGTTCCCGGGGCGGGCGCTGCGGGCCCGGTCGGGCCGGCGGACGTCTCGGTCTCGGGCGGGAAGCCGTGCTCGACGGCGTTGAGCAGCAGCTCGTTGAGCACCATCACCAGCGACGTGGCGACCTCGGCGGGAAGTACGCCGAAGCTGCCCTCGCGCCGCATGCCGACCGTGGCCTCCGTCGCGGCCACCTCCGTCGCGGCGCTGGCCACCCGGTCGACGATGCCGTCGAACTCGACCGCCTCGTCGCTGGACATGGAGAGGGTCTCGTGCACCAGCGCGATGGAGGCGACCCGGCGTACCGACTCCTCCAGGGCGACCCGGGCCTCCGGCATGGACACCCGGCGGGCCTGGAGCCGCAGCAGGGCCGCGACGGTCTGGAGGTTGTTCTTCACCCGGTGGTGGATCTCCCGAATGGTGGCGTCCTTGGTGATCAGGGCGCGGTCGCGGCGGCGTACCTCGGTGATGTCGCGGACCAGCACCAGCGCGCCGATCGGCACCCCGGCGGGCATCAGCGGCAGCGCCCGGGTGAGCATCGTCGCGCCGCGCGCGTCGATCTCCCGGCGGGGCGGCGCCTCGCCGCGCAGCGCGGCGAGGATGCCGTTCGCCGCGTCCGTGCCCTCCAACGGGTCGCTCGCCAGCCGGCGGTGCAGCGCCGCCAGGTCCTCGCCCACCAGGTGGGAGGCGTAGCCCAATCGCCGGTACGCCGACTGGGCGTTCGGGCTCGCGTAGGTGACCTTGCCGCCGGCGTCGAGCCGGACCAGCCCGTCGCCGACGCGCGGGGCCGACGTGGTCTCCCCGGGATGCCGCGGCGGCGGAAAGGTCCCGTCGGCGATCATCTGGGCCAGGTCGTCGGCGGTGGTGAGGTAGTTCAGCTCCAGCTGGCTCGGGGTGCGCGCGGTGGAGAGGTTGGTGTCCCGCCCCACCACGGCGATCACCTCGCCGGCCTCGCCGTCGATGGTGCGCAGCCGGACCGGGATCGCCTCGTGCCGGGCCGGCACGTCGCCGTACCAGACCGGGTCGCCCTCCCGCCAGATCCGGCCCTGCCGGTGGGCCACCTCCAGGTGCGCCACCTCGGGCCCGCCGACCATCCGCCCCACCTGGTCGTCCAGGTACGCGGTGGGCGCGGTCGTCGGGCGGACCTGGGCGACGCAGAGGAACGCCCCGTCACCGTCCACGGGCACCCAGAGCAGCAGGTCGGCGAAGGACAGATCGGAGAGCAACTGCCAGTCGCCGGCGATCCGGTGCAGGTGGTCGATGTCGGCCGGACGGAGGCGGGTGTGCTCCTCGGCGAGGTTGCGCAGCGTGGACACGCTGACCAGCGTGCCACGACGGGCGTCACATCGTCGCGGTGACCTTCTTCAGCCCGCGCGGCGCGTCCGGGTCCTCGCCCCGGGCGAGCGCCAGCGCCAGCGCCAGGCGCTGCAACGGCAGGATGTCCAGCAGCGGCGCGTACCGCTCGTCGACCTCGGGGACGGCCATCCGGGTGGCGCCCTCGACGTCGGCGGAGCCGACCACCACCACGTCGGCGCGGCGCTCGCCGAGGCGGGGCAGCACTTCGCCCATGGACCGGCCGCCCGGCCCGGAGCCGACCACGGCGAGCACCGGCACGTCCGGATCGGTCATGGCGAGGGGGCCGTGCAGCAGGTCGGCGCCGGAGAACGCGAGCGCCGGCAGGTAGGAGGTCTCCATCAGCTTCAGCGCGGCCTCGCGGGCGGTCGGGTACGCGTACCCGCGACCGGTGGTGACGAGCTGGCCGGCGAACCGGTAGCGGGGCGCGAGCTGGCCCGGGGTGGGGTCTTCCAGGGTGCGTGCGGCCAGCTCGGGCAGGGCGGCGAGCGCCTCGCGTTCGTCGGCGGGCAGCGCGCCGTCGCCGGCCCGGACGCCCTCGACGAGCATCAGCAGGGCGAGCAGTTCGGCGGTGTAGGTCTTGGTGGCGGCCACCGCGCGCTCGTGCCCGGCGGCGATGTCGACGCTCAGCTCGGCGACGCCGGTCAGCCGGGAGTCGGGCGCGTTGGTGACCGCGAGGGTCAGCGCGCCGGAGGCGCGGGCGGTCCGCAGCACCTCGGCGAGGTCGGGCGAGCCGCCGCTCTGGCTGACGCCGACGACCAGCGCGTCGGAGAGGTCCGGCCGGGCGCCGTAGAGGGTGACGACGCTGGGCGAGGCGAGGCCGGCGGGCAGGCCGAGGCGGATCTCGGTCAGGTAGGCCCCGTAGAGGGCCGCGTGGTCGGAGGTGCCCCGGGCGGTGAAGACCACGTGCCGCGGGCGGCGTTCCGCGATGACCGCCGCCACCCGGGCGATCGCCCCGGCGTGCTCGGCGGAGAGCAGCCGCTCGTAGCCCGCCGGCTGCTCGTCGATGTCGGCCGCCATGCCAGCCCCTGCACGCGTCACGGAAACTCCTCCCACTGCGCGATTGCCGCGCGTTTCCTGCTCAGTCTTGCACGTTTGAGTCGGACCGAGCAATCGAACGAGCAGTAGTGCGCAGATGATCACCATCTCGGCGCAACATCACCTAGGCTTGCCCGGCCCCACCGACCGACCAGCGAGAGGACGACGTGCCCGAGGACGACCGGTCGCTGTCCGCGGCGGAGGAACTTGCCCTGGCCCGCCTCGCCATGGACGACGGCGACCTGGCACACGCGGCCGGTCACGTCGCCGCCGCGCTGGCCCAGGCCCCGACCCTGCCCGAGGTGCACGAGACCCTCGCCCGGCTCGCCGCCGCCGACGGGGCGGGCGGCGTCGACCTCTTCCCGCTCCAGGGCCACGCCTTCGTCGGCGCCGTCGTGGCCCGCGCGCACCTGCTCGCCGCCGCCGGCCGGCCCGCCGAAGGGCTGGACCTGCTGGTCGCGGCGACCGGCCACGCGCCGGGGACGGACTGGGCCGGCGTGCCGTGGGTGACCACCCCGGAACTCGCCGAGCGCCTCGAACCGGGCCGGGCCGCCCGGATCCTGATGCAGGTCTGCGCCGCCGTGGCCGACCCGGTGCCCCGGGCCGGCCGGGCCACCCTCGCCCCCTACCTGGCGCTGGCCCGCAACGCGGTCACCGTCCACCCCGAGCACGGCCTGCTGCTGGGCGCGGCGTCCGCGCTGGCCCGGCGGGTCGGCGAGGTCGACCTGGCGATCCGCTGGGCCGCCCGGGGCGTACGCGCGGAGCCGTCGAAGATCGGCGAGGTGTGGCTCGGGTACGCGTACCGCAGCGCCGGGCGCACCCGGGAGGCGCTGGCGGCACTCGGTCGCGCCGTCGCGCACGACCCCGACGACCTCACCGTCTACGCCGACATCGCCGGCACGCTCGCCGACAACGGCCGGCTCGACGAGGCGCTCGACTGGATAGACCGGGCGCTGGCCCGGGACCCCTCCTTCGAGTGCGCCGTGCACACCGCACACCGGCTGCGGCACCAGCGCGACGGCGACGTGGCGCACCTGGTCGCGCTCGCCGACTTCGTCCGGGACCATCCCGACGACACGCACGAGCACGGCGACCTGGCCGAGAGCTGCCGGGGCCGGCCCTGGCTGGGACAGGTCACCCCGGCGACCGGGCCGGTGGTGGACGCGCTGCGCCAGGCCGTCACCGACGAGCGCGTCGGCCTCGGCGCCGTACGGCTGGACTCGCCCGCGCCGCCCAGCGCGCTGCGTACCGCCGCGGCGGCCGCGCCCGGGCTGCGCATCGAGGTGGCCGGCGTGCCCGACCCGGACCCGCGCGAGCCCCGGCGGGCGACCGCCCGGCAGCTCTGGCGCCACGACGGCACGACCGTCGTGCCCGCCGTGCCGGCGCCCTCGGCGGAGGCGGCGGCGCGGCTGCGGCAGCTCGCCCACCCGGCGTGGCCCCACCCGCCGGCGGCGTACGACGCGGCGGTGGGCCTGGCCACCCTGGAACTGGCCGACCTGCTCGGCCTGCTGGCGCACCCGCCGGAGGCGCCGCCGACCGCGCTGGGCCGGGTACTCGGGCAGGACCCCTCGCTCTGGGTGCGCTGCGTCCAGGTGTGGGCGTGCCTGGGCCTGCTGCACCACCGCACCGACGAGCCGTGGACGGAGTCGACCCGGCGCCGGGTCCTGCTGGACCTCGTCTGGGGGATCGAGGACTGGGTCACCGAGGCGGCCCTGTTCGCCCTGGTCACCGCCGCCTGGGTCGACCCGGCGGTACGCCCCGACGTGGCCCGGGTGGTGAGCGAGCGGTTGACCGACGTGGCGGCGGTCGCCCGGACCCGCCCGGTGCCGATCGCGCCGTCCCTGGCGCACCTGTCCCTGGCGAGCCCGGCCCTGGACCCGGAGACGGCGGCCCTGGCCACCGCGCTGGCGGCCACCGCCCCGGTCCCCCGGCCGCGTCCCCGCCTGCGTCGCCTCTGGGAGCGCCTCAGGCGCCGGTGAACCGTCGTCGCCGGCGGTTGCGGCGCCTCAGGCGCCGGTCAGTTCCAGCCGGAGGCCGAGCAGTCGCACCCCGTCCAGGGGCTCCCAGTCCAGCTCGGGCGTCCGCACGAAGCCGCGACGTCGGTAGAGCCGCTGGGCGGAGTCGGCGAAGCCGCTGCGGACGCAGATGACCACAGCGGAACAGTCCAGCTCGGTCGCCCGCGCCACGCACGCCTCGACCAGCGCCGCGCCGACGCCCCGCCCCTGCGCGGCCGGGTCCACCGCCAGCATCCGGAACTCCGCCTCACCCGCCCGGGACAGCTCGGCGTAGCGGGTGCCGGGCAGGACGAAGGTCACCGAGCCGAGCAGCTCACCGGTGGCGTCGTCGACGGCGACGAGCACCTCGCCGTCCCGGGCCCGGGACGCCACGTCGGCGAGCACGGCGGCGTAGCCGTGTTCGCCCTTGAGCTGGCCGTCCGCCTCGTACGCGGCGACCGTCAGCCGGGCCACCGCCGCGAAGTCGGCCGGCCCGGCCCGGCGGACCGAGAGGCCGGTCAATCGATCACCGCGATCAGGTCACCGTCCTGCACGACGTCGCCCTCGTTGACCGCGAGCTGCTTGACGACACCGTCGGACTCGGCGACGACCGGGATCTCCATCTTCATCGACTCCAGGATCACCAGCGTGTCCCCCTCGGACACGGTGTCCCCGGCCGACGCGACGACCTTCCAGACGTTCGCCACCATCTCGGCGCGGATCTCCTCGGCCATCTTCGGGGCCCTCCCTCTCGCGGTTGCCTGCCGACGTATCCAATCATGCGGGCGACCTCCGGCGGGCGTGGAGCGGCCCGGGCCGGGTGGATGATCGACTCCGGGGCGGGCCCGGCCGGTGCCGGGCCCGGCGCGGCGGGTGGCGGTCCTCCGGCGTGTCGGGCGGCGTGGCGTACGGCGGCGGCCCCGGCGGACGACGGCGGGTGCCGACCGCACTAGCATCAGCGGGTCGGACCCCGGCGCCGGGAGGACCGGTGCGTGCACCGGCGCCGAGATCGCGCGCAGGCGGGATCCGACCATCACGAGGAGGTCACCATGGCGAAGAAGGCCCGCAAGAAGAAGGCCCGCAAGAAGAGCGGCGCGAACCACGGCAAGCGCCCCAACTCCTGACCGGCGGCCGGGCCCCACGGCCCGGCGTCGACCAGTCGGCGCGGACGCCGGTGGCCCGGGTCGTCACGACCCGGGCCACCGGCGTTTGTTGTCTCAAGGGGGGCACCTACCCCGGTCGGCGGCCGCACCCGGACCGACTCAGTCGGCCAGTTCCTTCGACTCGGTGCTCTCGAAGACGACCAGCTCGGTGAGGCGCAGCCGCAGCCGCTCCCGCAGCTGGTCGGGCGCCGTCTCGTTGCCGCAGCAGCGGGCGACCAGCGCCCGCACCTCCTGCTCGATGCCGTACTCGCGCAGGCACGGCCCGCACTCGTCGAGGTGGTGCCGGATCAGCGTGCGCCGCTCCTCGGCGCACTCCAGATCCAGGTAGAGGTAGACCTCCGCGATGACCTCGCGGCAATCCGTCTCGTGCGGATCTCCACAGCTCATGTCAGACCTCCCGGCCGGCGGAAGCGGTCGAGCCCTTCTTCGACGCCGCGGCGCTGAAGCCCCGCTCGGCGGCGTACTGCTCGAGCAGCTTGCGCAGATTACGTCGGCCGCGGTGCAGACGCGACATGACCGTGCCGATCGGCGTGCCCATGATGTCGGCGACCTCCTTGTAGGAGAAGCCCTCGACGTCGGTGAGGTAGACGGCCAGGCGGAACTCCTCCGGCAGTTGCTGGAGGGCCTCCTTGACGTCGCTGTCCGGCAGCCGGTCCAGCGCCTCGGTCTCGGCCGAGCGCAGCCCGCTGGAGGTGTGCGACTCGGCCTCGGCGAGCTGCCAGTCGGTGATCTCGTCGGTCGGCGCCTGGATGGGCTGGCGCTGCCGCTTGCGGTAGGAGTTGATGTAGGTGTTGGTCAGGATCCGGTAGAGCCAGGCCTTCAGATTCGTGCCCTGCTCGAACTGGTGAAAGGCGGCGTACGCCTTCAGGTAGGTCTCCTGGACCAGGTCCTCGGCATCCGCCGGGTTGCGGGTCATCCGCAGTCCGGCAGCGTAGAGCTGATCGACGAAGGGCATCGCGTCCCGCTCGAAGCGGGCCCTGCGCTCGTCCGTCTTCTCGGTGGTCAACCGCACATCCCCTCGCGTCGGATGCTGTCCCGCCGAGGATACGCGTACGGACGTGCCCGCAGATTCACTTCCGGCGGGTGTGCTCGTACTCACCGCGGCCGGGCCGACCGGCGGCACCACCGCGGGCCAGTCCGGGCCGCCCAGCAGCCGTCGCAACTGCCGCGCTCCCCGCTCGTCCCGTTCCCGGACCCGCGTCTCGGTCGGCACCGGTCTCCCCCCTCGCCAGAAATGTCGTCCCGGGGGGTGCAACGCCCCCGGCGGGGCGGGACATTCCGCTGACCTCCCGTTCCTGGTCCCGGCGCCGGCACCGGCCGACGCTGGGACCAGGAAGGGCCTGGGAGGACCGGCGCCGCCCGCCCGAACCGGGCGTCCGGCGCCATCCGATGCAACGACCCGCCGCGGCAGGCGGACACGGCCCGCCGCGCGGCTCAGCGGCGCGCCCAGCCCTGCCCGCGCAACCAGTCGCGCACCACGGCGGCCGTGCCGGCCGGGTCCCCCCGCAGGTCGTGCCGCTCCCCCGGGCGGGTCATCACGTGCACCCCCGGCTCCGGCTGCGGCACCCCGAACGGGTCGCGGTCGCCGTTGACCACGAGGGTCGGCAGGCCGGTCGCCAGCTCCGCCGCGCGCGAGCGCTCCGGGCGGCCCGGCGGGTGCAGCGGGAACGCGAGCGCGACGACCCCGGCGGCGCCCACCGCCCGCGCGGTGCGGCACGCCACCCGCGCGCCGCTGGACCGGCCGCCCACCAGCAGGGGTACGCCGGGATGCCGCTGCCGCAGCACGGCGAGCACGGCGGTCCACGCCTCGTCGAGGTGCCCCGCCGGCGCCGGCGCACGCCGTCCGGCGACGCGGTACGGCTGGGTCACCCGGGCCACCACCAGCCCGGCGCCGACCGCCGCGTCCCGGAGCGCACGCAGGTCGGGGGCGTCGACGTCACCGCCCGCGCCGTGGCCGAGCACCAGCAGGGCGCTCGGCGCACCCGCCGGCAGGTCGGTGTCGACCCGGGCGGGCCCGCGCGGGGTGGAAAGGTCGTCGTCCTGGGGCACCGGCCCATTCTGCGGCGTCCGGGGCACGACGGGCAGCCGGCCCGCCGAGGTGGCGGGCCGGCTGCGACCGGTTCAGTCGACGGTCAGCTCAGCGGCACCAGGGTGAGCAGCCGGTCCCGGACCGGCGGACCCGCCTCGCGGGCGGCGTCCGGATCCGGTTGCACCTCGTCGCGCCAGGCGACCAGCATCGCCCGCCGCTCGCGCGGTGTGGTGCCGCCCCAGACCCCGTGGCAGTCCCCCACGTCCAGCGCCCAGGCCAGACAGGAGCCCTGCACGTCACAGCTGCGGCAGAGCGCGACGGCCGCGTCGGCCGGTTCGTTCGGCGCCGGAAAGAACGTCTCCGGGTCGACGTTCTGGCAGGTTCCCCTGGTGCGCCACGCCTCGTCCTGTCGCCGCTCCCGCAACGCCCGCAACAGCCGCGGATCCCGTCGTGCGGCGGCCACCTCGTGCGGCCGGGGCATACGTGCCCGTGTCATCCACCCACCTCCCCCGTGGGACCGGCAAGATCGGTGCGCGTCGTCCGCCCCGTGCGAATCGACACCCACTACCGGCGCTGTGTTGTATCGCACTTCCGGACACCGGGACAAGACTTCACGGCGAATATGGGTGAACGTCGGGGCGACGTTTCGCCCGCAACGCTGGCAAATCACACCCGACAATGTGTCGGAGTGTCAGAAGAGCGTCATCTCCGTCGGCGCGGCGGCCCGGGCGGGCGGGACCCTCTCGGTCAGCTGCGGCCCGTCGTTGCGCACGTCGCCGACCGCCGTGCCCACCGGGCGGATCTCCAGCGTCGCGAGCCAGTCGGGCGGCGGCGGCGCGAGCAGGCCCTCCGGCTCCTCGGTCGAGGCCAGCCACGCCGCCCAGCGATCGCGGGGCAGCAACAGCGGCATCCGGTCGTGCACCTCGGCCAGCTCGCCCGGCGCGGCGGTGGTGAGCACGCTGAAGGTCAGCAGCGGACCCCCGGAACCGTCCCAGACCGACCAGATGCCGGCGAAGGCGAGCACCGAGCCGTCCGACGGGGTCATGTAGTAGGGCTGCTTGCGCCCGTCCGCCGAGCGGACCCACTCGTACCAGCCGTCGGCGGGGACGAGGCAGCGGCGGCGGGCGAAGGCCCCGGCGTACGCCCGGCTGGTGGCGACCGTCTCGGCGCGGGCGTTGATCATGCGGGCGGCGCCCTTGGGCGACCGGGACCAGGACGGAACCAGGCCCCAGCGGCCGACCGACAGCGCGCGGTGCCCCTCCGGGCTGACCCGCACCAGCGGCACCGGGTCGGTGGGCGCGACGTTGTGGTCGGGGTCGACCCCGCCGCCGGTCTCGTCCTGGGACTCGAACAGCGCGCTCAGGTCGCCCGCGCTCCGGGTCGTCGCGTACCTCCCGCACATGCCGCACACGCTAACCCGCCGCGCGCCGCCCGGCTGTCCCGCTGACCGGGAGGACGCGCGCCGGCCGGCGTCACCCGCCGGCGGACGCGGCAGAATGTAACCGTGGGGAACCTGATCGCGACCCGGCCGCCGCAGCCGTGGACCGCTCCGACCGCCTCCGACCCGGTCGCGGCGACGCTGCGCCTGCCCGGGTCCAAGTCGATGACCGCGCGCGCCCTGGTGCTGAGCGCGCTGGCCGGC
Organism: Micromonospora sp. LOL_025; assembly: GCF_048060285.1. Taxonomy (NCBI): domain Bacteria; kingdom Bacillati; phylum Actinomycetota; class Actinomycetes; order Micromonosporales; family Micromonosporaceae; genus Micromonospora; species Micromonospora sp. LOL_025. The sequence continues at coordinate 239,748 of NZ_JBHMIR010000003.1, read as the reverse complement.
GGCCCGTCGACCCTGGCCGGGCCGCTGCGCGCGCGGGACACCGAGCTGATGGCCGCCGGGCTGCGCGCGATGGGCGCGCACATGTCGATCAGCGACGACGAGCGCTGGCTGGTCCGCCCCCACCCGCTGGTCGGCCCCGCGCACGTCGACGTCGGCCTGGCCGGCACCGTGATGCGCTTCGTCCCGCCGGTGGCGGGCCTGGCCGACGGGCGGATCACCTTCGACGGCGACCCGCAGGCCCGCACCCGGCCCCTCGGCCCGCTGATCGGGGCGCTGCGCTCCCTCGGCGCGCGCGTGGACGCCCCCGCCACCGGCAGCCTGCCGCTGACCGTGCTCGGCGCCGGGCGGGTGGCCGGCGGCGAGGTGGTGATCGACGCCTCCGCCTCCAGCCAACTGGTCTCCGGGCTGCTGCTGGCCGCGCCGCGCTTCGACCGGGGCGTGGTCGTCCGGCACGTGGGCCCGCCCGTGCCCTCCGCGCCGCACCTGCGGATGACGGTGCAGATGCTCCGGGCCGCCGGCGCGGCGGTCGACGACGGCACCCCCGACGTGTGGGTGGTCGAGCCGGGCCCGCTGACGGGGCGCGGCTGGCAGATCGAGCCCGACCTGTCGGGCGCCGTGCCGTTCTTCGCCGCCGCCCTGGTCACCGGCGGCGAGGTAACCCTCCAGGGCTGGCCGCGCAGCAGCGCCCAGCCCGTCGAGCAGCTCCGCACGCTGCTCCAGCGGATGGGCGGCGAGGTGACCCTCTCCACCGCCGGGCTGACGGTCCGGGGCACCGGCGCGGTGCACGGCCTGACCGCCGACCTCTCCGACGTCAGCGAGCTGACCCCGGCGCTCACCGCACTGGCCATGCTCGCCGACTCGCCGTCGGTGTTCACCGGCGTCGGCCACATCCGCGGCCACGAGACCGACCGGCTGACCGCGCTGGCGCGGGAGTTCGCCGCGCTCGGCGCCGACATCACCGAGTCCCCCGACGGGCTCGAGATCCGGCCCCGGCCCCTGCACGGCGGCGTGTTCGAGACCTACCACGACCACCGGATGGCGCACGCCGCCGCCGTGGCCGGCCTGGCCGTGCCGGGCATCGAGTTGAGCGACGTGGCGTGCACCTCGAAGACCATGCCCGAGTTTCCGGCACTATGGTCGGCGATGGTGACCGGCAAGAGCTGACACGACGGGGGGCGGGTCCTGACGACCAAGCGGCGGGAGTACGACGAGGACGACGTCCGGGTCCGGCCCGGCAGGTCGTCGCGCCCGCGTACCCGCACCCGACCCCGGCACTCCGACGCGGTGGACGGCTTCGTGATCGCCGTCGACCGGGGCCGCTACACCTGCGTGCCGCCCGACGCCGGGCCGGACGCGCCCCTGGTCACCGCGATGCGGGCCAGGGAGCTGGGACGCAAGTCGGTGGTGGTCGGCGACCGCGTCGGCCTGGTCGGGGACACCTCCGGCGCGGCCGGGGCGCTGGCCCGGATCGTCCGGATCGCCGAGCGGACGTCGGTGCTGCGGCGCACCGCCGACGACGACGAGACGACCGCCGAGGGGCGGCTGGAGCGGGTGGTCGTCGCCAACGCCGACCAACTGGTCATCGTCAGCGCGCTGGCCGACCCGCCGCCGCGCACCGGCTTCATCGACCGGTGCCTGGTGGCCGCGTACGACGCCGGCATCGAGCCGCTGCTCTGCCTCACCAAGGCCGACCTGGCCGGCCCCGAGGCGGTGCTGGACTACTACGCCGAGCTGGAACTGCCGTACGTGCTGATCCGCCCGGAGTCCGACCTCGACGCCCTGCACAGCCTGCTCGCCGGGCGGATCTCGGTCATGGTGGGGCACTCCGGGGTGGGCAAGTCGACGCTGGTCAACCGCCTCGTGCCGGACGCCGCCCGGGCGGTCGGCACGGTCAGCGCGATCGGCCGGGGCCGGCACACCTCCACGAGCGCGGTGGCGCTGCGACTGCCCCGGCTGCCCGACGACGACTCACGGCGACGCCGGCCCGGCGCGTCCGCCGCCGCGCCGCGCCCCGGGGCCGCCGCCGGCTGGATCGTCGACACCCCGGGGGTGCGCAGCTTCGGGCTCGCGCACGTCTCCGCCGACAGCCTGCTGCACGGCTTCCCCGACCTGGTCGAGGGGACGGTCGACTGCCCCGCCAACTGCCCGCACACGCCGGACGAGACCGCCTGTGGGCTGGACGCCTGGGTCGCCGCCGGCAAGGCCGACGCGCGGCGGCTGGCCTCGTACCGCCGGCTGCTGGCCTCCCGGTCGGGTGAGGGCGACGCGCGGGAGCCCGACCAGCGGAATCCGGGCGACCCGCTCGCCGGGTCCTGAAGCCGGCATCGCTACGGTCTAGGCATGCCCGGGTACGCCGACGACATCGCCCTCGCCCACCTGCTCGCCGACGCCGCCGACGCCGTCTCCACGGCCCGGTTCCGCGCGCTCGACCTGCGGGTCGAGGCGAAACCCGACCTGACGCCGGTCTCCGACGCGGACACCGCGGTGGAGCGGGAGATCCGGGCGCTGCTGGCCGCGCACCGGCCGGCCGACGGCCTGCTGGGCGAGGAGTACGGCGAGGAGCCCGCCAGCGGCCCGGACGGCCGCCGCTGGGTGGTCGACCCGATCGACGGCACGAAGAACTTCATCCGCGGCGTGCCCGTGTGGGCCACCCTGATCGCGCTGATGGAGTCCGACCGCCCGGTCGTCGGGCTGGTCTCCGCGCCGGCGCTCGGCCGCCGCTGGTGGGGCGCGCTCGGCGAGGGCGCGTACGCCGGGCCGGACGCCGCCGGTGGCGTGCCGATCCGGGTCTCCGCGGTACGGGACCTCGCGGACGCGAGCTTCTGCTACTCGTCGCTGACGGCGTGGGAGTCCGCCGGGCGGCTGGACGGGATGCTCCAGCTCATGCGGGACACCTGGCGCAGCCGGGCGTACGGCGACTTCTACGGCTACATGCTGCTGGCCGAGGGCGCGCTGGACGTGATGGTGGAGCCGGAGCTGTCGCTGTGGGACGTCGCCGCGCTGGTGCCGATCGTCACCGAGGCGGGCGGCACGTTCACCGACCTGGCCGGCCGGCCCGCCCCCTCGGGCGACGCCGGGACCGAGAGCAGCGCCGTGGCCAGCAACGGCGCGCTGCACGCCGACATCCTCGCCCGGCTGGGTCGGCCAACCGAGCACTGACCTCCGGCAGCCTCTATCCTCGCCAGGTGGTCTCCTCCGGTTGGTGCTTCCTCGCGGCCATGATCGTCGCGTACGGCGTCGCCAACCTGCTCCAGTCGGTGGCCGCAGCCCGGACCACCGTGCACCACACCTTCGACCCGGGGCTGCTGCTGCGGCTCGCGGGGCACCGCACCTATCTGGTCGGGCTCGGCTGCCAGGTGGCCGGGTTCGTGCTGGCCCTGCTCGCCCGCCGGGACCTGCCGCTGTTCCTGGTCCAGTCCAGCGTCGCCGCCGGGCTCGGGGTCACCGCCCTGCTCGGCGTGCTGGTGCTGAAGTGGCGGTTGCCGGCCGCCGAGGTGGCCCTGCTGGTGCTGCTGTTCGCCGGGATCACCGCGTTGGTGCTCTCCGCCGAGCCCGCGCCGGCCAAGCCGCTCGGTACCGCCGGCATGATCGCCCTGGCGGCGACGCTCGCCGTGATCGCCGTGATCGGCTTCTTCGCCGTACGCCTGCACGGGGCGCCCGGCTCGGTGGCGCTCGGCGCGCTGGCCGGGCTGGCGTTCTCCGCCGCCGCGGTGGCCGCCCGGCCCCTCGCCTCCGCCCCGACGCCGGAGGCGTTCGTCCAGGATCCGCTGCTCTACCTGCTGATCGTCCACTCGATCGTCGGTCAGCTGCTACTCGGCCTGGCCATGCAGCGCGGCTCGACCACGGCCGCCGTGGCGGCGATGGACGCCGCCGGGGCGGTGCCCGCCGCCATCGTCGGCCTGCTGCTGCTCAACGACAAGATCTGGCCCGGGCGGGAGTGGCTCGCCGCGGTCGGGTTCCTGGTCACCCTCGCGGCGGTCATCGGTCTCACCCGGTACGCCGAACCCCAGCACCACCACGCGGTCGCCCGCGAACGGGACCGGGGCATGGTGGGCGCCGGAGCGCCCGGCGGCCCGCTCTGAGGACCGCGGGGCCTCCGGTCGCCTCGACCCGGCCGGCCGGCGCATCCGGCCCGTCAGGCCGCCTCGGACCTCAGGCCGCCTCGAACCGATCGCCCGTCAGGCCGCCTCGACCGGCTTGCGGCGGCTCACCACCCGCTCGTAGAGGCGCTCCAGCGCGCCCGCCGTCCGTTCCCAGGTGTAGCTGCACCGCACCCGGTCCACGGCGGCGTGCCCGTACGCGAACCGTCCGGCGTTGTCGGCGAGCAGCCGGCGCAGCGTCACGCCCAGCGCGCGGACGTCGCCCGGCGGCACCAACCGGCCGGTGACCTCGTCGACCACCGCGTCGGCGATCCCGCCCATGGAGTAGCCGACCACCGGCACCCCGCAGGCCATCGCCTCCAGCGACACCCGGCCGGCGGAGGAGTAGTGCGGGGTGCAGGCGACCACGTCCGCCGAGCGGTACCAGGTGGCCATCTGTTCGTGCGGCACCGCGCCCACCAGCTTCACCTGGTCGGCCACCCCGCTCCGCTCGGCCAGCTCGCGCAGCCGCCGGGCCTCGGCGTGGTTGCCGAGCTGCCCGACGGGCGGGCCGCCGGCGATCACCAGCTCGGCGTCGCCGACCAGTCGCATGGCCCGGATCAGGTCCTCCTGACCGTGCCCGGGCGAGAGCCCGCCGACGGAGAGGATCCGGGCCCGTTGGTCGCGGGGGGCGGCCTCGCCGTCGGGATGGAACTGCGCGATGTCGACGCCGGCCGGCACCATCGCCACGGAGGCGCGTTGCAGCCCCATCCGGGTCAGCTCGTCGACCTCGTCGTTGCACTGGGCGACCGCGATGTCCACCGCCCGGGTCAGCGCCCGCTCCAGCGGGATCCGCTCCCCCGGCCCGTCGTACTGCCGGCCGAGGTGGCGCAGCTGCTCGACGCCGAGGGAGTGGAACGTCTGCACCACCGGGATGTCCGTCTCGCGGACCGCGTGCGCGGCGGCCAGCCCGCCGACCCAGTAGTGCCCGTGCACCACCTCGGGATGCCAGTCGCCCGTCCACCGGTCGGCAAGCCAGGCGCCGAACGCGGACACGTGCGGCACCAGTTCGGCGGTGGGCAGCGGGGCGGCCGGGCCGATCGGCACCCGCTCCACCCGGTACCCGTCGACCGTCGCCGTCTCCGGCAGGCCCGGGTCGTCGCGGCGTTCGTACACCCGGACGTCGTGGCCCCGCGCGGCGAGTTCGGCGGCGACCCGGGCGATGTGCTGGTGGGTGCCGACGGTCAGGCCGTCGGTGCCCCTGGGTGGGCCGGCGTGCGCGCAGACGAGGCCGACGCGCATGGGTCACCTCCATGCGATCTTCTCAAGCGGTGGTCCTCGGTCAGAGGGTCCCATTAACCGAACCCCCGGGAGCCGAAACCTGGCAGATCGGGAAGAGCCCGGCGGGTGCTTGCGCGACGGCAACTGTCCGGGACGCCGACACGCCGCGCCCGGGGCCACGACTTTCCGATCCCCGTCGGCCGCATGACCCCTGCCGACGGGGGTACGGGCGAAGAATGCCTCTGACCCGCAGCCTCGCCGACGCCGTCGTCGTGCTCACCGGTGCCTCCAGCGGCATCGGCACAGCCACCGCGTACGCCCTCGCCCGGCGCGGCACCGCCGTGGTGCTGGCCGCCCGCAGCGAAACCGCGCTGGAGGAGGTCGCCGTGCGGTGCCGCGAGCTGGGCGGGCAGGCGCTGGTGGTGCCGACCGACGTGACCGACCCGGCGGCCGTCGAGCGGCTCGCCGCCCGCGCGGTCGCCGAGTTCGGCCGGATCGACGGCTGGATCAACAACGCCGCGGTCGGCGCGGTCGGGCTCTTCGACGAGATCCCGGTGGAGGAGTTCCGCCGGGTGCTGGAGGTGAACCTGCTCGGCGCCGCGTACGGCACCCGGGCCGCCCTGCCCCAGCTGAGCGCGGCGGGTGGCGGGGTGCTGATCAACAACGCCTCGGTGCTGGCCGAGGTGGCGATGCCCTACCAGTCGGCGTACAACGCCGCGAAGCACGGCATCCGCGGGCTGGCCGACACGGTCCGTCAGGAGATGCGGGTCACCGGGCGGGGCGACATCTCCATCTGCACGGTGCTGCCGGCCACCATCGACACCCCGTTCTTCCGGCACGCCGCCAACCACAGCGGCCAGGAACTGGTGCCGCCACCCCCGGTCTACCCGCCGGAGGTGGTGGCCGAGACGATCGTCCGGCTGCTGCGCCGCCCGAGGCGCGAGGCGTACGCCGGCGGGGCCGCCCGGCTGATCGGCCTCCAGTGGCGGCTCGCCCCGGCGATCGCCGAGCGGGTCCTCGGCTGGTACGCGCACCGCACCCAGTTCGGGCCCGCCCCACGGCCCGAGAGCACCGGCAACGTCTTCCAGGCCGATGCGGCGGCGCAGCGCGAGGGCGGCTGGCACGGCCGGCGACGGCATCTGGTGCGGATGACCGCCGCCTTCGGGCTGGCGGCGGCGGGGACGGCCGTCGGGACGGTGGCCGCGATGACCCGCCGCGCGCGAACGGACCGCTGATGTCGGGGGCCGAGCGGTCGGGTGCGCGGTCCGGGCCGGCGGTGCACAATGAGGCGATCATGGCGACCGACGCGCGCTGCCGGGTGGATGCGGACGGGGCATCCGGGGTGCTTCGGCTGACCGGGACGCTCGACCGCTCCGGTGTCGACGTGGTGCGCGACGGCCTGCTCGCCCGGTTCTGCGGCCGTCCCGGCCCGGTGGTCGCCGACCTCACCGCCCTGCAGGTGGCCGACCCGGCGGCCCGGGACGTCTTCGCCGAGGTGCACCGGGAGGTGCGCGACTGGCCCGCCGCCGACCTGCTGCTCTGCGATCCGACCGGCGCCGTCGAGGGGGTGCCGGCCTGGCCGACCCTGGCCGGGGCGCTGGCCGGGCTGGCCGCCGCGCCGCCGGCCGCGGTGGTCGAGACCTACCTTCCCCCCGTCGTCGAGGCGGCCCGGCAGGCCCGGCAGCTCGTCACGGAGGGGTGCGGGCGGTGGGGCATGTCCGAGCTGATCGAGCCGGCCTGCATCGCGGTCACCGAGATGGTGAACAACGTGGTCGCCCACGCGCACACTCCGATGACGGTCCGCCTGGCCCCCCGGGACGGCACGCTGCACCTGGCGGTACGCGACCACTCGCCGCGGCAGCCGGCGTTCACCGGGCAGGCGCCGCTGGACACCGCGGGCGGGCGCGGCCTGCTGCTGATCGACACCGTCGCCCGCAGCTGGGGCAGCAGCCGGGTGCCGGACGGCAAGGTCGTCTGGTGCGTGCTGCACGCCGACGACGAGACGCCCGCCCAGCACGGCTGACCGTCGCCCCGATTTCTGCCCCGCCGTCCCCCGACGTGCCGCTTCCGCCCGGATGGCCACGGGCGGCACCGGTTATGCCGGGAGGGCAGTGGGTAGTGATCAGCCATGCGCGACGACGAGTACCCGACCCCCGTGTCCGACCCCGAGGCGGAGGGCCTGCCCGACACCGCCGACGACGACTCGACCGCCAACGACGACGTCCTGACCGGGCGCGAGGCGGACGGCCCGGACCCCGCCCAGCTGCCGGGCGACCGGACGCCGGTAGCGGTGGACCGGTACGGGAACACCGCCGAGGAGCAGCTGGACGGCGAGTCGCTGGACTACAAGCTCGACCGGGAGCAGCACGAACGCCCGGCCGACGACCCGCTCGCCGGCCCCGTCGACCCGGACATCGCCGCCGAGGCCGACAGCGAGGAGGCGGCGGCGCAGGCCCAGCTCGACGCGGACGTCATCGACCCCGGCCCCACCTCCGACCCGGACTCGCCGGTGTCCCTCTACGACCACGGCAAGCTCGGCGGCGTCAGCGACGGCCAGGTGGGCCGGCTCGTCGAACCGGACGAGGGGGCGCACACCGACCAGGAGACCGACTCGGTGGCGTACGACGCCGGTTCGGCCGGCGGCGGCGCGAGCGCCGAGGAGCTGGCCATCCACGAGACGCGACCGCCGCACTCGGTCTGAGCCGGCCGGGGGCCGTCGGGGAACCCTTCGGGGGCGGTTCCCCGACGGCCCTCAGTCGTCGAGGCCCCGTTCGATCGCGTACCGGGTCAGCTCGACCCGGTTGTGCAACTGGAGCTTGCCGAGCGTGTTCTGCACGTGGTTCTGCACGGTGCGGTGGGCCAGCCCGAGCCGCTCGGCGATCTGCTTGTAGGACATCCCCTTGGCGACCAGGCGCAGCACCTCGGTCTCCCGTTCGGTGAGCCGGGGTGCCGGGCCGGTGCCCCGGGCGTCGGGTCCGGCGGCGGGGTCGGCGCCGCCCGGGTCGGCCGCGAGCCGGCGGTACTCGCCGAGGACCAGCCCGGCCAGGCCGGGCGTGAAGACCGGCTCCCCCGCCGCCGTCCGGCGCACCGCCTCCAGGAACTCCGCCGGGGCGGCCGACTTGACCAGGTATCCGGTGGCGCCCGCCTTCACCGCGTCGAGCACGCTCTGCTGCTCGCCGCTGGCCGAGAGCATCAGCACCCGCACCTCCGGCAGCACGGCGCGCAGCCCGCGGACCACCTCCACCCCCGAGACGTCCGGCAGTTGCAGGTCGAGGACCACCACGTCCGGCCGGGCGGCGGCCGCGACGCGCAGCGCCTGCCGGCCCTCCCCACTCGCGGCGACGACGACGTGGCCGGCCTCGGTGAGGTCCCGGGCCACCCCCTCACGCCACATCGGGTGGTCGTCGACCACCATCACCCGTACGCCTGTCACGGCTGTGCCTCCCTCGTTCGCGACTGCGGGGCTCGCAAACCCGGCTCACTCCGCACGCTCACCGGCCCTCCCTCGGAACGGTCAGTTCCAGCTCGGTGCCGGCGCCCGGCGCGGAGGTGATCCGCACCGTACCGCCGAGGTCGGCGAGGCGGCCCCGGATCGACCGGGCGACGCCGAGCCGGCCCTCGGCGGCGGCCTCCTCCAGCCGGCCCTCCGGAAACCCCGGCCCCTCGTCCCGGATCGACACGGTCACCGTCGCCCCCTCGTCCTCGACGAGCAACCAGGCCCGCCCGTCGGTGTGCCGGGCCACGTTGTCGAGGGCGGCGGCGGTCGCGGCGGCCAGCTCGTGGGCCACCCGCCCGGGCAGGGGCACCGGGGTGGCCGGCGCGGACAGCGAGACCGTCGCCGAGGCGTACCGGCCGAGCAGCCCACGCAGGTCCACGGACCCGCCGTGCGCGGTGGGCCCGACCGGCGCGGCGCCGCCGATCAGGGCGCGCAGCGCGGCCTCCTGCTCCCCGGCGAGCCGGGCCAGTTCCCCGGCCTCGCCGTCCAGGTGGGCGCCGCGCCGCTGCACCAGCGCGAGCACCTGGAGCACGGAGTCGTGGATGTCCCGGGCCAGCCGCTCCCGCTCCCGGGTGGCGGCCTCCAGCTCCACCGCGCGGTGCAACCGCTCCTCGGCGGTCACCGCCAGCCGGGCGACGTGCCCGACGACCACGCCGGCGAGCAGCAGCAGGATCGCCCCGGTGAGCGACGACTGGCCGATCCGTTCGCGGGTGGCGAGGTCGGCCGCGCCGAGCACCAGCGCGGCGACCGTGCCCCGGCGCCGGCCGCCGGAGACCGCCCAGGCCAGCACCGGTCCGGCCAGCCAGGCCACCGCGAGACTGGGCACGCCGGCGGCGAGCGCCGTCCGCCCGATCACCCACGGGGTGGCCAGCATGATGCCGAGGACGACCCCCAGGTCCGCCAGGAGCAGCGGCCAGCCCCGGCGGGCCGGGTCGGCGTAGCCGACGGCGGTCACGCCGGTCCAGGCCGCCATCAGCAGGACCAGGCCGCCGGCCGCGAGCGGGTGGGCGTACCGGTCGGCGTCCCGGAGCGCCAGCACGCAGACGTACGCCAGGGAGGCCACCCGGAACACGGCGATGGCCCGCCAGAGCGGGACCTCGAAACCACCGGGCGGCATCGACACGCCCGTCACGATGCCACAACCGTCAGGACGACCCCGTCGACCGCCGGATGCGCTCGGAGAAACCCTGACGTACGGTGGAAAAGCCGCGAAACATCCACGATCCGCTGTCGGGACGGGGCCATGACGAATGCGCAACCCGGAGCACAGCGTACGGTTGTGCCCATCGAACCTTCCCTCCTCATCGCCGAGGCCTTCGACCAGGCCCAGGTGACCGACCTTCGCCACTCGGTCACCTCCTGCGCGCACGCGGCGGGGCTGAGCGGGCAGCGCCTGGACGACTTCGTGCTCGCGGTCAACGAGTTGATCACCAACGCGGTCCGGCACGGCGGCGGCCGGGGCTGGCTGCGGCTGTGGCGGCAGTCGGGCCAGCTGTTCTGCGAGGTCTCCGACCACGGGCAGGGAATCAGCACGCAGCGGCTGGGCGACCGGAGCCGCCCCGCCGCCGACACCGCCGGCGGGTGGGGCCTCTGGCTGGCCCGGGAGCTGAGCGACAGCATGGACGTGGAGACCGGCGCGCGCGGCACGACGGTCCGCATCAGCGCCGCCGCCGTGGCACCCCAGCACACCGGCCGCCACCGCCGCGACTGACCCCCGCGCGGACGGCACGCGGGGGCCTGCCGCCCGGGGCCGGTCAGGCGAAGAGGGCGCTGACCGACTCGCCGTTGTGGATCCGGCGCATCGCCTCGGCCAGGGCCGGCGCCACGGACAGGATCTCCAGCTTCGGCACCCGCTTGTCGGCGGGGATCGGCACCGTGTTGGTGCACACGATCTCCAGCACGCCCTCCTGCTCGCTCAGCCGCCGCAACGCGCCGCTGGAGAAGAGGCCGTGCGTGCAGGCCAGCCGGATCGAGCGGACCTTCAGCTCGCGCAGATGCTCCATCAGCTCGATCACCGTGCTGCCCTTGGCGATCTCGTCGTCCAGCACGATCACGTCCCGGTCGGTCACGTCGCCGATCACCGCGCTGATCTTGACCCGGTCGTCGCTGAACCGCTGCTTCGCCCCGGCGGCCACCGGGGTGCCGAGCCGCCGGGCGAACGCCGCCGCCTCCTTGGCGTTGCCGAGGTCCGGCGAGACCACCACCGTGTTGCTCAGGTCGTACCGGGTGAAGTGGTCCGCCAGCTCGCGCAGCGCGTGCAGGTGGTCGACCGGCACGCTGAAGAAGCCGTGCACCTGGGGCGAGTGCAGGGTCATCGCCAGCACCCGGTCCGCGCCCGCCGAGGTGAGCAGGTCGGCGACGAGCCGCCCGCCGATCGAGATGCGTGGCGCGTCCTTCTTGTCGGACCGGGCGTACGCGTAGTGCGGCAGCACCACGGTGATCCGGCCGGCCGAGGCGCCCCGGGCCGCGTCGATCATGAGCAGCAGCTCGACCAGGTTCTCCTGCACGGGCGGCACCAACGGCTGGATCAGGAAGACGTCCCGCTCCCGGCAGTTGGCCTGCAACTGCACTTCCAGGCAGTCGTTGGCGAACCGGGAGACCCGCACCGGGTGCAGCGGCACATCGAGGTGGGCACAGATCTCGGCGGCGAGTTCGCGGTGGGCGGTACCACTGAAGACGGCGATGTCACGCACGTCCGCACATCGTACGGACGGGTTCGGGACCCGTTCCCCGCCGGGGCCCGCCGCCGGCCGGCGAAGAGCGGCCGGGCCGGGTACGGTGCTGCCGTGACCCCCCAGTACGTCGCCGCCATCGACCAGGGCACCACCTCCTCGCGGTGCATCGTCTTCGACCGGGCAGGGGAGATCGTCTCCGTGGCCCAGCGGGAGCACCGGCAGATCTTCCCCCGGCCGGGCTGGGTGGAGCACGACGCCGAGGAGATCTGGGACAACGTCCAGCGGGTGGTCCGGGAGGCGCTGCACGCCGCCGGCACCGACGCCGCCGGGCTCGCCGCCGTGGGCATCACCAACCAGCGGGAGACCACGCTCGTCTGGGACCGGGTCACCGGCCGGCCGGTGGCCAACGCCGTCGTCTGGCAGGACACCCGCACCGCGCCGCTGTTGCGCGAGCTGGATCAGGCGTACGGCGAGGAGCGGTTCCGCTCCCGCACCGGGCTGCCGCTGGCCACCTACTTCGCCGGGCCGAAGCTGCGGTGGCTGCTGGAGCACGTCGACGGGCTGCGCGGGCGCGCCGAGGCCGGCGAGGTGCTCTTCGGCACGATGGACAGCTGGCTGATCTGGAAGCTGACCGGCCGGCACGTCACCGACGTCACCAACGCCAGCCGCACCCTGCTGATGGACCTGACCACCCTCGACTGGGACCCGGAGCTGCTCGACGCGATGGGGGTGCCGGCCGCGATGCTGCCGGAGATCCGCAGCTCCGCGGAGGTCTACGGGGAGGCCACCGGCGTCCTCGCCGGGGTGCCGGTGGCCAGCGCGCTCGGCGACCAGCAGGCCGCCCTGTTCGGGCAGACCTGCTTCCAGCCGGGCGAGGCCAAGTGCACCTACGGCACCGGCAGCTTCCTGCTGCTCAACACCGGTGCCAGCCCGGTCCCCTCCACCCACGGCCTGCTCACCACGGTCGCCTACCGCATCCAGGGCCAGCCCGCCGCGTACGCGCTGGAGGGGGCGATCGCGGTCACCGGCTCGCTGGTGCAGTGGCTGCGCGACAACCTCGGGCTGATCTCCACCGCGCCCGAGGTGGAGGAGCTGGCCCGCACCGTCGACGACAACGGCGGCTGCTACGTCGTGCCGGCCTTCTCCGGGCTGTTCGCCCCGCACTGGCGCAGCGACGCGCGCGGGGTGGTCGCCGGGCTGACCGGTTACATCACCAAGGGGCACCTGGCCCGCGCGGCGCTGGAGGCGTCCGCCTGGCAGACCCGCGAGGTGGTCGACGCGATGAACGCCGACTCCGACGTGGCGCTGCGCCGGCTGCGGGTCGACGGCGGAATGACCGCCAACGGCCTGCTGATGCAGTGCCTCGCCGACGTGCTCGACGTGCCGGTGGTCCGGTCCCGGATCACCGAGACCACCTGCCTCGGCGCGGCGTACGCGGCCGGCCTGGCGGTCGGCTTCTGGCCGGACCTGGCGACACTGCGCGCCCAGTGGCGCTCCGACGCGCAGTGGGAGTCGACGATGGAACCGGCGCACCGGGAGCGGGAGCTGCGCAACTGGCGCAAGGCCGTCCAGCGCACCCTCGACTGGGTGGACTGACCGCCGCGCCGCCCGCCCGCCCGGCTGGCCGCGAACGTCGTCGCGCCCCCGGTGTGGCGGCCCCGGGGATCAGTCCCAGCGGTTGCCGGTCAGCTTCTCGTAGACGTCGACGTAGCGGGCCCGGGTCGCCTCGACCACCTCGGCCGGCACCTCGGGCGCCGGGGTCTGCTTGTCCCAGCCGCTCTCCACCGCCCAGTCCCGGACGTACTGCTTGTCGTAGGAGAACTGCGCCCGACCCGGCTGGTACGACTCCGCCGGCCAGAACCGCGACGAGTCGGAGGTGAGCAGCTCGTCGCCGACGGTCAGCGTGCCGTCCGGCGCCCAGCCCAGCTCAATCTTGGTGTCGGCGATCAGGATGCCCCGGTCGGCGGCCAGCTCGGCCCCCCGGCGGTAGACGTCCAGCGTGATCCGGCGCAGCCGCTCGGCGGTCTCGGCGCCGACCTTGTCCACCACCTCGGCGAAGGTGATCGGCTCGTCGTGCTCCCCCACCGGCGCCTTGGTCGACGGGGTGAAGATCGGCTCGGGCAGGATGGACGCCTCGACCAGCCCGCGCGGCAGCTCGACGCCGGAGACCGCGCCGGTGCGCTGGTACTCCTTCAGGCCGCCTCCGGTCAGGTAGCCCCGGGCGACGCACTCCACCGCGACCATCTCCAGCCGCCGGCAGCGGATCGCCCGACCGGCGAACTCCGCCGGCACGTCGGTGGCGGAGATGACGTGGTTCGGCACCAGATCGGCCAGCTGCTCGAACCACCACAGCGAGAGCGCGGTGAGCAGCTTGCCCTTGTCGGGGATCGGCGTCGGCAGCACCACGTCGTAGATCGAGATGCGGTCGGAGGCGACCAGGATCAGGTCCTCGCCGTCGGCGTAGACGTCCCTGACCTTGCCCGAGTGCAGAAGTTCCACGCGCCCTAGTACACCATGCGGGCCGCGTACGGCCTCCGCCGGTGGCTGCGGGCATCGATGCGTACGCCTGGGGTGTGCTGGTGTGGCCGGACGTACGTTGACACCCTTCCGCGCGCCTGCGTGAATGATCCGGCCGCCCGCCCCACCGGTCCGCCAGGAGTTCTTCGTGCCCGTCGCCCGATCCCCGCTGTCCCGCGCCGAGGCGGACCCGGGCCGGCGTCGGGTGCTCGCCGCGATGCTGGGTGCGCCGGTGCTCGTGACCGGCGGGCTCACCGGGTGCACCGAGGGCCAAGCGGCCCCGGTGGAGACCGGGCCGGTCGAGCTGTCGGTGTTCTGGTACGGCGGGGCGAAGCGGGCCGAACTCACCGAACGGGTGCTGCGGCTCTACACCGACCGCAATCCCCGCGTCGGTTTCCGGGTCACCTGGCAGGGCGCCGGCGGCTACTACGACCGGCTGGCCACCCAGGCCGCGGGCGGCAACGTGCCCGACCTGATCCAGCTCGACGACAGCATGCTCACCGAGTACGCCCGCCGCGAGATCGTCCTGGACCTCAGCGGGTACGTCGCCGACCACCGCCTGGACCTGCGCACCCTGCCCCCGGGTCTGGTCCGGTACGGGCAGGTCGACGGCCGTACGGTCGGCGTCGCCGCGGCACAGACGGCCGCCGCCGTGGTCTACGACCGCACGCTGCTGCGCCGCCTGCGGCTGCCCGAGCCGCGCACGGGAATGTCCTGGGCGGAGTACGTCGCCTGGGCGCGGCGGGTCACCCGGGTGAGCGAGGGCCGGGTGGCCGGCACGATGGACCCGTCCGGCGACTCCCGGGCGTTCTGGCTCTGGCTGCGCGGCCGGGGCGGTGAGTTCTACCGCGGTCGACAGCTCGGCTTCGACGCCGACTCCCTCGTCGAGTGGTTCGAGCTGTGGCGGCGGGCCCGGTCCGGCCGGGCGACCCCGAGCGCCGCCCTGGTGGAGCAGGCCGACGGCGGCGAACTGACCCGGCAGCTCGTGGTCACCGGCGCGACGGCCGCCTCCTTCGCCTGGTCGCACCAGTTGCCGGAACTCCAGCGCCTCACCGACGCCGAACTCGGCATGGCCGCCATGCCGGGTCCCCCGGAGGCACAGTGGCACCGGGCGTCGATGTACTGGACGGCCTTCCGGGGCACCCGGCATCCCGCCCTGGTCGCGGACGTGATCAACTTCCTGACCGGCAACGGCGAGGCGGGGAGCGTGCTCGGCCACGAACGCGGGCTCAGCCCCAGCCTCGCCGTACGCAGCTACGTCGAGGGCAACATCACCGATCCGGCGCAGCGGCGCGCGGCGGCCCTCGGCACCGCGCTGGCCGCCCGGCTGGGACCCGCGCCCAGCCCACCGCCGCAGGGCCACCCCCGGGTGCGGGCGCTGCTGCTGGAGGCCGCCGAGAGCATTCGCGGCGGCGACACCGGCCCCCGGGCGGCGACGGCCCGCTTCATGGCCCAGGCGAACGCCGCGCTGGCCGGCTAGGGCCGGTCACCGCGAGGCTGCCTCCGGCGGGGATGCCGGGTGGGCTGCTCCGGCCTCCACCGAGGCGGGACACCGTCACGCAAGCGGCCGCCTCAGCGCGGCGGGCCGCCTCAGCGCGGCGGGCCGCCCCGGCGGTTGCGCATCATGCGCATCAGGAGGAAGACGACGCCGGCGACCACGACCAGGCAGCAGAGCAGGCCGATGAAGCCGAAGCCGCCACCGCGTCGCCGCCGTGCGGCCTCCACCACGAGCTCACCAGTGCCGGTGGACGCCCAGGCCGCGACAGGCACGAACACCGACAGCACGACCGCACCGAGGACGGCGGTCAACCGGCCCCACCACTTACCGAAGGAAGACATGTCCACATCTTCGCCGACAACTGCAACCTCGGCACGTCGGTCGACGAGGAACGCACCTTGCCCAGGCGCGCCCGGCGCCGTTCCTTCGGTCGACCCGCGCCCGGCATCCTTCCGCCGATCGGGCGGCGTCCGGGTGCCGCTCCGCCGGGGCGGTCCGTCCGGGCGCACCTCGACGGGGGCGCGTCGACCGGTGCGACACGGCGACGCCGGGGGCCGAGATGCGGAGAGGCCCCGGAGACAATCTCCGGGGCCTCTCCGACGTGGTAGCGGGGACAGGATTTGAACCTGCGACCTCTGGGTTATGAGCCCAGCGAGCTACCGAGCTGCTCCACCCCGCGTCGGCTCGTTAACTCTAGCGCACTTGGTGCCACGATGATCAGCGGACCCCCCGATCCCGCGGTGGCTCCCGTCCTGACCAGCGCAAACCGACTCCGGAGGCCGGCGCGAGGCGCCCGGCACCCGGCGTCCGGCGTCCCGCGTCGGCGGCCGGCGTCCGTCGCACCCGACGCCCCAGCCGGGCTCCCGCCGCGCCCGACCGCGGTGGCGGTGATGGAACATCTCGGTCTGCTTCCGAGCTACCTCCTTCGGCGCGAACGCGTCGCCTTCTCTCGCCCGAGCGCCCGGTGATCAGGACGCCATGGACGTTATCCAGGCTCTTTAGGGTCCATGACGTCCTGATCACCGTTGGCTGGACCGGCGCTCGCGGGTTGTGGCGGTGGACGCGCCGTGTCCCGGACGTCCACCGTGCCGGTGATCGGGCGGAGTGGCCGGCGTCACGCGATCCGTCCGGCCCACACCGGGCGGGGGCGGCATCACCGACGGCGAGAACCGCGAGCGGTCACGCCGGGACGCGAACGGCCACCACGGCGACGGACGCACGCCCGGACGGCGGACGGCGGGTGGCCCGAAATTCGGAACGGCCCCGGATTGAAGTCCGGGGCCGTTCCGACGTGGTAGCGGGGACAGGATTTGAACCTGCGACCTCTGGGTTATGAGCCCAGCGAGCTACCGAGCTGCTCCACCCCGCGTCGGTTCGTATACCGTAGCCCACCGACCCCCGTCCCCGCAAAACGACCCCGGGGACGGCCGCCCGGACCCGCGTCCGGGCCCGGGCGGCGTACGCCTCAGCGCAGCCAGCCCTCGATCGCGTCCACCGCCCGCCGGCTGTCGGCGTCGACCTGCGACCGGGTCGAGGAGGTGCCCTCCCAGCCCTGCTCCCAGAGCACGGTCACCACGTCGCCGATCCGGATCGCCCGGACCAGCCGGACGTCGTCGCCGCCCGTGGGGTTGCCGTCGACGTCCCGGGCCGGCGTGCGGATCTCGAACAGCACCGACCCGTCGCCGAAGCCGGCGTCGGCCAACAACCGCAGTCGGGAGGTCGACGCGTTGCCGCCGCCCACCCCGGGTTGCGCGGGGCAGTCCCGGACCGCCGCCCGCAGCTCGCGGAGGAAGTCGTCGGCCCGGCCCGGCCGGTAGAGGGTGACGGTGTGCGCGTAGCTGCCGTCCGGGACGTACCCCTGTGGGGTCTGTGGCAGCTTGTAGGCCAGGTTGCGGGTGCGGCGCTGCACGATCCCGGCGTCGCTGCGGTAGCGGGCGTCGCAGAGCGCCGGCAGCGCGTCGGTGTCCCGGAAGACCGGTTCCATGCCCGTCCGGTTCGCGGCCGCCTGGACGAAGAACGCCCGGTCCGGGACGTTGCCGGGCACCCGGGGCGGCGCCGCGCCGGTGCGTCCCGGCGTGGCCGCCGGCGTACGCGTCGCCCTCGGCGAGGCGGTGGCGCTCGGCGCGGCGGTGACGGTCGGCACGGCGGACGCGGCCGGCGGGGCCGGTACGGTCGCCGGCGGCGGGGCGGCGGCGGGCGGCAGGGGGTCGCGCTCCTCGGCGAGCACCAGTCCGGTGCCGGTGGCCAGCCCTCCGACCAGCAGGACCGTCCCGAGCACGGCGCCGGTGATCCGGAGCCGCGCCCGCCGGTCGGCGCGCCGCCGCAGGTCCTCGGGGACGGCCAGGGTACGACCGTCGGCGTCCTCGGCGAGGAAGCGGTAGAGATCGGACAGTTCACGCGACATCGTTCGCCTCCAACTCCTCTGCGGGCAGGTCGGGCAGCAGCGTGGCCAGCCGCGCCCGCCCCCGCGACAACCACGACTTGACGGTGCCTGCGGGCACCCGCGTCTCCCGGGCGATGTCCTGCACCGACATGTCGAGGAGGTAGTGCAGGGCGAGCGCCTGCCGCTGGGCGGCCGGCAGCCGGCGCAGCGCGCCCGCCAGCAGCACGGCGTCCTCGTTCGGCGGCGGCACCGGCTCGGGCGGCCCGCTGCGGCTCAGCGCCGCGCGCCAACCCTGCAACCGGCGCCACCGGTCGGTGGCCAGCCGGGCGACCACCAGTCGCAGCCACGCCTCCGGCGCCGGGTGGGCGGCCAGTCCGGCCCATTGTCGCCAGGCCCGGGCGTACGCCTCCTGCACCAGGTCCTGCGCCTCGGTGTGGTCACCGGCCACGGCGTAGCCGTAGCGGAGCATCCGTCGGGAGGTGCTCCGGTAGAACTCGTCGAAGCTCGTCGCGTCTCTCATGTCTCCGACCCACGCTCCCCGGTCGATGCCGCATCTTGCAGGAGAGACGGCGCCACGGGGCGGCGGGTTGCGGGTGCCCGGCCGGTGGTCGCGAACGCGACAGCGCCCCCGGCGTCGGGACCGGATCGGTCCGTCGGCCGGGGGCGCCGCGAGGGTGGTGCGGGTCAGCCGCCCGGGGTGGGTGTGGCGCTGCCGCCCGGCGTCGGGGAGGCCGGGGCGCTGGCGCCGGGCGTCGGGGAGGCGTTGGCACCGGTGGCGGCCTGCTGGGCCCGCTGGAAGGCGGTGAGCGCCTCGTCGAGCGCCTTCAAGGCGCGCCCGTACCGCTCGAAGTCGCCCGAGGTCTGCGCGGCCCGGACCTCCGCGATGGCGGTCTGGACGCGGTTCGCCGCCTCGGCCAGCTCGCCGGTCAGCGGAGGTGCGGTCCCACCCGGCGGCGTGCCCCCGGCCGGCGGCGGGGTACCACCGGCGGGCGGCGGGGTGCCCGGGGCGGCGGCCTGCTTGCCCTGCTCGATGAGCTGCTTGATGCCGTCGGCCACGTTGTTGGCCAGCACCACGTAGGAGCCGCCGTCACCGTAGGACATCAGCACCCGCTGCAACAGCGGCGGCGCGTTCTGCGCGGCGGTCTTCACGTAGACCGGCTCGATGTAGAGCATGCCGTCGCCGAACGGCAGGGAGAGCAGGTTGCCGTACTGCACCTGGGCCTGCTGGGACTGGAGCAGGTTGAGCTGCTGCCGGATGTTCGCGTTGTTGGTCATCGACTGGTGCACCTGCACCGGGCCGGAGACCCGCGTCTGGTCGGGCAGGTCGAGCACCTCCAGCCTCGGCTGCCCGTCCACGTACGAACCGGAGATCAGCGCGGCGAGGTTCTCCCGGCCGTTCGGGGTGACCGCCGAGGTGAGCTGGAAGCGTGCCGACTCCTGGCCGGGGAACTGCGTGTAGAGGTAGTAGGGCGGCTGCTTCTGGCCGGTGTCGGGGGCGTCCGGCACGTTCGGCACCTGCCAGAAGTCCGTCTCCGAGTAGAAGGCGCCGGGGTCGGTCACGTGGAACCGGGTCAGCAGGTTGCGCTGCACCTTGAACAGGTCGGCCGGGTAGCGGAAGTGCTCGGCCAGCTCGGCCGGGATCTCCGCCTTCGGCACCACCAGGTCGCCGCCGAACGCCTTGTTCCACGCCTTGAGCACCGGGTCGGTCTCGTCGAACTCGTAGAGCCGGACCGTGCCGTCGTACGCGTCGACGGTGGCCTTCACGGAGTTGCGGATGTAGTTGACGTTCTCGCGGGCGAGCTGGAAGGTGCCCCGCCCGGTCAGCTCGTCGGCCGTCTGCTCCTGGAGGTTGACGCGCTCGGCGTACGGGTAGGTCGCCGCCGTGGTGTAGCCGTCGATGATCCACTGGATCCGGCCGTCGACCACCGCCGGGTACGGGTCGCCGTCGAGGGTGAGGAACGGGGCGACCTTCTCCACCCGGTCGCGGGGGTTGCGCACGTAGAGCAGCTTCGAGGTGTCGTTGACCGCGTCGGAGAGCAGGAAGTTCGACTCCTGCTCCTTGATCGCGTAGAGCAGCCGCCGGGTGAAGGAGCCGATCTCGACGCCGCCCTCACCGGTGTAGGTGTAGGACTCGCCACCCTCGCCGACCGGGCGGTCGAACTCCGCCTTCCGCGCCGGGTCGGTCTGGCCGACGATCGCGTAGTCGCTGGCGTCCATCCGCTCGCCGTAGTAGACGCGGGGCTGCTTCGCGGCGATCTGCTCGGTCTGCGAGGCGCACTGCTCGGTCGTCTGCTGGCCCTGCTCCTTCTGCTGCTCCTGCGGGTCGCCGAGGAAGCCGGAGACGAAGAAGGGCTGGCCGCCGCAGACCACCCGGTTGCCGGGTGCCGCCACGAGCCCGTAGCCGTGGGTGTAGACGGTGTGCCGGTTGATCCACGTGTTCTGCTGGGGGGTCAGCTGCCGGTAGTTGACCTCGCGGAGGCCCACCACGTAGTCCTGCACCTTGCCGTTGACCCCGTACCGGTCGACGTCCAGCTTCTCGCCGAAGTCGTAGAACTGCCGGACCTGCTGGCGCTGGGTGTACGTCTCGGAGACCAGTTGCGGGTCGAGCAGCCGGATGTTCGGCACCACGGAGGTGTCCGTGGAGAGGGTCGCCGGCGGGGTCAGGTTGCTCGCCGCGTACGGCGTGGTGGTGGCCGCCTCCAGGCCGAACGCCGAGCGGGTGGCCTTGATGCTCCGCTCGATGTACGGCGCCTCCTTCTCCTTCGCGCTGGGCTTGACCTCGAAGGTCTGCACCGCCCAGGGGTAGATGCCGCCGATGGCGACGGCGGAGACGCCCAGCAGGGCGAGCGAGATGCCCGGCCAGACCAGGTTCCGCATCCAGGCGTTGGAGAAGACGATGATCGCGATCGCCACGACGATGGAGATGTAGGCGAGGATCTCCTTGGCCGGCAGCAGCGCGTTGACGTCGGCGTAGCCGGCGCCGTAGACGGGGCCGTTGCCGTACTCCAGCAGCATCGCGCGCCGGTCCAGCACGTACGCGAGCGCCTTCAGCAGGACGAAGACCGCGACGAGCGTGCTCAGGTGGGCCCGGGCGGCGTTGGTCATCCGGTCGCCGACGCCCTGGAGGCGGACGCCGCCGAAGACGTAGTGCACGGCGAGCGCGCCGATCACGGACAGCACCACCGCGGTGAAGCCCACCCCGAGCAGGTAACGCAGGAACGGCAACTGGAAGACGTAGAAGCCGACGTCGATGCCGAACTCCGGATCCTTCACGCCGAAGTCCCCGCCGTTGCGGAAGAGCAGCCACTGGTTCCACCGGCTCTGCGCCGACAGCCCGGCGAAGAGGCCGACCACGGCGGCGACCAGTGCGATCCACAGGCCGAGCCGGGGGCTCAGCAGCATCCGGTAACGCTCCAGGGTGGCCTGCTCCGGCGAGTGCGGACGCATCCGGGGGCGCAGCCGCTGGGCCAGCCAGAGGTTGCCGCCGACGAACAACGCCATGCCCAGGCCGACGACGAAGAAGAGCAGCAGCCGGGTCGTCAGCACCCCCGTGAAGACCCCGGTGTAGCGGACCTCGTCGAACCACAGCCAGTCCGTCCACCCCTGGACACCCCAGCCGAGCAGGGTGAAGAGCACGAACACCCCGACCAGGACACCGATCGTGACGCGTCCGCGTCGGCTCATCCTCGGCAGGGGGCTGCTGCTCTTCATGACCACTGTTGGCTCCGCACGCTCGATGTGATCGGCTCCGACCAGGCACCCAGAGTACGGGGTGTTCCTGAACGTGTCGGTCCAAGGTCGCACGGCGTCGTGCCGCGCGGCGGAAGCGTCGATGGACGGGCGGCCGGTGCGGGCCCGCCACGTACGCCGGGAACGCCCGCGCCCATGGTCAGCAGCGGGTCGGCTGTCCCCCGGCGCGCAGCGTCTCCAGCGCGGTCAGTGCCTCGTCCAGCGAGCCGACCTTGAGCAGCGGAAGCCCGGGCTGCGGGTTGCGTACGGCCTCGGCGCAGTTCGCCGCCGGCACCAGGAACGCCACCGCCCCGGCCTCCTTCGCGCCCACCAGCTTCTGGGCGATGCCGCCGATCGGGCCGACCCGGCCGGCGTCGTCGATCGTGCCGGTGCCGGCGATGACCTTCCCCCCGGTCAGGTCCTCCGGGGTCAGCTTGTCCACGATGCCGAGGGCGAACATCAGGCCGGCGCTCGGCCCGCCGATGTCCTCCAGGTCGATGCTCAGGGTGAACGGGTGCGGCTGCTGCTGCTCGATCTCGACGCCGATGCGGGGCCGCCCGTCCTGCTCCCGGCTGGTGACCTTCGCCGTCGCGGCGGCGCCGTCGCGGGTGTAACCGATCTCCAGCGCGGTCCCGGCCGGCTTCGCCCTGATCAGCTCCGTGAGTCGCGCGGCCAACGGGACCGCCTCCCCGTCGACCGAGGTCAGCACGTCGCCGGGCTTGAGTACGCCGGCCGCGGGACCGGCCGCGGCGACGGTCTTGACCACCACCTGCACCGGGTACCCCAGCTCGCGCAGCGCCGCGGTCTCCGCGCTGGTCTGCGAGACCTTGAAGTCCTCCGCGTTGCGCTCCTCGACCTCCTTGCGGGTCTCCCCGGGCGGGTACACCAGCTCGCGCGGCACCACCGCCTCGTCGTCGGAGAACCAGCCCTGGATCGCCGAGCGCAGCTTGACCGAGGGCTGCACCCCGACCGTGGTCAGCCGGAGCTGGCCGGCGGAGGTGGACGTCTCCCGGCCGGTGACCTGGATGACCTCCCTGCCGTTCTCCTTGCCGAGCGTGTTGACGGTCGGCCCCGGGCCGAGCACCACGTACGGGATGGGCGCGCCGAGCACGCCGATGCTGAGCAGAGCGGTGAGCAGAGCACCGAGCAGGACGGTCACGCCGCGACGTCTCATGCGGCAGAGCGTACCGACCGGGATCGGGGCCTCCGGCGGGTGAATCGCGACTTCGCCCTCAGCGCAACGCCAGCGGCAGCTACCTGGGGCGCGGCGCGCGTACCGTAGACGTCGTGCCTGATATTCCGTTCGGTTTCGCGCTCCCGGGTGGGCAACCACCAGACCCCAACGATCCCGCGCAGATGCAGCAGTTCATGTCGCAGTTGCAGCACCTGCTCTCCGCGTCGGGCAGCGGGCCGGTCAACTGGGACCTGGCCCGGCAGGTGGCCGCCAGCCAACTCGCCGCCGCGGGCGACCCGGCGGTGTCGCCCTTCGAGCGCAACGCGGTGGAGGAGGCGTTGCGGCTCGCCGACCTGTGGCTGGAGCCGGCCTCCGCGCTGCCCTCGGGCATCCAGACCTCGCTGGCCTGGAACCGCAACGAGTGGATCTACAAGACGCTCGACGTCTGGCGCAAGCTCTGCGACCCGGTCGCCAGCCGGATGGTCGGCGCGATGGGCGACCTGGTGCCGCCGGAGGCGCGCGCCCAGCTCGGCCCGATGCAGTCGATGGTCGCCACCCTCGGTGGCGCGCTCTTCGGCGGCCAGCTCGGCCAGGCGCTCGGCTCGCTCGCCGCGGAGGTGCTCTCCGCCGGCGACATCGGGCTGCCGCTGGGCCCGGCCGGCACGGCCGCGCTGATCCCGGCCAACATCCGGGCGTACGGCGAGGGCCTGGAGCTGCCCGAGGACGAGGTGCGCCTCTACGTCGCCCTGCGCGAGGCCGCCCACCAGCGGCTCTTCCAGCACGTGCCGTGGCTGCGCGGGCACGTGCTCAACGCCGTGGAGATGTACGCCGCCGGCATCCGGGTCAACCGGGAGGCGATCGAGGAGGCGATGGGCCGGGTCGACCCGACCGACCCGGAGTCGATGCAGGCCATCGCGCTGGAGGGCATCTTCACTCCGGAGGACAGCCCGGCGCAGAAGGCGTCACTGGCCCGGCTCGAGACCGCTCTGGCCCTGGTCGAGGGCTGGGTGTGCCACGTGGTCGACAGCGCGGCGAGCGGCCGGCTGCCCAACGTGGTGAGCCTCGGCGAGGCGTTCCGCCGCCGCCGGGCCGCCGGTGGCCCGGCCGAGCAGACCTTCGCGGCGCTGGTCGGCCTGGAGCTGCGTCCGCGCCGGCTGCGGGAGGCGGCGGCGCTCTGGGCGGCCCTGACCGAGCACCGGGGCATCTCCGGCCGGGACGCCCTGTGGGGCCACCCCGACCTGCTCCCCTCCGACGACGACTTCGCCGACCCGGTCGCCTTCGCGATGTCCGAGTGGGACCTCGGCGAGTTGGAGAGCTTCGACTTCAGCGCGCCGGGCGGCCCGGAGGAGAAGGCCCCCGGCGAGGCGGAGCAGCGGCGCCCGGACGACGAGCCCGAGGACGGCGACGCCCGCCACTGACCTGCCCGACGGCGGATGCCGCCCGACCCGCCCGGGTCGGGCGGCATCCGCTGGCGATCGACGGGGTCGTGACCGGGTGCCCGGTCAGGTCCCGATCGGCGCGGGTCGCTTCCGGTTCGCGGTCGGTCGCCACGACCGGGTCGCCGTCGGCCACGACCGGGTCGCCGTCGGCCACGACCGGGTCGCCGTCGGCCACGACCGGGTCGCCGTCGACGGCGCGCCGGGACCGCCGGGTTGGCCGTCCGCAGCAGCTCAGCGCGGCTGTGCGGTGCCGGAGAGCAGGGCGCGGGTGGTCTCCCAGCCCTCCACGGCCGGGTCGAGGAAGGCCAGGTCGCCCGGCCCACGCAGGCGTCGCCAGGCCGGGGTCACCGCCAGGTCGCCCGGTCGCGGCGCCGCCGCGCGCACGGCCGCGGGCCGCGTGGTGTCCAGGTCCAGCGCCGGCAGCCACGCCGGTACGGGCAGCCGCGTGGCCACGCCGAGCAGCCCCGGTCCACCGCCCTCGACCGGGGCGACCGCGACCGGCCGGGTGGTGAGCGGGCGCAGCAGCTTGCCGATGGTCAGGCCCGGCACGTCCGGCGCGTCGCCGGCGATCACCGCCACCTGGTCGTAGCCGGTGTCGGCGAGGGCGGCGAAGACGGCGTTCGGGGTCGCCTCGGGGACCTCGTACACGGCCGTGTCCGGCCAGACCACCGCGTCGGCCAGTCCCCGGTCCGCCGGGGTGACGGCGACGGCCGTCTCCACCTCGTTGAGCGTGGCGAGCAGGTCGACCACGTCCTCGGCGAGCGCGGCCCGCCAGTCCACCGGATCGGTGCCGGGCGGCGCCCAGGTCACCGGTCCGAGCAACGCCACCACCACACGTCGGGCCACCCCACGACCCTAGCCGGGCGCGCCCCGACCCACGACCGACGGGCGCGGGAGGGGGCGTCGAGATCTTGGTAGGAACGGGCCGTTGGAGGGGCCGCTTCCTACTAAGATCTTGCCGGCCTCGTCGGCCCGGTAGCGCCGGGCGCAGGCGGTAGCGCCGGCAGGAGGCGTTGGCGGGGGTCGGGGGGAGGGGGTTGGGACGGCGGGTGCCTGGTGGGGTGCCGAGGGGTCAGTCCGTCAGCGGGGTGCCGGAGGCCGCCGCGACGCCCTCCAGGTAGCCGCGCGCCCGCTCGGACTTCGGATAGCGCGCGACGAGGGCCCAGAACCGGGCGTTGTGGCTGGGCACGATGAGGTGCGCGAGCTCGTGCATGAGCACGTAGTCGATGACCCAGTCGGGCATGTCCCGGACGCGGTGCGAGATGCGGATCGTGCCGTCGTCCGGGGTGCAGGACCCCCACCGGCCGTTCTGGTTGGTGACCCAGCGGACGCTCGTCGGTACGGCCTGCGTGCCGTGTTCGGCGAGGTAGAGCTTGATCAGGCGGGTGGCCCGGGCGAGCAGCTCGGCGTCGGACCGGGCGAGGCGCCCCTCCCGGGCGGCGAGCCGGGCGAGCATCCGGTCGACCCATTCGCTCTCCTCGGCCCGGGAGAACTGGTCCGGGATGAGGACGACGACCCGTTCACCGTCGCGGTACGCGGACACCGTGCGTCGCCGGCGCTGGCTGCGCCGCACCTCGACGACCGGCTTCCGCACCCCTGCCATCAGCGGGCCGCGCAGCCTCGGATTCCTGTCACGAAGGAAAGCTAATGCGTACTGACCAGGGGTCCGCAAGGGTCAACACCCCGACACTCGCCCGGAAAATGGTGATTGGTCGGCAGGAGTCCCAAAAAATCTTTGCCGGGCCACGGCGATTCGTCGCCGTCACCCTTCGTGGCGGCCGTCCGCGGGTGCGGGAGGCGTGGCACCGGCGGCCCCCGGCCGGATGCGGCGGGACGCCCCCTTCACGTTAGGTGATCTCCGTGGCGGGCGCAGCTCGGGGTGCCCCGCACGGGGCATCTGACCGGGTTCGGTCGGCGTGTCCCCGCCAAACTGACTTATCCGACGTAATTCGCCATGCACACTCTCGACGTCGACTTGCTCACAGTGACGAAGCACAGCTGACATGGAACCGCCCGCACCTGGGTAGGGTCCGCGGACCAGCGGTCACGAGCGTGGCCGTGGGAGAACGACCCCAGCGCCGGTGCCCGAGTGGCCCGCCGCCGGGAACCCCCGCCGGGACGGCATCGGCCGGCGGACGAGACGAGGAGGGCACCGTGGCCGACCAGGCCCAGACCTACAACGGTTACTGCGTCAAGTGCAAGGAGAAGCGGGATTTCGAGGGCCGCGTCGAGGTCTCGAAGACCGGGATGAACATGGCCAAGGGCAAGTGTCCGGTCTGCGGCACAACAGTGAACCGCATCCTGGGCAAGGCGAAGGTCTGACCCGTACGGATGCGTCGGAGGGGGTGGCCGTCGGCCGCCCCCTCCGGCATCACCACACCTGATCCGCCCGCCGCACCCGGCGCGCGCTGTCGGCTCGCCGACATGGTTACCGCGGGTTGTGGATATCCCGGAATTTCCTGTGGACAGCCCTGGACAGGGCACCGCGCACCTGTGGACAACGATCGACGGTGAGCACGGACACGGTCACGATCGGTGTCATGCGCCGTGCCACGCTCCCCCGTCCCACCCTGCTGCCGGGCCTCACCAGACTCTGGCGGGACCGCCACACCCTCCAACTCGGCGTCGAGCCGGGCCGCGCCGTGCTGCTGGAGATCGCCGATCCCCGGGCCGCCCGCCTGCTCGACCTGCTCGACGGCACCCGTAGCGAACGGCTGGTCCTGGCGCACGCCGTCACCGCCGAGGTGGCCCCCGACGAGGCCCGCGCCCTGCTCGACGCCCTGCGGGCCGCGGGCCTGGTCGTACCCGCGCACACCCTGCTGCCGAAGGACCTGGCCGGCCCGTCCCGGGCCCGGCTCACCGCCGAGGCGGGGGCGCTCGCCCTGGCCGCGGCGCGGCTGCCCGGCACGCCCGCCCAGGTGCTGCGCCGGCGGCTGGCTGCCCGGGTGGTGGTCAGCGGCACCGGCCGTCTCGGCGCCCCGGTCGCCCTGGCGCTGGCACAGGCCGGGGTGGGGCACGTGCACCCGGACCTGGCCGGCCCGGTGCGGCCGGCGGACCTGGTCGGCACGGGCATCCCGGCCGCCGCGCTCGGCCGTCCGCTCGCCCGGGCGGTACGCGACGCCGTCGAGCGGGCCGCCCCCGGCACGGGCACGGGCCCGCTCCGGCGGGGCCGGGTCGACCTGGTCGTCCAGCTCGGTACGGACCGGCCGGCCGCCCTGCTCGCCGCCGGTCACGCCCAGCGCCGCCAGCCGCACCTGCTGCTCGGCCTCCGGGAGGGCGTGCCCGTGGTCGGCCCGCTCGTCCGCCCGCCCGCCGGCCCCTGCCTGAACTGCCTCGACCTGCACCGGGCGGACCGGGACCCGGACTGGCCGGCGCTGGCCGCCCAGCTCGCCACGGGTGCCGGCGAGGAGGCGTGCGCCACCGCGACCCTGCTGACGGCCGGGGCGTACGCGGCGGCCGAGGCGCTGGCGCAGCTCGACGGGGGCACCCCGGAGACCCTGGGCTGCGCGGTGGAGATCACCGGGGCGGGACGGTTCCGCCGCCGGACGTGGCCGCCGCACCCCTCCTGCGGATGTTCGCGACGGCGCCGGTGACGCCCCCGAAGGCGGGGACGGGCACCCAGCCCGGCGGCAGAGCAGCCGTGGGCCCCCGGAGTCGGTAACAATGGCCGGGTGACCGACATCCCGCGCCGGGCCGTGTCCCGGACCGCCAAGCTCGCCGCTCTGCCGCTCGGCTTCGCCGGTCGGACCGTCCTCGGCATGGGTAAGCGCGTCACGGGGCTCGCCTCCGACGTGATCTCCGCGGAGATCCAGCAACGCACCGCCGAGCAGCTCTTCAGCGTGTTGGGGCAGCTCAAGGGCGGTGCGATGAAGTTCGGCCAGGCGCTGTCGGTCTTCGAGGCCGCCCTGCCCGAGGAGATCGCCGCCCCCTACCGGCAGGCCCTCACCAAGCTCCAGGAGGCGGCGCCGCCGCTGCCGGCGGCCAGCGTGCACAAGGTGCTCGCGGAGCAGCTCGGCCCGGACTGGCGGGACCGGTTCGTGGAGTTCGACGACACCCCCGCCGCCGCGGCCAGCATCGGCCAGGTGCACCGGGCGGTGTGGCGGGAGCCGGGCTACGGGCCTTCCGGCGCGCCGCAGTCCCGCGACGTGGCGGTCAAGATCCAGTATCCGGGCGCCGGCGACGCCCTGCTCGCCGACCTCAAGCAGCTCTCCCGCCTCGGTGGGATGTTCCGGGCGATCCAGCCCGGGCTGGACGTCAAGCCGCTCCTGGCGGAGCTGCGGGAGCGGATCACCGAGGAACTCGACTACGAGTTGGAGGCCGAGTCGCAGCGCGCCTTCGCCGCCGCGTACGCGGACGATCCGGAGATCCACATCCCGGCGGTGGTGTCGGCGTCGCCCCGGGTCCTGGTCACCGAGTGGGTCGAGGGCACCCCGCTGGCCGAGATCATCCGCGAGGGCACGGAGGAGCAGCGCGACGAGGCCGGCCGGCTGATGGCCATCCTGCACCTGTCCGCGCCGCAGCGGGCCGGGCTGCTGCACGCCGACCCGCACCCGGGCAACTTCCGGCTGCTGGCCGACGGCCGGCTCGGCGTGATCGACTTCGGTGCGGTGGCCCGGATGCCGGAGGGCACGCCCGAGCCGATCGGCCGCATCGCCGCGCTCGCGTTGCGGGGCGACGCCGACGAGGTGGTGGCGGGCCTGCGCTCGGAGGGCTTCATCGGCCCCACCGAGGAGATCGACGCCGAGGCGGTGCTCGACTTCCTGCGTCCGATGCTGGAGCCCATCGCCGCCGAGGAGTTCCGGTTCACCCGGGCCTGGCTGCGCACGGAGGCGACCCGGTTGGCCAGCCCCCGCTCCCCCGCGTACCAGTTGAGCCGGCAGCTCAACCTGCCGCCGTCGTACCTGCTCATCCACCGGGTGACGCTCGGCTCGATCGGCGTGCTCTGCCAGCTGGAGGCGAAGGCGCCCTACCGGGGCATCCTGGAGCGCTGGCTGCCCGGCTTCGCCCCGTCGGCCGGGCGGCCCTCGGCGGGCGGCTGAGCGGCCGGCGGCTGGGTGGGCCGAGCGGCCGGCCGGCGCGCGGCGGCGCGGGCCAGGAACGCGTCGAGAGGCGGTGGCCGGATTCCGGCCACCGCCCCTCGACAATCGGTGGGGTACTAGAGAACGCCCAGGTCGCGCGCCGCTCGGTTGCGGCTGTTCATGGCGACGGTACGGGCGGAAAGGGTTGCCTCAGTGCTCGTGGTGGTACGACCGGCCTGAGGCCGGCGCATTCGAGCCCGGGACAACGCTTCGTGAAGTAGTTGCATCTCGGCGACTCCGTCCAGAACGTTCAGCATCGTGGTCAGCTCTCTCGTCGCCGGCGTGACACCGGCGTGGGTGGGTTGGATCGGGTGCATGTCAGGCCGCCAGCCGGACCGTGGTGCGCGACTCGGACAGCCCACTGGCCGCCAGTCGTGCCTCGGCCTCGACCCGGAGCGCCGCGTCGCGGGCGAGGTCCTCCTTGCGCGGACGGCCACGGGGCCGCTTGCGCGGGACGACCGCGCCACGCTCGAAGATCTCGCCGCCCCAGACGCCCCAGGGCTCGGCCCGCTCCACCGCCCCGGCCAGGCACTCGACGCGCAGCGGGCAGTCCCCGCAGAGCGACTTGGCCAGCTCGAGCTCGGCGGGCGAGTCGGAGAACCACAGGTCGGGGTCGAACTTCCGGCAGGGCAGGTTCGCCTCCACCTCGACGCTCACGTCGAGCGGGGCCAACGCCAGACTCATCGCCCGGTCACCTCTCTCTCACTTCGATCTCGTGGATCGCATTTCCGACGTACTTGACGGGCAAAAAACTGAGGCCGCGGATCCCGGTAGCGGGTTCCGCGGCCTCGAGGTGAGCCGTTGGTCTGAGGATCAGACCGGTCTACCTCGAGGTGGAACTCCGCGGACGTCCATGTGACGCTTGACAGCATCGACGCCCTTGCCCGTGAAGCCACTGGTCCCCTGGATTCCGTTCGGCGCGGTGGCGAGAATCAGCTCGGCCTGAGTCTCGACCCGGTGCACCTGGGAAACCGACGGTCGCGCAGCGGCGAGGGCCACCCGGACAGCCGACAGCGGAGCGACGGCAGCGGGCAGCGCCGCCGGACGCTCGCAGATGTTGATGCTCTCCATTGGGGCCACCTCCTCTGACGTTCACTCGTGCCGATACGGTCTCTACCCCTCGTGAGCAGCCCGAATGGCGCCGCTCGCGAGGTGTGCCATGAGGCTATTCCTCGCCACGGGGCGAGGGCAAACGAATTTACGGCGAGATTTCGAAAGTTTTCTCCGGGCAGACGTCGTCGACCGCCGCGCCCGCCACCAGCGCCAGCACCGCCTCCCCGTAGAGGCCGAGTTTCCGGGGCCCGATGCCGGCGATGGCGATCAGCTCCTCCGCCCGGCCGGGGCGCCGCTCCGCGAGCGCGACCAGAGTGGCGTCGGTGAAGACCACATAGGCCGGTACCCGCTGCCCGCCGGCCACCCGCTGGCGCCACTCGCGCAGCCGTTCGTGCAGCTCCTCGTCGATGTCCGAGGGGCAGGTGGGGCAGCGCCCGAGCTTGCGGTCCGGCCCGGCGAGCAGGGTGGCGCCGCAGATCCGGCAGGAGACGATCTGGGTCCGGCGACGCTCCGGCCGGCGCGCCGCCGGCGCGGCCCCGGCCCGCTCCGCCCCGCCGGAGCGGTCGAGCTGCGGCAGGAACCGCGAGGGCCGCCGGGCCCGCCCGCCCGGGGATCGGGCCGAGGCGTACGACAGCCAGAGCCACTCCCTCGCCCGGGTGACGCCGACGTAGAGCAGCCGACGCTCCTCCTCGACCTGTTCGACGGTCTTGGCGTACGTGGTGGGCAGGGTGCCCTCGGAGAGGCCGACCAGGAAGACCGCGTCCCACTCCAGACCCTTGGCGGAGTGCAGCGAGGCCAGGGTCACCCCGTCGACCGTCGGCACGTGCTGTGCGGCGGCCCGGCGGGCCAGTTCGTCGTTGAAGTCGGCCAGGGTGACCGGGCGCTCGACCGAGGCGGCGGGCCCGATCGGCAGCACCTGCGGCGTGGCCGCGTACTCCTCGGCGAGCTGCACCAGCGCGGCGAGCGCCTCCCACCGCTCGCGGGCCGCGCCGCCGGCCGGGGCGGCGTCGGGGGCCCAGCCGACCGCGGTGAGCGCCTCCACCACGGCGGCGGGCAGCGGGGTCTCCCCCGGGATCGACCGCGTGGCGGCCCGTAGGGCGACCATCGCCTGCCGGACCTCGGCCCGCTCGAAGAACCGCTCCGCCCCCTGCACCACGTACGGCACCTGCGCCTCGGTCAGCGCCTTCTCGTACGCCTCGGACTGCGCGTTGGTCCGGAACAGCACGGCGATCTCCTTCGCCGGGGTGCCGGCGTCGACCAGGGCGCGGCAGCGGGCGGCCACCGCGTTGGCCTCGGCCGGCTCGTCGGTGAAGATCCGCAGCTCCGGTTCGGGGCCGGGCGGGCGCTGGCCGACCAGTTCCAGGCGCAGCCGGGCCTCGGCGCCCCGCGCCTGGGAGATCACCGCGTTGGCCAGCCCGACGACCTGCGGGGTGGAGCGGTAGTCGCGGACCAGCCGGACCACCGTCGCGCCCCGGTACCGGCGCGGGAAGTCGACCAGGTACGACGAGGTGGCCCCGGTGAACGAGTAGATCGTCTGGCTGGCGTCGCCGACCACCGTCAGGTCGTCCCGCCCGCCCAGCCACGCCTGGAGCAGCCGCTGCTGGAGGGGGTTGACGTCCTGGTACTCGTCGACGACGAAGTGCCGGTACTGGGCGCGGACCTGCTCGCCGACGTCCCGGTGCTCCTCGATGCCCCAGACCGCGGCGCGCAGCATGTCCTCGAAGTCGATCACCCCGTTGGACCGCTTGAGCCGCTCGTACGCCGCGAAGACCTCGGCGACCCGGGCCGGCTCGTGCGGGGTGTCCCGCATCGCCTTCGCCGCCGCGACGACGTACTCCCCCGGTTCCACCAGTGACGACTTCGCCCACTCGATCTCGCCGGCGAGGTCCCGGGCCGCCGCCCGGTCGGTGCGCAGGCCGGCCTTGGCCGCGGCGAGGGTGACCAGCCGGACCTTGCTGTCCAGCAGCTCGGGCATGGCCCGCCCCGCCAGCAGCCGGGGCGCGAAGTAGCGCACCTGGCGCAGGGCCGCCGCGTGGAAGGTGCGCGCCTGGACGCCGCCCACCCCGAGCGCGGTGAGCCGGGCGCGCATCTCGGCGGCCGCGCGGGCCGTGAAGGTCACCGCGAGCACGTGCCGGGCGGAGATCTCCCCGGAGAGCGCCCGGTGGGCGATCCGGGAGGTGACCGCGCGGGTCTTGCCGGTGCCGGCGCCGGCCAGGATGCAGACCGGGCCGGCGGGGGCGGTCACCGCCGACCGCTGCTCCGGGTCGAGCCCGGCGAGCACGCGTTCGGATGCTGAGTGAACCACCACAGCGAGGAATTGTCTCAGCTCCGCCGGACGTTGCAGCGGTTAGCCTGGGCTTGATCGGCAAGCCGCCACGCGGACCGTTGGAGGACCTGACCATGCTGACGATGTATTCGACCCCCTGGTGCGGCTACTGCCACCGGCTGAAGTCGCAGCTCGACCGGGAGGGCATCGGCTACGAGGTGGTCGACATCGAGCAGGACACGAAGGCCGCGGAGTTCGTGATGAGCGTCAACGGCGGCAACCAGACCGTCCCGACGCTGCGTTTCGCCGACGGCAGCGCCCTGACCAACCCCTCGATCACCCAGGTCAAGCAGCACCTGGCCACGATCGACGCCTGACCCGCCGCACCACCGCCGACGAGCGGCCGCCCACCCGGGCCGGCCGCTCGTCGCGTCCTCCGCGTCGACCCGGCGACGGCGTCGCGGCAGGGGCCACCCGACGCGCCGACCGGCGCGGGCGCCAGGGGCGCTGCCGGCGGCGCGGCCCTCAGCGCGCCGGGCCCGGTGGGATCGTGCCGACCACCTCCTGGCCCGCGACGTCGACCGGGTCGACGGCGGCGG
Source organism: Micromonospora sp. LOL_025 (assembly GCF_048060285.1). Classification (NCBI taxonomy): domain Bacteria; kingdom Bacillati; phylum Actinomycetota; class Actinomycetes; order Micromonosporales; family Micromonosporaceae; genus Micromonospora; species Micromonospora sp. LOL_025. The sequence goes on along the minus strand of NZ_JBHMIR010000003.1, from coordinate 206,481 downwards.
GCACCCCGGCGGGCCGGCGTTGGGCGGGGATCCGGACGGGCGGCGGCGGGCTGAGCGTGCGGCCGTGCCAGAGGAAGCCGCCGGCGAGCAGGGTGGCCACCCCGATCAGGGCGAACAGGACGCGGTAGTCCAGCACCCCGACGAGCAGCGCCCCCGCGCCGATCGAGAGCGCCTGCGGGCCGCTGACCACGGCCTCCGAGGCCGCGGCGACCCGGCCGAGCAGCGCCTGCGGGGTGCGCCGCTGGATCAGCGTGTGCAACCCGACCATGGTCAGCGGCAGCGACACCCCGGCCAGCAGCACCGCGACGAAGCCGAGCCAGAGGTTCGGGTACACCAGCGCCAGCGAGGCCGGCCCGAAGAACGCCACCCCGGCGGCGAGCGTGCCCACCTCGCCGGCGCGGCGCACCACGGCTGGGGAGAGCAGCCCGCCGACCAGTCCGCCGATGCCCTGAACGGTGACCAGCACGCCGACGAACGCGGCGTCCCGGCGCAGCCCCTGGTCGACGTACGCGAAGATCAACGACTCGCTGAAGCCCATGGCCAACGAGCCCAGCCCGTAGCCGAGCAGCGCCCGGCGCAGCGCCGGCTCCCCGGCCAGGTGTCGCAGCCCGGCGCCCACCTCGGCCGGCCAGCGCAGCCCGGGTCCGGTGGGCGGCGTCTCCGTCGTGCGGATCAGGCCCACCACGACGGCCGCCGACAGGAAGCCGACCATCCCGATCACGGCCAGCATCCAGCCGCCGACGGCGGCGTAGAGCCCGGCGCCGGCCAGCGGGCCGATCAGCCGCAGCCCCTGGCGCACGGTCTGGAGCACCCCGTTCGCCTCGGCCAGCAGTTCCACCGGCACGAGCTGGCGGATCAGGCCGCTGAGCACCGCGCTGAGGGTGATGTACGACAGGCCGTACAGGGCCGCCACCACGTAGATGATCCACACGTCGGTCCGGTCCCGCACCACGAGGAGCGGGGTGAGCAGCACGGCCGTCACCAGGTTCGCCGCCACGAAGAACGGGCGCCGGGGGTAGCGGTCGACGATCCACCCCACCAGCGGGGCCAGGGTCATCGGGGCGATGACCGCGAAGATGGTGGCGCCGGCCAGCCCGTCCGACCCGGTCAGGTCCTTCACCCAGATGGCGAGGGCCAGCAACAGGATCGACTCGGCGGCCATGCTGGCGAGCAGGCCGCCGAAGAGCAGGCGGAAATCCGGGCGGCGCAGGACGGTGCGCATGGGGGTCCCTCCGGCGGGGGTGGTGCGCGGCGTGGCGCGGTCTGGGGTGGTGCGGTCGTGCCGACGGCGTCGTACCGGACGCCGTGCCCTTCCACGGTCCTCTTTTCTTCGAGACACGCCCCCGCCGGGACCTCCGGCGGGAGGCGCGCCGTCCATACTGACCGTGGGGGGCGAATTTCATACAGTTACCGTCGCGTCTGCGGCGGTCCACGGGAAAAGAGGACGTCGTGCCTCCTGCCTCACCCAGCCCGATCCTGCGCCGCCGCAGGTTGGGCACCGAGCTGCGCCGGCTGCGCGAGGCCGCGGGCCTCACGGGAGACCAGGTCATCGAGCGGATCGGCTGGGCGTCCGCGTCCAAGTTGTCCCGGCTGGAGAACGGCCGCAGCCGCCCGGACCCGGAGGACGTCCGCGTGCTGCTGGACCTCTACGGCGCCGACGAGGCGCTGCGCCGGGAGCTCCTCGGCATCACCCAGGAGGCCGGCGACATCCGCGGCTGGCTGCGGAACTACCCGGTGATGACCCAGCAGCAGCGCAGCTTCGCCGAGCTGGAGGCGGGCTGCGCGGAGATCTCGGAATACAACCCGGTCCTGGTGCCGGGCCTGCTCCAGACGCCGGACTACGCGTCGGTACGGATCGCCTCGGCCCGGCGGGTCGACGAGGAGGCCGGCGACCCTGAGGCCGGTGAGGACATCGACACCGAGGTGCGGGCCCGGCTGGCCCGCCAGTCGCTGCTCACCCGCGCGACCGACGCGCCCCGCTACACGGCGGTGCTGGAGGAGGCGGCGCTCGGCGGCCGGACCGGGCCGCCGGAGGTGCTGCGCGCGCAGCTCGTGCAGCTCTGCGAACTGGCGATGCTGCCGAACGTCACGCTGCACGTGCTGCCGCGCGACACCCAGATCGGCGACTGGTACCTCCCGCCGACCGCGTTCTCGGTCTACCGGTTCGCCGATCCGCTCGATCCGGAGACGCTGGCGATCGAAGGGGGGTTCACCGACGTCATGTCCACCGAGGTAAACGCCCTAAATCGCTATAAAGTGGTGTTCGAGTGGCTATGCACGGCGGCGCTCTCCGAATCGGACACCCTCTCCTGGCTGATCGAGGCGACGGGGCGGCTGCCCGGCACGGCGACCGCGTCCACGGTGGCGTACGGGCCGGCAACGGCGCCGACCCAACGCCGCCGGCATTCCGGGCGCCTGACGGAGCGGTGATCACGGGGGCCCACCGTCGGGTCGTGCGGCGCCACTCGTTCCATCGGAGCAGTTCACCTCAGGAGTGGCACGATGAACGAGATCCGCAACACGCCGTCCGTACTCGCCCAGCTCGAGCACGCCCCGTGGCGTAAGAGCACGCGCAGCCAGACCTCGAACTGCGTCGAGGTCGCACCACTGAGGACCGGGCCGGCCGCGGTGGCCCTGCGGGACAGCAAGGACCAGGGCGGTCCGGTGCTGCTGTTCAACCGGGCGGGCTGGCTGGGCTTCATCGCCGGTGCGAAGAACGGACAGTTCGATCTGAACTGATCCGTCGATCGTCGCGGGGCCGCCGGCAGCCTGCCGGCGGCCCCGCCGCGTCTGCGCCGTTCCACCCCGCCGACCAGGCATCCGCTGATCGGACGAGCCTCCAAACCAATCGTCGCGTTTCACTTGATGAGACGACCACGCGGCGTAACATGACGACAGAGTGACGTGGAACTTCCACCCGTTCCCCACCCTCGCGATTCATCCGGAGACCCGCATGCGGTTCCTGATCGTTCGCACCGACATCCGCGCTGCCGCCGACGTCGACATCGCCGCCGCATGGGCGTGCGGTGGCCGACTGCGGGACGAGACCACCACGCCCGAGCCGCGCCGCCAGATCGTGCACGCCGAGGAGCGCGACGCCGCGCTGCTGCTGGCCCGGGCCCTCGCCACGGTCGGCGCGGTCCGCTCCGGAAAGCAACGGGTCAAGGTGCTCCCGCTCGACGAGCCGGGCCGCGCACTGCGGGCCGCACCCGACGACCGCGGCAGCTGACCCGCACCCAGACGTCCGTCGTGGTCGGACCGGCTCCCCCGCCGTGCTCCTTGCCCCAGCCGACCACGACGGGCCGTGCTCCCGGCCCGTGACCGTCGCGGCAACGGCGGCCACGGGCCGGGAGCGCACGGCCTCCCGCCCACCGGCACGCCCGCGCGCGGCGGGACCAGCTCAGCAGTGCCCGTCGAGCCAGCGGTGGATCAGGAAGAGCGCGATCGACGACGGCGGCGGCAGCACCAGCCGGGCCCCGCCGACCTCCACCGGCCGTCCCGCCAGCGCCGCGCCGATCTCCCGCCGGGAGAACCACCGGGCGTACGCGATCTCCGTCGGATCCACCTGCACCGGGTGCTCCGGATCCGCGGTGGCGAGGAAGCCGAGCATCAGCGAGCCGGGAAACGGCCACGCCTGGCTGCCCGCGTACGCGATGTCGTCGACCGGGACGCCGACCTCCTCCCGGACCTCGCGCAGCACCGCGGCCTCGGCCGACTCCCCCGGCTCGACGTAGCCCGCGAGGCAGGAGAACCGGCGCTCGCCGGCGGTGTGCGGCCAGGTGGCGTTGTTGCCGAGCAGGCACCGCCCGTCCAGACCCGGGACCCCGTCGTGCACCAGCACGATCATCGCGGGATCGGTACGCGGCCAGATCCGCTCACCGGCCGGGTCGACCCGGGACCAGCCGGCCTCGTCCACCTCGGTCGGGTGCCCGGTGGCCGACGAGTAGCGGTGCCGCAGGTGCCAGTTGACCAGCGCCAGCGCGGTGGTGAACAGCCCGGCGTCGCGGTCGCCGAGCAGGTGCCCGACCTCACGCAGGTGCGCCGCCCGGGCCCCCGACACCGCCGGCAGCGGGGCGTCCACGGCGAAGACCGGCACCCCGTCCGGCTCGACACCGAGGAACATCGGCGACGTCGGCCGGGGCAGCCCGGCCGGATCGACCAGCACCAGCGTCGGCGGCGACGTGTCCGTACGCACCAGCGCCCGGCCGCCGTCGGCGGAGTCGAGCACCAGCACCCGGGCCTGACTCCACGCCTGCGCCAGCCACTCGGGGTCGGTGCGCCGGTGGGCCGCCCGGTCCAGGGTGGAACGCGCCAACGGCGGCGCGGGCTCCCCGCTCACGGCCGTGCCGGCTCGGTGGTGACCGGGGCCAGCGCCGCCAGCTGCGGCCCGATCCGTTCGGCGTCGCCCAGCACCACGGTGACCGCCCGCGCCGGGGCGAGGTAGCGGGCCGCCGCCTCGGCCACGTCGGTCACGGTCGCCTTCGCCAGCCGGGCGGCGTGCTCGGCCAGGAACTCCAGGCGCAGCCCGCTGCCGGCGTACGCGCTGGTCAGCGAGGCGAGCCCGGCCTGGGTGGACATCCCGAGCTGAAGGGTGCCGAGGGCGTACTGGCGGGCCTGCTCCAGCTCGTCCTCGCGGGGCGGGAGGGTGGCCAGCCGGCCGAGTTCGTACGTCGTCTCCAGCAGCGCCGGCCCGGTGACCTCGGTGGCCACCTCGGCGGCGGCGACCAGCACCGACCCGGCCACCGAGTGCTCGACGAGCGAGTGCGGCCCGTACGTGTAGCCCTTGTCCTCGCGGATGTTCTCCACCCAGCGGGAGGAGAAGTAGCCGCCGAAGATCAGGTTGGCCAGTTGCAGCGCGGCGTGGTCGGGATGGGTGCGGGGCACCGCCGGCAGCGCCATCCGCAGCGAGGACTGCACCGATCCCGGCCGGTCGATCAGCAGCAGCGGCCCGGGCTCCAGCGGCGGGGCGGGCGGCAGCTCGGCGGTGTGCCCGGCGCCGTTCCACCCCGCCAGCGCCTTCTCGGCGGCGTCCAGCGCCCGGTCCGGCTGCACGTCGCCGACCAGCACCAGCACGGCGTCGGCGGGATGCACCCGCTGGGCGTGCAGGGTCCGCAGCACGCCCGGCCGGACCGCCCGGACCGCCTCCGGTTCGGGGGTCTGGACCGCGTACGGGTGGGTGCCGTAGACCCGCCGGAGCAGGGCGGTGCGGGCCAGGTGCGCCGGCTGGCTCCGCGCCACGTGGATCCGGTCCACCAGCCGGTCCCGTTCCGTGGCGACGTCGTCGTTCGGGTAGCTCGCGTCCGTCAGCACCTCGGCGAGGATCTCCAGCATCCGGTCCAGCCCGGTGACCAGCCCGGCGCCGGAGAGCATCAGCCGGTCCGGGTCGATCCCGGCGGAGAGCCCGCCGCCGACCTTCTGCAACTCGGCCGCGATCTGCACGCTCGACATGGTTTGCGTGCCGGAGAGCAGGGCCTGCGCGAGCATGGCGCCCCGGGCGAGGTGGGCGCGGCCGAACGGCATCCACAGCCGCACCTCCACCAGCGGCACCGCCGGCCGGCGTACGGCGATCACGGTCAGCCCGTTGCCCAGCGTGCGCTCGGCCTGCTTCGGCAGCTTGAGCCTGCGGTTGGGGCCGAGCGGCGGCAGCGCCCGGGGCGCGGCCGGTGCGGTTGCCGTCACCTGTTACCTCCGGGGATGACCTCGATGGACGCGCGGCGCTCGGGCCGCAGGGTGGCCGCAGCGGCGCGGATCCGCTCCTCGGTGACCTCGCCGACGAGCCGGGGCAGGTCGTTGAGCAGCCCCGGCTCGCCGCGCTGCTGCTCCAGCACGGCCATCTGCAACGCCCGGCCGAGCACCGCGTCGGTGTCGCGCAGCAGGTGGGTCGCCATCCGGGCCTGGGTGCGGGCCAGTTCGCCCTCGGCCACGCCGTCGGTGGCCAGTCGGTCCAGTTCCTCGTCGATGGTGCGCAGCACCTTGTCCACGTCCCCGCCGGGTGGCAGGTGCGCCTGGAGCAGCAGCGCCGTCGGGTCCCGCACGTCGAACGGGTCCCCCATGAAGCCGACGTAGCCGCCGAGGCTGGTCACCGCCCGGTCCCGCTGGACCAGCCGCTCGACCAGCCGGGACGCGTCGCCGTCGGTGAGCACCTCGGCCAGCACGACGTACGGCAGGTAGGCGGCGAAGTCGGTGATCGGGTCGGGCACCCGCCAGGCGCCGGCCACCGCCGGCAGCGGGGCCAGCTGGTCGGTGTACGAGGTGCGCCGCTCCCCGGTCAGGTCGGGCTCGGTGAAGTCGGGCCGTTCCGGGGCGGGACGCGCCGGAACGTCGCCGAAGTGCCGCTCGATCAGCGTGGTCGCCTCCGCGACGTCGATGTCGCCGCTGACCGCCAGCACCGCGTTGCCGCTCGCGTAGTAGCGGCGGAAGAAGTCGGCGGCGTCGGAGACGGTGGCCGACTCCAGGTCGACGAAGGAGCCGTAGCCGTCGTGCGCGTTCGGGAAGGTGTCGAACATGACCGGCGGCAGGGTCAGCCAGGGAAAGCCGCCGTACGGGCGGTTGAGCACGTTGACCCGGATCTCCTCCTTGACCACGTCGACCTGGTTGCGCAGGTTCTCCTCGGTCAGCCGGGGGCCGCGCATCCGGTCGGCCTCCAGGAACAGCGCCCGCTCCAGGGCGTTGCTCGGCAGGGTCTCGAAGTAGTCGGTGTAGTCCAGGTGGGTGGAGCCGTTGAAGGTGCCGCCCGCCCCCTGCACGTGCCGGAAGTGCGCCAGCTTCTCCAGGTTCTCGGAGCCCTGGAACATGAGGTGCTCGAAGAGGTGGGCGAAGCCGGTGCGCCCCTCGGGTTCGGAGCGGATGCCGACGTCGTAGACGACCGCCACCCCGATCACCGGGGCGCTGCGGTCGGGGGTCAGGACCACCCGCAGGCCGTTGTCGAGGGTGAACCGCTCGACCGGGTACTTCGTCGCTGGAATTCTCGATCTCCGCGCCGCCACGGGATCGACCCTAGCGCGTCGGCACCCCCGCCACCTGCGACCTCTCGCCAGCGGCCCCGACCGGCGCCCGGGCCGTGGCGCGCAGCCGCCCCGGCGGCCGGGGACGACGCGGGGAACACCTGCCGCAAAGCCCACCCAACCAATAGAGATTGCCGCTTTTGCCGGGACGACGATCCCGACATGCGGTTGGCCCTTGACGCCAGTTCACCGTCTGCCCCAGTCTTCCTACCAACTAAGTAGGAATACTGCGGATTGGATGGACGATGAGACGGCTCCCCATGCGTCGGTGGATCTCCCTGGCCACCCTCGCCGTCGTCGGCGTGGCGACCCTGGGCACCGCCGCCGCCTGCGGCGACGACAGCGAGGGCGCGGGCGGCGGCTCCGGCCCGACGACGCTGCGGCTCGGCTACTTCCCCAACATCACCCATGCCCCGGCCGTGGTCGGCGTGGAGAAGGGCATCTTCGCCGAGAAGCTCGGCGGCGACGTCAAGCTGGAGACGAAGACCTTCAACGCCGGTCCCGCCGCCATCGAGGCGATCTTCTCCGGCGCGCTCGACGCCACGTACATCGGGCCGAACCCGACCGTGAACGCCTTCTCGAAGTCGAAGGGCGAGGCCGTCCGGGTCATCTCCGGCGCGGCCTCCGGCGGCGTCGCGCTCGTCGTCAAACCCGAGATCACCTCGGTGGAACAGCTCCGGGGCCGCAAGATCGCCACCCCGCAGCTGGGCAACACCCAGGACGTGGCCATCCGCCACTGGCTCAAGGAGAAGGGCCTCACGACGACCAAGGAGGGCGGCGGCGACGTCAAGATCATCCCGCAGGAGAACGCCCAGACGGTGGAGACGTTCAACAGCGGGGCCATCGACGGCGCCTGGGTGCCCGAGCCGTTCGTGTCCCGGCTGGTCAACGCCGGCGGCAAGGTGCTCGTCGACGAGCGCGACCTCTGGCCGGACCGCAAGTTCGTCATCACCAACCTGATCGTCAGCACCAGGTTCCTCAAGGCCCACCCCGACGTGGTGAAGAAGCTGGTCGAGGGCCAGGTGGCCGCGAACGAGTTCGTCAACGGCAGGCCGGACGAGGCGCACCAGGCCATCTCCGACCACATCGGGAAGATCAGCGGCAAGCCGCTCGACCTCAAGCTGATCAAGCAGGCCTGGCCGACGCTGGAGTTCACCAACGACCCGATCGCCTCGTCGCTGAAGACCGGGCTCGACCACGCCGTCGCGGTCGGGCTGACCCAGCCGGTGAGCCTCGACGGCCTCTACGACCTCACCCACCTCAACGAGGTGCTCAAGGACCAGGGCAGGCCCGAGGTCGGCCAACCATGACGTCGACCACGACGACGCCACGCAGCGCGACCGGCTCGGTCGCACTGCACGGCGTCTCCAAGGTGTACGGGCGCGGGCCCAACGCCGTCGTCGCCCTGGACGGGGTCTCCCTCGACGTCGCGCCCGGCGAGTTCGTCTGCCTGGTCGGGGCCTCCGGCTGCGGCAAGAGCACCCTGCTCAACCTGGTCGCCGGCCTCGACCGGACCAGCGGCGGGCGGGTCACCCTCGACGAGGGCGTCGAGCCGGGACTGATGTTCCAGGAGCCCGCCCTCTTCCCCTGGCTGACCGTCGAGGGCAACGTCGAGGTGCCGCTGAAGCTGCGCGGGCTGCCCCGGGCCGCGCGGCGGGACCGGGTCGCCGGGCTGCTCGGCACGGTGCACCTGGCCGACTTCGGCCGCAAGCGCCCGCACGAGCTGTCCGGCGGCATGCGCCAACGGGTGGCGCTGGCCCGCACCCTCGCCCTGGACACGCCGGTGCTGCTGATGGACGAGCCGTTCGGCGCGCTGGACGCGATGACCCGGGACATCCTGCACGACGAGCTGGAACGGATCTGGACCGAGCGGCGGCTCACCGTGCTCTTCGTGACGCACAACGTCCGCGAGGCGGCCCGGCTCGCCGACCGGATCATCCTGCTCTCCAGCCGGCCCGGCCGGATCATCTGGTCCACTCCGGTCGACGTGCCCCGGCCGCGCCGCATCGACTCCCCCGAGGTCGCCGCGATCGCCGCCGAGGTCACCGGCCGCCTGCGTACGGAGGTGGGCCGCCATGGCCGGTGACACCCTCGCCGTCGTCCCGCGTACCGACGCGGAGATCTCCGGGCTGGACGCCCTGGAGCTGGCCGGTCGGGAGAACAGCCGCACCCGGGCCAGCCGGCTCTGGGCGGCGAGCTGGCCGAAGCTGGCCGCCCTCGCCCTCGCCGTCGGCGCCTGGCAGGTCGTGGTCTGGACCGGCTGGAAACCCGAGTACTCGTTGCCGGGCCCGGTGGCAGTGGGGCAGGAGCTGCTCCGGCAGGTCAGCGGCGTTCAGCTCTGGGAGGGGCTGGTCACCACCCTGCGCCGGGCCGCCCTCGGCTACCTCTTCTCGGTCGCCGTCGGCCTGCTGCTCGGCCTCGCGGTGGCCCGGTCGCGGATCCTGCGGGCCGCGATCGGCTCGATGATCACCGCGTTGCAGACGATGCCGTCGATCGCCTGGTTCCCGCTGGCGATCCTGCTGTTCGAGCTGAGCGAGAAGGCCATCTTCTTCGTGGTGGTGCTCGGCGCCGCGCCGTCCATCGCCAACGGCGTGATCGCCGGCGTGGACTACGTGCCGCCGCTGCTGCTGCGCGCCGGCCGCAACCTCGGCGCCCGGGGACTGAACCTGTACCGGTACGTCATCGCGCCGGCCGCGCTGCCGGCCATCGTGGCCGGTCTCAAGCAGGGCTGGGCGTTCTCCTGGCGCAGCCTGATGGCCGGCGAGCTGATCGTGGTCGGCATCTCGCAGACCTCGCTGGGCGCGCAGCTGACCTACTCGCGGGAACTCTCCGACTCACCCTGGCTGATCTCCACGATGATCGTGATCCTGCTGCTGGGCCTGGTGGTCGACGCCGCGTTCGGGGCGGCGGACAAGGCGATCCGGCGTCGGTGGGGCGTGCTGGAGCAGGCGGGTCAGTGACGTGTACGTCTCCGCGCGCAGTGACTACGCGCTCCGGGCCATGCTCGCCGTCGCCGCCACGACCCGGGTCGGCGGCGGCGGGCTGGTCAAGGCGGGGACGCTGGCCGACAGCCAGGGCATCCCGCTGAGCTTTCTCCAGGGCATCCTGGTCGACCTGCACCGGGCCGGTCTGCTGGTGAGTCACCGGGGCACCGAGGGCGGGTACGCCCTGGCCCGCCCCGCGGTGGAGATCAGCGTCGGCGACGTGCTCCGCGCGATCGGCGGCTCCCTGACGACCGTCCGCGGGCTGCCGGCCGAGCGGGCCGGCTACGCGGGTGTGGCGACCGGCCTGCGGGACGTCTGGCTGGCCGTCCACGGCGCGATCGCCCTGGTGGTCGACCGGACCACCCTCGCCGACCTGCTGGGGGCGGAAAACTCTCCGGCCGGTGCCGGGGAGACCCGCGCCCGCTGACCGCGCACCGGCTCGTCCGGCCGACGGGCAGCCGGGGCCCCGGTGACGGTCAGCCGACGGTGGCCACCGGCCGCTCCGTCGGGCTGCGAAGCTCGACCGGAGCGGCCGGCGCGGCCCCGTCCGGGGTGGCGTGCCACGGCGTGAACACCGCGACCACGGCGAGCAGCAGCCCGGCCAGCGCCACCGCGAGCACCAGCAACAGTTCCCGCGCCGCGCCCGAGCCGGCGTCGCCCACCATGGTCACCCCTCCCACGCCGGGCGGTCCCGCCCGGATCTTCCCCCGTCCTCAGCTTTCACCACCCCCGGCGGCGGAAACAGTCGCCGATCGGACGTAACGTCCGCTGATTCCAGACGCAGCCACCGGCTCCGGGCACGGGTGCCCGGAGCCGGTGGGAGGAGCGGAACGTGAAGGGTCGGTCAGGAGGCGTGCGGGGCGCGGGGGCGGCGCGAGCGGCGGGGCCGCCCCGAGGCGCGGTGCGGAGCCCGGCCACCCTCACCGGCGCGTCCACCCGACCGGCCGCCGGCGGAACCCGCGGAGGCGGCCTGCGGCGGGGGCGGTGCGATCGTCACCGGCACGCCGGACGGCTCCCGGGCACCGGTCACCCGGGCCAGGGCCTCGTCGCCGGGGCGCACCTGGACGGACTCGGGACGGATGCCGGCGGTCGACATCAGCCGGGACACGTCCCGGCGCTGCTCCGGCAGGACCAGGGTGACCACCGTGCCGGACTCCCCCGCCCGGGCGGTACGCCCACCACGGTGCAGGTAGTCCTTCGCCTCGGTGGGCGGATCCACGTTGACCACCATGTCGAGCCCGTCGACGTGGATGCCCCGGGCCGCCACGTCGGTGGCGACCAGCGCCGTCACCTGCCCGGTGCGGAACTGCTCCAGGATCCGGGTGCGCTGCGGCTGCGACTTGCCGCCGTGCAGCGCGGCCGCGCGTACCCCCTTGGACAGCAACTGGCGGGCGAGCCGGTCGGCGCGGTGCTTGGTGCCCATGAACAGGATGGTGCGGCCCTCGCGGGCGGCGATCCAGGTCAGCGCGGTGGGCTTGTCCACCGCGTCGACGTGCAGCACGTGGTGGGTCATCGCGGTCACCGTGGCGGTGCCCGGGTCCACCGAGTGCGAGACCGGGTTGCTGAGGAAGCGGCGCACCAGCTTGTCCACGCCGCCGTCGAGGGTGGCCGAGAAGAGCATCCGCTGCCCGTTCGGGGCGACCTGCTCCAGCAGCTTGGTGACCTGCGGCAGGAAGCCCATGTCGGCCATCTGGTCGGCCTCGTCGAGCACGGTGATGCCGACCTGGTCCAGCCGGGCGTCGCCGCGGTTGATCAGGTCGTGCAGCCGGCCGGGGGTGGCCACGACCAGCTCGGCGCCGGCGCGCAGGGCGTCCGCCTGGCGTTGCAGCGAGAGCCCGCCGACGACGGTGGCGCAGCGCAGGCCGACGGCGCGGGCGTACGGGTCGAGCGCGGCGGTGACCTGCTGGGCCAGCTCGCGGGTCGGCACCAGCACCAGGGCCAGCGGTCGGCCCGGCCGGGCCCGGCGGCCGGCGGTGCGGGACAGCAGGGGAAGCCCGAAGGCGAGCGTCTTGCCGGAGCCGGTGCGGCCCCGGCCGAGCACGTCCCGGCCGGCGAGCGAGTCCGGCAGCGTCGCCGACTGGATCGGGAACGGCTCGGTGATGCCCTGGGCGGTCAGCTCGGCGAGCAGCGCCGGGGCCAGCCCGGTGAGGGCGAACGAGGGTACGACGGTGGTCATGCAGAAGCCTTCCTCGACGCGGCACGTGTCGAGGGAGGGCGCCGGAGGCGGCGCTGTCACCGGCGGACCAGGCCGCGGGTGACTCACAAGCACGAACCGAAAGGGGTACGGGCCCCGGCCCGCCGCCGTTCGCCGCCTGCTCACGCAGGTCGACGGTGCGGCGGGCCGGTCCCGTCACCGCGCCCGGAGGGCGCGGTGGGTGTTACCTGAAGATCCGAAGATCAGAGCGGACGGATGTTCTCCGCCTGCGGGCCCTTCTGGCCCTGGGTCACCTCGAACTCGACCCGCTGGTTCTCGTCCAGGCTCCGGTAGCCGGAGGACTGGATCGCCGAGAAGTGGGCGAAGACGTCGGCGCCGCCGCCGTCCGGGGTGATGAAGCCGAAGCCCTTGTCAGCGTTGAACCACTTGACGGTGCCAATAGCCATTTTTGTTTCGTCTCCTTGACGGAACGTCGAACCCGCACTTGTTGCGGGCTCGAAGAGGAGCGCGCCACGCGGAACTGCCTGGCTCGCTTGTCGCTTCTGGTCGCCCCGCCCGGAGAACTCCGGACACAACAAAGAGCGCCTGGGCCACAATCCTCCAGGCGCACACAGAGTCTCTGGGAACCATAACTGCAACGCGACCAACCTATCACGGATTCGGCCCGGCACCACCGTCTGCCGGAATTTCCGGTACGGAGGCGATCAGCGCGGTCAGCCCGTCCGCGTCGAGCAGGTCCGTCGGGCGGACCGTGACCCCGTCCCGCACGTAGTGGAACGCCGCGCCGACCCGCTCCACCGGCACGCCGGCCAGCTCCGCCCAGGCCAGCCGGTAGACCGCGAGCTGCACGGCGGCCACCTCGGCGGCGGCGCCCGCGGGTTGCCGGCCGGTCTTCCAGTCGACCACGTCGAACCGCCCGCCCGGCCGGGCGAAGACGGCGTCCATCCGCCCCCGGACCACCACTCCGGCGATCACTGTGGCGAAGGGCACCTCCACCTCGACCGGCACCCGCTCGGCCCACTCGCTGGCCAGGAAGCGCTCCTGGAGCTCGGCCAACGCCTCGTCCGGCGCCGCGTCCGCGTCGGCCGCACCCGGCAGCTCGTCCAGGTCGAGCAGCCGGTCGGCGCCGAACCGCTGCTCCAGCCAGGTGTGGAAGGCGGTGCCCCGGCGGGCGTACGGATTGGGTTCGGTGGGCACCGGGCGGCGCAGCGCGCGGGCCAGCGCCGCCGGATCCCGGCGCAGCGCCACCAACTGGGTCACCGAGAGCTGGCCGGGCAGCGCCACCTCGACCGCGCCGGACTGCCGGGTCAGCTCGGCCCGCTCGGCGAGCAGCAGATCGGCCTCCCGCCGCCACCGCGCCACGTCCGCGTCGTCGGCCGGCCCGTCCGGACGCTCGCCGTCGGTGTCGTCGCCGTCGCCCGGCGGTCGCCCGGCCGAGTCGCCGACGGCCGGCGGGCGCCCGGCCCGCCCGGTCGAGTCGCCGTCGGCGAGGAAGCGGCGGACCAGGGCTGCCGCCTCGGCCAGCGCCGGCCGGCGGGCGCCCAGCGGGTCGGCCGGCCACTCGGCGCGCAGCACCACCTCCGTGGTCGGGTTGACCGCGTCGCCCGGCGGCTCCGGCGCCCACTCGTCGACCAGGTGCCCGGCGCGGGCGTCCAGGCAGGCGTCGTGCACCTCCCGCAGCAGCACCGACGGGCCGCGCGGCCGTTTGGTGCCCTCCCCCCACCAGTAGCCGGAGCAGAGCAGCAGCCGCCGGGGCCGGGTCACCGCCACGTACGCCAGCCGGCGCTCCTCCCGCTCGTCGTGCGCCCGCCACGCGTCGGTGAAGTCCTCCAGCGCCCGGGCCACCCCCCGCTGGTCCTCGGCCTCGGCCAGGCCCAGCTCGGGCAGCCCGTCGGCATCGCCGCGCAGCGGGAACGGCAGCACGCCCAGCCCGCCGAGCCAGTGGTCGGAGTTGCGCACCGGCCCCGGCCAGACGCCCCGGCTCAGCCCGGCCACCGCGACCACGTCCCACTCCAGGCCCTTCGCGGCGTGCGCGGTGAGGATCTGCACCGCGCCCTCGACCACCTCCACCTCGCCCGGCGTGAGGCCGCGCTCCTCGTCCTCGGCGGCGGTCAGGTAGGCCAGGAAGCCCGACAGGGTGGCGCCCGGCGTCTCCCCGCTGAAGCGGGCGGCGACGTCGCCGAGCGCGTCCAGGTGGCCCCGCGCCAGGCCGGCGTCCCCGGCCCCGTCCCGGCCGGCCCGCACCGCCACCTCCACGTCCAGGCCGATCGTCCGCTCGATGTCGGCGATCAGCTCCGGCAGCGACTGGTCCAGCCGGTAGCGCAGCAGGCCCAGCTCCCGGGCGTACGCCCGCAGCCGCGCGTAGCCCTCCGCCGAGTACGCCTGGGCCGGCCCCAGGTCGGCCAGCGCCTCGACCAGGGTCGCCTCGTCCAGTAGGTCCGGGCTGATCTCCGGGGTGCCGTCGTCGGCGAGCCTGCGTCGGGCCGCCGCGATGGACTTCGCCCGGCGGTGCAGGGCCACCAGGTCACGGGGCCCGATCCGCCAGCGGGCGCCGGTCAGCAGCCGCAGCAGCGCGGCCCCGTCCGTCGGGTCGGCCAGCACCCGCAGCGTGCACACCACGTCGCGCACCTCGGGGGTGTCCAGCAGGCCGCCGAGGCCCACCACCTCGACCGGCAGGCCGCGCTCGCGCAGCGCCGACTCGATCGCCGGGATCTGGCTGCGCAGCCGTACGAGCACGGCGGTCGTGGGCCGCAGCGGCACCGGGATGTGCTCGGGCAGCACGCCGGGCATCCCCGCAGCGCCGCGCCAGGCGTGCAGCACGCTGTCGGCGATCCAGTCGGCCTCGTCGGCGTACGTCCGCAGCAGGGCGCAGTGGACGGTGCCGCCGGCGGCGCCGCGGGCGCTGCGGTGCGGGACGGGCTCCTTGACGCTCATCGCCGCCCGCAGCTCCGGCACCCGGGCGCCGGCGGCCCGCAGCGGGGTGGCCAGGGCGTTGGCGACGCCGAGGATCTCGGGTCGGTTGCGCCAGCTCGTGGTGAGGCTGAGCACCTCGGCCGGCGCGCCGCCGACGCGGGCGAACTCCGTGGGGAAGCGGTCCAGGGTGCCGGCGCTCGCCCCGCGCCAGCCGTAGATCGACTGGCACGGGTCGCCGACGGCCGTCACCGGGTGCCCGCCGCCGAAGAGCGCGTTGAGCAGCACCACCTGGGCGTGGCTGGTGTCCTGGTACTCGTCGAGCAGCACCACCCGGTAGCGGTCGCGCTCGATCGCGCCGACCCCCGGGTGGTCCCGGGCCACCCGGGCCGCCCGGGCGAGCTGGTCGGCGAAGTCCATCGCCTCGAAGTCCTCCTTGCGCCGGGCGTACGCGCGCACCAGCGGAAGCAGCTTCAGCCGGGTCTGCTGGAGTTGCAGCGCCTTCCGCACGTCGGCGTAGACCCGGCCGGGGCGCGCCTGCACCTCGGCGAAGAAGCGGCCCGTCCACGCGGCCAGCGCGTCCGGATCGACCAGGTGCTCGTCCAGCTCCCCGGCGAGCGCCAGCACCGCGTCGGTGACCGTGCTCGGCATCCGGTCCACCTCGGACATGTCGCCGTCGTAGTTGCGCACCAGCAGGTCGACGAGCTGCCAGCGGGACGCCTCGGTGAGCAGGCGGGTGGACGGCTCGTAGCCGGCCCGCAGCCCGTGCTCGGTGACGATCCGGCCGGCGTACGAGTGGTAGGTGGAGACGGTCGGCTCCCCGGCCAGCGGGTCGTCGAGCGGGTCGCGCCCCCGCCGCCCGAGCCGGCGCACCAACTGGTCGAGCCGGGTACGCACCCGGTGCGCCAGCTCCCCGGCGGCCTTGCGGGTGAAGGTGAGCCCGAGCACCTGCTCCGGCCGCACGTACGAGTTGGCGACCAGCCAGACCACCCGGGCGGCCATCGTCTCGGTCTTGCCCGACCCGGCGCCCGCGACCACCAGCAGCGGCTCGACGGGGGCGGCGATGATCGCCGCCTGTTCCCGGGTCGGCGCGGGCAGCCGCAGCAGCTTCGCCAGCTCCACCGGGGTGTACCGGGGGCCGGCGTCGGCGACCCGGGGCGCCGGGGTCGCGCTGCTGAACAGGGCGGGCTGCGTCACTGTGCCAGCTCAGTTCGCGACTGCGGGGCTCGCAAGCTCACTCCTCGCGCTCACGGGTGCTCCGGGCGGCGGGCGGTCGGCGGCTCGACCACCTGGCGGCCCTGCCCCGACACCGGGCAGCTCGTACGCACCGGGCAGACCCGGCACTTGGAGTTGGCGACCGCGGCGAAGGTGGCGGCAGCCATCGTATCCGCGGTGCGCCGCACCAGCGCGGTCGCCCAGCCGGCCTCCGGGCCCTCCCCCGCCGGCGGTTGGCTCTGCTCCTTCGCGTCCTTCGCGCCCGTGCCGAGCTGCACCAGGGCCGCGCCGCCGGACTCGTCGCCGAAGTCGGCGAAGGCTCCCGCCTCCACCGCCGCCTGGTAGGCGCCGAGCTGCGGGTGCTCGGCGAGGTCGTTGGCCGTGACCGCGGTGGACTTGCCGGTCTTCAGGTCGATGACGACCAGCCGGCCGTCCTCGTCGACCTCCAGCCGGTCCACCCGGCCGGCCAGCTCGACCGGCCGGTTCGGGTCGTCGAGGCGTACCGCGAACTCGTGCTCGATGGCGAGCAGCCGGCGCGGGTTCGCGGCCAGCCAGCGGAGCAGCTTGTCCACCATCGCCTCGGCGCGGTTGCGCTCCGGACCGACCATCCAGCGGGCGGCCAGCTCGATGACGTCGAACCGGGCGGCGACGTAGTCCAGCAGGGCTCCCCGGTCGGCGCTGGCGTCCTCGGCGAGCATCGCGGCGGCGTGCACCAGGTTGCCGACGCCCTGGGCGGCGCTGGCCGGCGGGCTGCCGCCGTGCCGCTCCAGCAGCCAGCGCAGGCTGCACCGCAGGGCGCTCTCCATCGCCGACGGGGTGACCCGGACCGGCTCCCCCTCGTCGACCAGCGGGCGGTCGTCGGAGAGCTGCCGCAGCCCCCACCAGTCGTCCGGGTGCGCGCCGGCCACCCCGGCGGCGGCGAGCCGGGCCAGCTCGGCGGCCGCCCCCTGCCGCCGGGCGTAGGGCACGGCCGGGTCGCTGACGGCGGTACGCAACTCCGCCACCAGCGCCGGCAGGGTCAGCGCCCGGGGCGGCCGGCTCACCGGCAACGCCCCCGGCCGGTCCGTCTCCTCGTCGGCTCCGGCGGGACCGTCGTCCCCCGGCCGCTGGGGCGCGTCCCGGTCCGGCCTCGCCGCACCCGGGCCGGCCGGGGCCGCTCCACCCGTGCCCGGCCCGCCGGCTTCCGACCCGCCGTCGGGGGACGCAGGGCCGTCGCCCGGGAGCGGAGGGCCCCCGTCGGGGGACGCAGGGCCGTCGCCCGGGGTGGGCGGGTCGGTCGGGCCCAGCTCGTAGAGGAAGCGGCTCGGCTGCTCCTCGTGGTCGTCGCCACCCACCGCGGCGGAGGCGACCGCGCTGACCAGCAGCCGTCGCCGGGCCCGGGTGACCGCGACGTGGAACAGCCGGCGTTCCTCGTCGAGCAGCGCCGAGGTCTGCCCGACCAGTGCGGCCACGGCCCCGGCCCCGGCCGTCCTACCGGCGAGCACGTCGACCAGGCGCTCCGAGCCGAGCAGGCTGCCGCGCAGCCGCAGGTCGGGCCAGACGCCCTCCTGCACCCCGGCGACCGCCACGAGATCCCACTCCAGCCCCTTCGCGGCGTGGGCGGTGAGCAGCCGCACCGCCTCCCCCCGGTCGGCGGTCGGGGCGAGGGTGTCGGCCGGCAGGTCCTGGCCGAGGACGTGGTCGAGGAAGACCTCCGTACGCGCGCCGGGCAGCCGGTCGGTGAACCGGGCCGCCGCGTCGAAGAGGACCATCACGGCGTCGAGGTCGCGGTCGGCCGCCTCGGCGCGGCGGCGCCGCGCGACGTCGCCCTCGCCGGTCACCGTCTGGCCGCGGCCGGTCGCCGCGGACCACAGCTCGGCGAGCCCGCTGGCCCGCCAGACCGCCCAGAGCACGTCCTCCGCCGTGGCGCCGGGCCGCGCGGCGGCCTCCCGGGCGACGGCCAGCAGACCGGCCACCGTCTGCGCCGGCTCCGCCCAGTGCCGCTCGATCCCGGCCAGCTCGGCCGGGTCGCGCAGCGCCTCCACGATCAACTCGCCGGAGGGCCGGCGGTCGCCACCGGCCAGCGCCAGGGCGCGCAACCCCTGCCGCAGCCGCCGCTCGGCCAGCGGATCGGCGCCGCCGAGCGGCGAGTGCAGCAGGGCTACGGCGGCCTCCTCGTCGAGCCGCTCGGGCTCCAGGGCGCAGCGCAGCAGGAGCAGCAGCGGCGCGACCGCCGGTTGCAGGTGCAGCGGCAGGTCCTCGCCGTGCACGACGGTGGGCACCCCGGCGGCGTGCAGGGCGCGTTGCAGCGAGGGCAGTTGCCGCCCGGTGGAGCGCACCAGCACGGCCATCTCCGACCAGGGCACGCCGCCGAGCAGGTGTGCCTCGCGCAGCGCGTGCGCCAGCCAGGCCGCCTCGCTGGTGGCCGAGCGGAAGGTGCGTACTTCGA
Organism: Micromonospora sp. LOL_025; assembly: GCF_048060285.1. Lineage (NCBI taxonomy): Bacteria > Bacillati > Actinomycetota > Actinomycetes > Micromonosporales > Micromonosporaceae > Micromonospora > Micromonospora sp. LOL_025. The sequence continues at coordinate 187,785 of NZ_JBHMIR010000003.1, read as the reverse complement.
CCGAGCCGGGCGGCGCGTCGGGCAGCGGGTGCAGCCGGCGGTGCGCCGCCGGGCCGCGCAGCCGTCGCGCCAGCCGGCCGGACGCGGCGAGCAGCCGGGCACCGGCCCGGTAGGAGGCGGTGAGCACGACCTGTGCCGCGGGCGCCCCCGAGGCGGTGCGGAAGCGGTGCGGGAACGTGGTCACCCCCGCCGGGTCCGCGCCCCGGAACGCGTACGTGGAGGAATCCGGGTCGGCGAACGCGACCAGGGGCTTGCCGCCCCCGGCCACCGTCGCGAGCAGGTCCTGCTGGGCGGGGTCGGTGTCGGCCAGCTCGTCGACGTAGACGTACGCCAGCCGCCGGCGCTCGGCCGCGAGCAGGTCGGGGTCGTCGAGCAGCATCCCGGTGGCGGCCCGGACCAGCTCGGCCGGGTCGTACGCGACGGAGCCGCGGTTGCTGACGTCGCGCAGGGCGAGCACGGCCACGTACTCCCGCAGGAAGCGCGCGGCGGCGAACCAGTCGGCGCGGCCGAGCTTCTCGCCCAGCCGGGCCATCTCGACGGGGCCGACGCCCCGCTCGGCGGCGCGCATCAGCAGGTCGCGCAGCTGCGCCGCGAAGGCCCGGGTGCGCAGCGCGGGGCGCAGGTCCTCCGGCCAGCCGACCGGGTCGTCGTCGGGCGCCTCGCCGACCACGTCGAGCAGCTCGCGGATGATCAGATCCTGCTCCGGCCCGGTGAGCAGCCGGGGGGACGGCTCGCCACGCTCGGCCGCGGCCCGGCGCAGCAACCCGAAGGCGTACGCCGGAAGGGTGCGCACCAGCGGCTCGCGCAGCACGCGGTGCCCGTCCTCGGCGACGCGGGCCTCGATCCGCTGGCGCAGCGCGATGGCGCCCCGGCGGCCGAAGGTGAGCACCAGGATCCGTTCCGGGTCGACGCCCTCGGCCACCCGCGCGGCGACGGCCTCGACCAGCGTGGCCGTCTTGCCCGTGCCGGGGCCGCCGAGCACCAGCATCGGCCCGTCGGTGTGCGCCACGATCTCGACCTGGCGCGGATCGGTCAGCCGCGCCACCCCATGGTGCGCGCCCCCGTCGGCGGGCCCCCCGGACCGCCGCTCACCCTCGACCGGCCCTCCGGACCGACCGTCCCCCCGGGCCGACCCGCCGGGCCGTTGGTCCCCCCGGACCGCCTCGGCAGGCCGGCGCACCAGCCGGTACGCCTGCATCCGTCCATCCCACCACGCCGGTACGACACCCCCACCCCGCCACCCCGCCACCCGGAACCACTCCCCCACTCCCCCCGAGGCCCCGGGGGACGGCGATCATGAGGTTGGCGGGGACGAAAGGGGCGACCCGCGCGGCCAACCTCATGATCGACGCGGCGAGAGGGGGGCGGGGAGAGGGAGGGGAGGGGGTGGGTCAGAGGAGGTGGAGTTCCAGGGTGTCCAGGGCGGCGGGGACCGTGTCGGTGACCTTGAGCAGGCCCAGGCCGGCGGGCTTGAGGAAGGTCTGGTCGGCCAGCGCGCCCAGCCAGTCGAGCACCGGGCGGTAGAAGCCGTCAGTGTCGACCAACACCATCGGCTTGGCGTGCAGGGCCAGGGTGGCGGTCGTCCATACCTCGAACAGCTCGTCGAGGGTGCCGAGCCCGCCCGGCAGGGTGAGGAACGCGTCCGACTTGTCGATCATGAGGGTCTTGCGGGCGGCCATCGAGTCGGTGACGAGCAACTCGTCCGACGCCAGGTCGGCGACCTCCAGGTCGACCAGCGACTGCGGGATCACCCCGACCGTCCGGCCGCCGGCGGCCCGCGCCCCGTCCGCCAGCGCGCCCATCATGCCGACGCACCCGCCGCCGCTGACGAGGGTGTGCCCGCGCCGGGCGATCTCCGCGCCCGTCTCGGCCGCGAGGTCCAGCCAGCGCTGGTCGAGGGTACGGGAGGAGGCGCAGAACACGCAGATCGCCGCCACGTCAACGCTTCCGGTTCTCGTCGCCCGCCTCGGCGGCGGCCCGCTGGTCGGCGGCGGTGACGGCGACGGCCTCCTCGCGGACCGCCTCCTGCTCGACGTTGAGGGCGGCCTCGGCCTTCACGATGTGCCGGACCGCCGCGTCGACGTCGTCGGTCACGCAGATCAGCTCCAGGTCGACCGGGCCGATCTTGCCGTCGGCGGCCATCGTGTCGCGCAGCCAGTCGAGCAGGCCGCTCCAGTAGTCGGCGCCCATCAGCACCACGGGGAACCGGGTGACCTTGCCGGTCTGCACGAGGGTCAGCGCCTCGAAGAGCTCGTCCATGGTGCCGAACCCGCCCGGCAGCACGACGAACGCCTGGGCGTACTTCACGAACATGGTCTTGCGGGCGAAGAAGTAGCGGAAGTCGATGGCCAGGTCGACCCAGTCGTTGAGCCCCTGCTCGAAGGGCAGCTCGATGCCGAGGCCGACCGACAGCCCACCGGCCTCGCTGGCGCCCCGGTTGGCCGCCTCCATCACGCCCGGCCCGCCGCCGGTGATCACCGCGTAGCCGGCCCGGGCCAGGGCCGCGCCCAGCGCCTCGGCCAGCCGGCACTCCGGGCTCTCCGGGTGACTGCGGGCGGAACCGAACACGCTGACCGCCGAGGGCAGGTCGGCGAGGGTGTCGAAGCCCTCGACGAACTCGGAGAGGATGCGCAGCGCCCGCCAGGCGTCCTTGGTCTTCCAGTCCTCGCGCCCCCGCGAATCGAGCAGGCGCTGATCGGCGGTGCTGCCCGTCATCACCTGTCGACGCAGCGTCACGGCCCCCCGGTGCCGTTCCTGTCCCGGCTCGCGGCCGGCCTCCCGCCCGTTGCTCTGACCCATGGGAGCAACCGTAGTGGAGCCGCACCCGCCAGGTGCGCGCACCGTGAGCCGGGCCGTCCGCCGAGCCCATGGACGGCGTGAACTCGGGCGACGGACGGCGTGACCTCGGGGGCGATGAGCGGAGACGGGCCGGGCGACGATCGAAAATATTTTTCCGGATCATGGGCAACTAATTCGGTCGCACGGACGTCTTACTATTCACATACCGGGTATGCCCCGGCGCGCGCCTTCGGGGGAGGAGTCAGCGTGATCAGCAACAGCGAGATGATCCGGATCCGGCGGCAGATGCAGCGCCGCATCCGCGACGTGGTGGCCGAGCGTCGCCGCGCCCGCCTGATGGAACCGTCCACCGACCAGGGCGGCCAGACCGACGCCCGGCCCACCGCCGACGCGTCCACCACCGTCTGACCCGCACCGACGACACCGTGCACGGAAGGTCCGCGTCGGCCGACGCGGACCTTCCGTCCATGCGGAGGGCGCCCCGCCTTCGCGATCGTCAGGCGGAGGCGAGCCAGCGGCGCAGTATGACCGCGCCCTCCCGGATCTTGCTGATCTCCACGTGCTCGTCGGGGTGGTGGGCCAGGTTGGGGTCGCCGGGGCCGAAGTTCAGCGCCGGGATGCCCATCGCGGCGAACCGGGCCACGTCCGTCCAGCCCAGCTTGCCGATCGGCGCGGCGCCGACCGCGGCGAGGAACTCCTGGGCGGGCGCCGCCTCCAGCCCGGGCGGGGCGCCTGCCGCCGAATCCGTGACCCGCACCTCGAAGCCGGCGAAGACCTCGCGCAGGTGCGCCTCGGCCTCGGCCGGGGTCCGGTCCGGCGCGAACCGGTAGTTGACCTCGACCTCGCACCGGTCGGGCACCACGTTGCCGGCCACGCCGCCGTGGATGCGGACCGCGTTCATCCCCTCCCGGTAGTCGCAGCCGTCGATGGTCACCCGCCGCGCCTCATAGTTGGTCAGCCGGTCGAGCACCTCGCCGGCCGCGTGGATCGCGTTCACCCCGTGCCAGGAACGGGCCGAGTGGGCGCGTACGCCGGTGGTGGTGACGACCGCGCGCATGGTGCCCTGGCACCCCGCCTCGACGATGCCGTGCGTCGGCTCCAGCAGCAGCGCGAAGTCCGCCTCCAGCCACTCCGGGTACGCGTCGGCGACCAGGAAGAGGCCGTTGTACTTCGACTCGATCTCCTCCGCCTCGTAGAAGAAGTACGTCACGTCGTAGCGCGGGTCCGGCAGGCTCACCGCCAGGTTCAGCGCGAACGCCACCCCGGACTTCATGTCCGAGGTGCCGCAGCCGTACATCAGGTCGCCGCGCGTGGTCGACGGGAAGTTGTTGTTCAGCGGCACCGTGTCCAGGTGACCGGCGAGCACCACCCGCTGGTCGCGGCCCAGGTCCGTCCGCGCCATCACGGTGTTGCCGTGCCGGTACGTGGTCAGGTGCGGTACGCCCCTCAGCACCTCCTCCACGCAGTCGGCGATCGCCTTCTCGTTGAGGGACACGGACTCCATGTCGACCAGCGCGCGGGTCAGCGCCACCGGATCGGCCAGGACCTCGGGGGTCAGCGGGTTCTCCATGGTTCGCACGGTACCGTCAGATCCGGCGAGCGCGAGGAGCGAGCGTTCCGGGGCGGTCCGCGCGGGACGCGGGACGCGGGGGGCTCGCCGGCCCGCAGCACGAACGAGAGGTGAATCAGTGACGTCCGAATCCGCCTGGGGCATCGGCCTGGCCACCGTTACCGCTGACGACCAGGTGCTCGACACCTGGTATCCGACGGGCAAGCTGGGCCTCGGCGAGCTGCCGCTGGTCGCCGGCGAGGACGAGGCGGACGTGCTGGACCTGCCGCCGGGGGCGGTCGGCGACCGGGCGCTGCCCGGGCTGCGTACCGTCCAGGTGGTCACCGTGATCGGCTCGCTGGACGACCCGATCAAGGATGCCGCCGACGCGTACCTGCGGCTGCACCTGCTCTCCCACCGCCTGGTGCGACCCAACGAGCTCAACCTCGACGGCATCTTCGGCAAGCTGGCGAACGTGGCCTGGACCTCCGCCGGGCCGTGCCCTCCGGAGCGCGTCGACGAGCTGCGGGTCATCGAGCGGGCCGCCGGCCGCCACCTGGCCGTGTACGGGGTGGACAAGTTCCCCCGGATGACCGACTACGTGGTGCCGTCGGGCGTGCGGATCGCCGACGCCGACCGGGTACGGCTCGGCGCGCACCTGGCGGCCGGCACCACGGTCATGCACGAGGGCTTCTGCAACTTCAACGCCGGCACGCTCGGCACCTCGATGGTCGAGGGACGGATCGTGCAGGGCGTGGTGGTCGGCGACGGCTCCGACATCGGCGGCGGCGCCTCGATCATGGGCACCCTCTCCGGCGGCGGCACCGACAAGGTCCGCATCGGCGAGCGCAGCCTGATCGGCGCGAACGCCGGCGTGGGCATCTCGCTCGGCGACGACTGCAAGGTGGAGGCCGGCTGCTACGTCACCGCCGCCTCCAAGATCACGCTGCCGGACGGCCGGGTCGTCAAGGCCCGCGAGCTGTCCGAGGTGGACGGCCTGCTGTTCTGGCGCAACTCCGTCACCGGCGCACTGGAGGCGAAGCCGCGCAGCGGCCGGGGCATCGAGCTGAACGCCGCGCTGCACGCCAACGACTGACGGTCGCCCCGCCGGGCCCGCGGTCGGTCGCGGGCCCGGCGGGGGTACGCCTCAGCGCAGGCGGTACGCCTGGATCACGCGCTGGGTGACCGTGTTGCCGGCGGTGTCCCGGGCGGTGGCCCGCAGCGAGACGTGCCCGGTGCCGGCGGGGTGCCGCACGGTGGCCGTCCAGCCGTCTCCGCCGCCGCGGACCCGGGCCCGCTGCCAGGTCTCACCGCCGTCGTAGGAGGCGTCGACGGTCAGCGCGGCGACCCGGGCCGAGGGCGCGCCCGGCTGCCGCTGCACCTGGACCGGGATCGTGAAGCTCCGGCCCGCCGGGGCGGCGTTGTCCCGGGCCAGCCGGGGCGCGAACCGGATCGCCGCCGCCGGCAGCGCGACCGGGTCGTCCCCGGCGACATGCCGGGACCGGAACGTCCACGTGGCCGCCACCTCGGTGGCGAGGTCGGTGAAGCTCCGCTTCGACGACACCTCCAGCCGGTAGTCGGCCGCGCCCGGCGGCACGTCGAACCCGCCGTACGCCGGCTCCTCGCTCTCCCCGACCAGCACCCCGTTGCGGTAGAGGGCGGTGCGGGCGGTGTCGGCGACCGAGCCGCCGGGGTGCCCCTCGGCGTCGCTGTGCAGCGGCAGGCTCACCTCGATGCGGTCGCCCTGCCGGGTGATCCCCGCCGTCGGGAACGACGGCCCGTACGGCGCGCTGTTCCAGCTTTCCCGGTAGTGCCGCCCGGCGCGCAGGCTGCGTGCCTCGGAGAAGAGGATCGCCTTGAGATCGGCCCAGCCCTCGTCGGTCGGCACCCCGAAGTCCAGCTCGGAGTACCAGCGCACGCCCCGCGCGTTGTAGTGCTCGACCCGCTGCCCCGGCGTCGCGGTACGCAGGCCGACCGCCCAGCCGCCGACGTCGGGCTCGCGCTGCGCGAAGACCAGGCGGTCGGTGACCAGCCCCGGGCTGCCGCCGTTGAACCGGTGGGTGACCGTGGCCAGGTCCTTCGTGCGGTAGTGCCGGACGAAGCCGGTCGGCATGCGGCCCGGCACGGCCTCGCTGAGGGCGTAGAGGTAGGGGCTGCTCGCCGCTTCCAGGTCGGCCCACTGGCTGCTGACCGTGGCGATGAACCGCTCACCGGACGCGGGTTGCCCGAGCCCGAGGGTGTGCAGGCCCTCGAAGTCGGAGCCCAGCATGCCGAAGGTGTAGCTGCCCGTCTCGGCGAGGAAGATCGCCTCGGTGACGACGAGCGCCGGGGTGGCCGAGCGCTGCGGGACGCTCATCCGGACCGGCTTGCCCCGGCGGGCGTCGAGGGTGATCCGCGTGTCCCCGGCGACCACCAGCTCCGGCTGGACGATCTGGGTGAGCGCGGTGACCTCCTCGCCGGCCACGTCGTACACGAAGCTGACCAGCCCGTACCGGCCCTTGGGGACCCGCAGCTCGGCGGTGCCGTCCGGGTCGTACAGGTCGTACGGGTTCAGCCCGTCCAGCGAGACCAGCGTGGTGCCGTGCTCGCCGGCGAGCTCGCCGGCGCGGTTCAGGTGCCGGGCGGCCACCGTGTAGCTCTCCACCTCCCGGTGCACCGCCAGCGGGGTGACGGCCACCACCGCGCCGCCTGAGCGGGCGACGATCCGGCCGGTGTAGTGACCGTCCGGGCCGTCGACCCGAGTGTCGGCGGTGACGGTGGCACTCGCCGTACCGCCGCCCGGCACGGCGATCCGGCTCGCGCCGAGGGTGAACATGCCGGCCGGGGCCGGCCTGCCGTCCGGGCCGGTCGCCTCCACGGCCAGGTCCAGGTCGGTCGGGGTCGCGCCGTCGTTGCGCCAGGTCACCGTGCGGGTGATCGGGGTGTCGTCGCCGTGCGGCCAGAGCGCCCGCCCGAGTGACACGCTAGGCGGGTCGCTGGTCACGGTCTGCCGGATCGAGTGGGCCACGTCGACCCGCCCGGCCCCCTGCTCGTACGCGGTCAGCTCGGCGTGCGGCTTCGCCGAGGACATCAGCAGGGCCTTGAGCCGGTCGGCCTTCCCGCCGTGCTTCTGGGCGAGCAGCGCCGCCGCGCCGCTGACGTGCGGGGCCGCCATCGAGGTGCCGGAGAGCGAGACGTACCCGTCGCCGGCCGGGTCGCCGATCACCGCGTCCCGGCTGCGCGCCGCCACGATCCCCACCCCCGGGGCGGTGATGTCGGGCTTGAGCGCGTCGTCACCGGTGCGGGGACCACGGCTGGAGAAGTCGGCGAGGCTGTCGTCCCGGTCGACGGCGCCCACCGAGAGGGCGGCGTCGGCGGTGCTGGGGGAACTGACCGGCGCGAACCGGCCGGAGTTGCCGGCGCTGATCACGAAGAGGGCGCCGGTCTGCGCGGTGAGCGTGTTGACGGCCTCCTCCAGCGGGTCGACCTCCGGGGTGTCGAAGCCGCCGAGGCTGAGGTTGATCACGTTGGCCCGCTGCTCGGCCGCCGCCCACTGCATGCCGGCGAGGATCGCCGACTCGGGACAGCCGTTGGTCTCGCAGACCTTGCCGTCGAGCAGTGTCGCGTCCGGGGCCACGCCCCGCATCCGGCCGCCGGAGGCGGCGCCGCCGCCGGCGACGATCGAGGCGACGTGGGTGCCGTGCCCGACGATGTCGCCCGGCGCGGACTCCTCGGTGAAGTTGCGCACCTGCGCCACCCGGCCGGCCAGGTCCGGATGTGTGGCGTCGATCCCGGTGTCCAGCACGGCGACCCGCACGCCCCGGCCGGTGTAGCCGGCCCGGTACGCCTCCGGCGCGCCGATCTGCGGCACGCTGCGGTCGAGCGTGAGCTGCCGCCGGCCGTCGAGCCAGATCCGGTCGGCACCCCCTGCCGCGCCGACCCTCGCGCCGGCGGCGGTGACCGCCGCCCAGACCTCGGCGGCCCGCCGCTTGCTCGCCGTGGCGGCGAGCCCGCCGACGGCGGGCAGCTCACGGGTGACCGTCACCCCGGCGGGCACGGCGGAGCGCCGGGCCGCGCCGGTGCCGCCGGTGATCAGCAGGGGCAGGTCGTCGCGCCGGGCGTCGTCGTAGCCGGCGGCGACCAGTTCGGTGACGTCGAACAGCCGCCGGTCGATCCGCCCGTCCCGGATGGGCGCCACGGCGTCCTCGGGTACGACGGAGACGTGGCCCCGCTCCCGTCGGGTCAGGAAGCGGACGTCCTCGCGCCCGGGTGCGGGTTGGACGCTGGCCCGGGAGCCGTTGACGGTGACCCGGTCGCCGGTGAGCAGGGTGACGGTGACCGGTCGGCCGCCGGTGCCCCCCAACCGGGACGACGGGGTCGCGTCAGGACGGACGGTCGGTTCGGTGGGCTTCTGGGCGGCGGCCATGCCGGGGGTGCCGAGCACCATCCCGAGCACCAGACCGAGACCGACCAGTTTTCTTCTTCGCTGCAACGGATCCTCCTCGTCGGGCGTTACTACCTGTAGGGAGAGACGCATTGACAGTCATCAGAGTTGCATACCGAGTATGCAAAGTGAAGACACGAAGATGACGGAGCAGCCAACGAACAGGACCGATCCTCGGAGATGATCGACCGGTGACATCCATGAAGGAACGCATGCTGGCCGGCGAGCCCTACATCGCCGACGATCCGGAGATCGCCGCCGACCTGGACCGGGCGGCGCAGCTGATGGAACGCTTCAACACCGGCCCGGCCGCCGACCCCGAGGCCCGGCTCGCGGCCCTGCGCGACCTGCTCGGCGAGGTGGGCGAGGGAGCCTGGGTCCGACCGCCGCTCTACGTCGACTACGGCTGGCAGGTCCGGATCGGGCCGCGCAGCTTCGTCAACTTCAACGCGGTCCTCCTCGACGTCGCCCCCATCACCATCGGCGCCGACGTCCAGATCGGACCGAACGTGCAGCTGCTCACCGCCACCCACCCCGTCGAGCCCGGGCCCCGCCGCGACAAGTGGGAGGCGGCCAAGCCGATCACCATCGGCGACAACGTCTGGCTCGGCGGCGGGGCCATCGTGCTCGCCGGCGTCACCGTCGGGGAGAACACCGTCGTCGGCGCAGGCGCCGTGGTGACGAAGGACCTGCCGGCGAACGTCGTCGCCGTGGGTAACCCCGCCCGCGTCGTACGCCAGCTCGACTGAACCACCATCACGCCCGCCACCTGCACAAACACCCTCCACCACTGGCGCGCCCACCCGAAGACACGGCACCGTGGGTGGTGGCGTCGTCACCGGGAGGCGGGGATGGTCGGTCGGGTGCTCGAACTACGCGTGCACGGGGTCTCCAACACGCCCCCCGGTCAGATCCTCGGCCTGCGCCCGGCACCGGGCGCCGACGCGCCGGCCCCGCCGTGGCTCGTCGCGGGCGGCCCGGTCACCGGCTTCTACCGATCCCCGACGGCCGGGCCGGCCGACCCGGTCGTCGTCGAGGCGTACAGCTGGGGGCAGTTGACCTCCGGCGCGCGGACCGCGCGGGACGTCGAGCGCGCGCTGTGGACGCTGCTGCTCCCGTTCACGCTGGCCAACGTCGCGCTGCACGCCCGGCCGTCCGTCCCGGCCGACCCCGCGACCGAACGCTGGCACAGCACCTCGGGGATCACGGCGTGGCTGATCCGGCTGTTCTGCCTGAGCCTCACCGGCAGCTTCGCCCTCACCCTCACCGCCGTCGGGGTCGACCTCGTGGGCTGGCAGTGCGTCGACGACGACTGCCTGCGCCGGATCCCCGGCCCCTGGGAGTTCCTGGGACACGGCTGGTGGAGCGAGGGCGCGCGGTCGTTGGCCGTCGGCCTGCTCGTGCCGCTCGGCGTGCTGGCCCTGCTCGGACTGGTGAGCTGGCGGACCTACCAGTACGAGGCGCAGATGCCCGCCGAACCTGTTCCCCCGGCGGATGCCCCGCAGCCGGTCGGGGCTCCGACGGACCGGCGCGAACGACCCGAGGCGGATCCGGTCGCACCCGACCCGCCGCCCGGCAACCCGTTGCAGGACCGCACCTTCTGGACCGGCGAGGGCCAGTTGCGCAGAGGCGCCGTGCTGCACCTGTGCACCGGGGTGGTCGTCGCCGCCGCCGTACCGCTGGGTGCGGTCCTCGCCCTGGACCCGCCCCGGGGCGGCCGGGCGGCCGTCGCCTGGCCCACCGTGGCGGCGCTCGCCGCCGTCGTGCTGGTCGCGGTCGTGGCGCTCGCGCGGCCCGGGCTGACCCGGCGCGCCGGGGCCACCCCGCTCGGCGGATGGAGCGTCACGGTCGCCGTGCTCACCGCCGTCGGGCTGGCCGGGACGGTGCTGGTCCTGCTGCTGCCCGACGGCCCCGCGGGCACGCCCCTGGCCGGCCTGCGCCCGACGCCCGGGTGCGCCCGGCAGGCCGTCGCGCCGACCTGCCCCGCGGACCGGTCGCTGCCCGGCCTCGACTGGATCGTCGCCTGGCTGGGCACGGGGCAGTTGCTGCTGCTCATCGCGATCGGGTCGGTGGCCCGGTCCGGGCGGCGGGCGCTGGCCGCGCCGGCGGCGGCCGCCCTGCTGCTCGTCCTCGGGTTCGCCTGGTTCACCGGCTGGCTGCCCGGGCCGCCGCCGCCCGCGGCGCTGGAGTTCTGGACGGTCGTCGTCCCGGTCGTCGCCCTGGCCGCCACCGGCCTGCTGCTACGGCGCGTCCCGTCGCCGGCCGGGCGACCGTCACCGGAGCGCCAAAGCGACCTGGCCTGGGGCGGCCGGGCGCCGGCGGTCGTCGCCGGCTTCGGCTGGATGCTCTCCGTCTCCTACAGCGCCGGACTGCTCTACTGGGTCACCGGCCGGCTCAACGGCGACCCGGCACCGGGCGGGCGCTCCCCCGTCGTGCCCCCGGTTCCGGTGCTGTGGGCCGGGCTCGTCTTCGCCGTCGCCCTGCTCGCGCTCGCCGCCACGGTCGCCCGGGCCGGCCTGCTCCACCTCCGCCTGCGCCGGCACGAGTACGCGCGGGCGACGGCACGGACCGGCGACCCGTTCTCCGCCCACGACCTGCGGCGCTGCCGTGACGTCAGCACGTGGCGGGCGCTGCACCGGCTGGTCGGCGAGCACGCCGTACGGCTGGTCGGCGGCTACGCCGCCGCGTCGGCCGTGCTGGCGACCCTCGGCTGCGCCGCCCTGCTCTCCCGCAGCCCGCCGCACCCCACGGTCGCGACCGGCGGCGCCGCGGTGGTCGAGTGGGTCTCCGAGGTGGGCGGTCGGCTGCTCGGCTGGCTGCCGGTGCTGATCGCCACGGTGGGCCTGCTGGTCTACCGCAACGACCTCGTCCGTCGCACCGTCGGCGTGGTCTGGGACGTGGGCACCTTCTGGCCCCGCACCGCGCACCCGCTGGCCCCGCCCAGCTACGCCGAGCGGGCCGTACCCGAGTTGCAGACCCGCACCGCCGGGCTGCTGGCGCTCGCCGAAGACGACCCTCGCAGCGTGGACGGGATCATCCTCTCCGGACACAGCCAGGGCACGGTGATCTGTGCGGCCGTGCTCCTCCAACTGCCCGCCCGTTCGCGCCGGCGGATCTGGTTCTTCTCGTACGGCTGCCAACTCACCCGGCTCTACGGGCGGGTCTTCCCCGGCTACTTCGGCCCGGACCGGCTGCCGGTGCTGGCCGAGGCGCTGACGCCGCCCGGTGGCCGGATCCGCTGGACCAACTTCTGGCGGGACACCGACCCGCTCGGCTGGCCGGTCAACGCCGGGGCACGGAACCTGGCCGTACGCGACCCGGAGGCGCTGCACCCCGACGACGGGGAGGTGGCCGATCCCCCGATCCGCAACCACAGGGGCTACCCGGAGGCGCCCGAGTTCCACCGGGAACGCTCGCGGGTGGCGTGGCTGCTGCGTCGGGGCGTACCGGCACCGAGGCGCGGCACCGGCTGACCCGGGCGGCAGGCCACCGGCACGCGACGGGCTGCCGCCGCCCTCAGGGTGACGGCGGCGGCTCGGCGAGCCGGACGACCAGGTCGGCGCGGTGCGCGGTGCCGGCCACCAGTGCGGCGTTGGCCTCGTCGCTGCCCGTCGCCCACGCCCGGGCCTGTTCCGCCGACCGCCCGTACGCCTCGTGCCGGGCGGTCAGCCGGCGCAGCCGCAGCTCGGCGTCCAGGTCGAGGAACCACGCCTCGTGCAGCAGCGGCCGCACCTCGTCCCAGGGCGTCCCGGTCAACAGCAGGTAGTTGCCCTCGGTGACCACCAGCCGCACCGACGGCGGCACCTCGATCGAGCCCGCCACCGGCTCCTCCAGGTCCCGGTGGAACGCCGGCGCGTAGACCGCCGTCGGCTCCAGCCGGTGCAGGCGGCGCAGCAGCGAGACGTAGCCGTTGGCGTCGAAGGTGTCCGCGGCGCCCTTGCGCTCCGCCCGCCCCAACCGGCGCAGCTCGGCCTGAGCCAGGTGGAAGCCGTCCATCGGCACCAGCCGGGCGGTCGGGCCGACCGCCTCGACGATCCGTACCGCCAGCGTCGACTTGCCCGCGCCGGGCGGCCCGGCGATGCCGAGCAGCTGCCGCGGGCCGGCCTCGGCGAGGGTCCGCGCCCGCGCCACCAGCTCGTCGGTGCCGACGACCCGGGCGCCGGCCATCACCCGAGGACCGGCTCGCTGATCGCGAACCGCGCCTGCACCGCGGCGTGCACGGTCTGCGGCTGCGGGTCGAGTTCCAGCTCCGGCGGGCCGCTCTCGGCGCCGTCGCCCATCGCGTACGCCATCCGGCTCATCATCGGCTGCTCCGCCGCGCCCGCGTCGGCCAGCTCGATCAGGGCGGTCACCCGGGCGCCGAGGGCCTCCGCGTACTCGCGGGCGCGCAGCAGGGCGTCGGCGAGCGCGGCGTGCCGGGCCTCCCGGTGGGCCGGGCTGTCCGGCCGCAGCGACCACCACGGCCCGGCCACCTCGATCTGGTCCTGGTCGGCGAGGCACAGCATCAGCTCGCCGAGCGCGGTGAAGTCGCTGACCGTCACGGTGGTGGTCACGCTGCCGCTGTACGCCACCACCCGCTCACCGGAACGCCGGGTCTCCGGCCTGACCTGCAACTCGCCGGTCTCCCGCCGGTCGATGCCGGGGCCCTCGCCGCCGAGCAGCACCCGGACGGCGGCGGCCCGCTCGGCCAGCCGTGTCAGGGTGGCCTCCCGGTCCCGGTCACGCGCCCTGGCCGTCACCGTGAAGCGGGCGATCTCCGGAGCCACCTCCCGGTACGCCTCGCCGCGCACCGCCACCACCGGCCCGTCCACCATGCCCTCACCCTAACCGCGCGTCCGCCGGCCCGCCCGCCGTCCCACGGCACGCCGACGGGGCCGCGGCGCCCCTCCCGGGACTGTCCGGCTCAGGCGGCGTGGACCGTCGCCGGGAGATGGCCCGTGTAGCCGACCCGGTCGCCGTCGACCCGGCACTCGGTGAGATAGCCGCCGGCGGCCCCCAGCTCCAGCAGGAACTCCACCTCGGCGCGGTGGTCGCCGTCGGCGGGGAACTCCCGCCGGTGGGCGAGCAGGTCCCGGTCGAAGAGGACGGTACGCAGGTCCCGCGCCTGCTGGATTCGACCGACCAGGGCGTCGACGTCCTCGGCGCGCAGCGCGGCGGCCAGCCCGTCGAGGAACGCGCTGACCTGACCGAGCTGCCGTACCACCTGCTCGCGGTTGTCGAAGAGCATGTCGGCCGTACGCCGGGCCGGGGTGCCGGCGACCCGGGTGCCGTCCCGGAAGCTGCCCGCGGCGAGGCCCAGCACGGCGTCCCGGAGGTCCGACTCCGCCACCGCGCCGGCGAGGCTGCCGGCGAGCAGGTGGGGGATGTGCGAGGAGAGCGCCACCACCGAGTCGTGCACCGCCGGCGACATCGGCACCACCCGGGCGGCGAAGACGTCCACGATGAGGCCGGACAGCATCCGGAACGGCCCGATGCCCTCGGCCGCCGGGCAGAGCACCCACGCGGCCCCCTCGAACAGCGCCGGCACGGCGGCGGCGAGCCCGGAGCGTTCGGTGCCTGCCATCGGATGGCCCGGTACGAACCGGTCGGTCAACCCGGTGGCGGCGGCGAAGGCCGCCACGGCGCCCTTGGTGCTGCCCACGTCGGTGAGGACGCAGCCGTCCCCGGCGTGCTTCGCGACGGTGAGCAGGGTCTCCGGCAGGCTCGGCAGGGGGCCGCAGAGGAACACGACGTCACGGTCGCGGACGGCCCCGCCGATGTCGTCGGGGAAGGCCACCCCGCGTTCGCGCCCGGTCGCCCGGGTGGCCCGGTCCGGATCCCAGCCGACGACGTCCAGCCCCGCCTCGTGCAGCCGGAGCAGGACCGAGCCGCCGATGAGGCCGGTGCCCACCACGGCGACCCGGGGTCGCCCACGCGAACTGTCCACCATCACGCACCTCGGCGGTCGCTCAGGCGCGCAGCCGGCCGGCGACCGCCGCCACGTGCTCGTCGGACTCGGTCAGCGCCACCCGGACGTGCTGCCGGCCGCCCGGGCCGTAGAAGACGCCCGCCGCCGCGAGGATGCCCCGCCGGGCCAGCCAGTCGACCGTCTCCCAGCAGTCCTCGCCCCGGGTCAGCCAGAGGTAGAGCCCGGCCTCGGAGTGCTCGACGGTGAAGCCGGCGTCGGTGAACGCGGCGTGCAGGGTGTCCCGCCGGGCCCGGTAGCGCTCCCGCTGCTCGTCGGCGTGCCGCTCGTCGCGCAGCGCGGCCACCATCGCCGCCTGCACCGGCGCCGGCACGATCATCCCGGCGTGCTTGCGGACCTTGAGCAGCTCCGCCACCAGCGCCGGGTCGCCCGCCACGAAGCCCGCCCGGTAGCCGGCCAGGTTGGACCGCTTGGAAAGCGAGTGCACGGCCAGCACCCCGTCGTACGATCCGCCGCAGACCTCGGGCGAGAGCACCGAGACGGGCTCGGCGGCCCAGCCCAGCGGCAGGTAGCACTCGTCGCTGGCGACCACCGCGCCGCGCTCCCGGGCCCAGTCGACCACCTTGCGCAGGTGGGCCGCCGGCAGCACCCGGCCGGTCGGGTTGCCCGGCGAGTTGACCCAGACGAGGCGCACCCGGGAGGTGGGCCCGACGGCGGTCAGCGAGTCGGCGCGTACGACGGTGGCGCCGGCGAGCCGGACGCCGTCCTCGTACGTCGGGTAGGCGATCGAGGGCACCACGACGACGTCGCCGGGACCGATCCCGAGCAGGGTCGGCAGCCAGGCGACGAGTTCCTTGGAGCCGATCGTCGGCAGCACGCCGAGGCCGTCGACGCCGGCACCGCAGGCCCGTGCCACCCAGGCCGCGATCGTCTCGCGCAGCACCGGCGTGCCGGCGGTCAGCGGGTAGCCCGGGGCGTTGGACGCGTCGGCCAGCGCCCGCCGGATCACCTCGGGCACCGGGTCGACCGGCGTACCCATGGAGAGGTTGATCAGGCCCTCAGGATGCGCCGCGGCCAGTGCGGCCGCGGCGTCCAGGGTGTCCCAGGTGAACTCCGGCAGCCGTGACGAGACCGGCGCGGGCCGGTTCAGTGGCCCTCGCCGCGCGGCGGCTGCGCGGCGACGAAGGTCGCGTCCTTCTCCACCTTGCCGATCTTCGAGGCACCGCCGGGCGAACCCAACTCCTCGAAGAACTCGTAGTTGGCGCCGGTGTAGTCCTTCCACTGCTCCGGGACGTCGTCCTCGTAGAAGATCGCCTCGACCGGGCAGACCGGCTCACAGGCACCGCAGTCGACGCACTCGTCGGGGTGGATGTAGAGCATCCGGTTGCCCTCGTAAATGCAGTCGACCGGGCATTCCTCGATGCAAGCCTTGTCGAGCACATCCACGCACGGTTCGGCGATGATGTAGGTCACCGGTCTTCTCCTCCGCAAGACACGCCGCGATCAACCGCGACGGTTAGAGCCTAGTATCTCGCCGGGGAGGGGGTCGATCGTGCTCCGACAGCAGGATGTGGGACACCGGATCGTGGTGCGCCGGATCGTGGGGATTCGCGAAGGTCGGCCGCTCTTCTCGGACGCCCTCGGCGAGCTGGTCGAGCTGAGCGAAACCCATCTCACACTCGCCACCGCGCAGGGCCGGCTCCGGGTTCCCGTGGCCGAGGTGCACCGGGCCAAGCGGGTGCCGCCGGCCCGCCGGCCCACCGCCGCCGCCGTGGTCGAGCTGGAACTGGCCGCCGACGAGGCGTGGCCCGCCGCCGTGCGGGGGCGGCTCGGCGACTGGCGGCTGCGCGCCGCCGACGGCTGGACGGGCCGGGCCAACTCGGCGCTACCCGTGGGCGACCCGGACCGGCCCCTGCCCGCCGCGCTCGACGCGGTGGAGCGCTGGTACACCGACCTCGGTCAACCGCCGATGGTCAACACCCCCCTGCCGCTCGCCGCCCCGGTCGGCGCGGAACTTGACGCCCGTGGCTGGGTCGGCCGGCCGCCCGTGCTGGTGCAGACCGTGCCGCTGGCGGGGCTGCCGCCGGCCGTGCCGGAGCGCGCCGGAGCGCCGCCGGTCGAGCTGGCCGCCGATCCGTCGGACGACTGGCTCGCCGTCGCCGCCGGCCGCAAGGGCGGCCTGCCGGACGCCGCCCGGCACGTGCTCACCGCCGTGGACCAGGTCCGCTTCGCCCACGTGTACGCCGACGGCGCGCTGCTCGCCATCGGCCGGGGCACGGTCACCGGGCAGGGGCGCTGGCTCGGGCTCAGCCTGATCGAGGTGCTGCCCGAGGCGAGGCGGCAGGGCCTGGCGGGCCGGATCATCCGGGCGCTCGCCGACTGGGGTGTGGCGACCGGCGCCTCGCGCGCCTTCCTCCAGGTCGAGCAGCGCAACACCCCGGCCGTGGCCCTCTACCGCACCCTCGGCTTCACCACGCACCACACCTACCTCACCCGCACCCCACCACCCTGACCCACCCGGACCCCCGCCCCGCCCCCTCCCCCGCCCCGCCTCGCGCCCTCCCGCCCACTGGCGTCGTCGATCATGAAGTCATTGCCCCGGGAAAGCGCGTTCCAGGGCGCCAACCTCATGATCGACCTCGCGGCGGAGGGCCGGGGGGCGCGGCGGAGCCGGGCGCAGGGTGGGGTGGGGCGGGGGTGGGGTGGTCAGCGGCGGACTACGCGGCGGGGCTTGGTGGCCCTCAGTTCGGCGTACCGCTGGAGCGACTGCGAGCGGTGGTCCAGGCCGAGCGCCGTGAGGAGCAGGTAGCCGAGCAGCACGCCCACGCCGGCCGCCGCGAGGTAGAGCCAGATCTGGGCGAAGAAGGTGCCCGCGCCCCCGCCGAACGGGTTGTCGCCCACCAGCAGCGGCCCGACCAGCACCGTCAGCAGCAGCGCGATCCCGACCGCGGCGGCCAGGTCGGCGCCCCAGGCCGAGACGGGTCGACGCCGGCCCCACACGAAGGCGACCGCCGCCAGGACCAGCCCGATCACCGCGAACATCCCCAGCGACACCCGGTCGGCGGCGGCCGTGTCGTCGCCGTCGAAGCCGAACCGGGTGACCAGCCGGGCGACCACGTTGACCGCGAACAGCGCGACCGCGAGAACCCCGGTCGCGCGCCACCGCTCACTCATCGCACGCCTCCCGCCGTACCGCCCGCTCCAGCGGCGGGCTTCCTGGCAGGAATGTCTACCACCGGAACCTGTGCGCCGTCAGTCCCCCGACCGGACCGGTGGCGGTGCCAGGATCTGCCGGAAACCCATCACCGCGAAGGTCATCGCGCCGGCCACGATCATCGCCAGGCCGACCCAGTTGTCGCCGGTGACGAGCAGGTCCCCCTCGGCGGTGCGGACCGCCGCCACCGCCATCAGGACGAACCAGGGCGTCGCGGGCAGCGCCACGGCCCACCGGCGACCGACGGCCTCGTGCGCGAACCAGCTCAGGGCGATGTTCGCGCCGATGGCGACGAGCACCGAGACGCCGATCAGCTGCCCGCCGACCCGGAGCGTGGCCAGCAGCAGCTCCAGCACCGCGGTGAGGATCCCACCGAGGACGGCGACCAGCCCGCCGGCCATCCGCAGGGCGAGGTCGAGCAGCCGCCGGGACCGCCCGGACGGTGGCGGCGGGGCGGTCTCCTGCGGGGCGGCCGACATCGACGCGACGGGCAGGGTCACCGGATACCGGCCGCCGTGACCGGGGACCGGTCCGGGCCGTCGGCGACGTCGAGGCCGGCGAAGAGGTCGTCCTCCCAGCCGTGCGGGCCGCTGCCCGGCCCCCGCTCGCCCACCGCGAGGGTGTAGTACTCCACGCCCATGAACTCGCTGCCGAAGTTGCCGGCGATCGAGTAGAGCCAGGAGGCGTCGGGGATCTGGGTGGCGTGCGCCCGCATCGCCGCCTCCTTGGCGGCGTGCTGATCGGTGGCGTCGATCCGGACGGCGATCTGCGCGTCCGGGGTGCCGAAGGGCAGCTCCGAGATGTCCTGGATGCCGGCGAAGGGATTGTCCGCCGACTCGGCGAAGTGGGTCAGGCCGGCCTCCAGCACGCTGAGCGGCATCGCCGTCCAGTAGACCTTCGCCGGGGCGAAGCCCTCCGCGCCGGCCAGCTCGTACGCGCGCATCGCCACCCGGTGCGCCTGGATGTGGTCCGGGTGCCCGTAGAAGCCGTTGTCGTCGTACGTGACCATGACCTGCGGGCGTACCTCCCGCATGATCTCCACCAGGTGCCCGGCGGCCTCGTCGAGGTCGGCCTGCCAGAAGGCGCGGGGGTGCTCGTTGGTGGCGAGGCCCATCATGCCGGAGTCGCGGTAACGGCCGGCACCGCCGAGGAAGCGGTGGTCGGTGACGCCGAGCGCGGCGCAGGCGGCGTTCAGCTCGGCGATCCGCCAGCCGCCGAGCTGGTCGGCCTCGGCCGCGGCGAGCTGGGCGAGCGCCGGCACGTGGATCTCGCCCTCCTCGCCGAGGGTGCAGGTCACCAGGGTGACGTGGGCGCCGTCGGCGGCGTAGTGCGCCATCGTCGAGCCGGTGCCGATGGACTCGTCGTCGGGGTGCGCGTGGACCAGCAGGAGGCGGCGGTCAGGCAGCGTCGTCACGCCGGTCACTCTATCCGGCGGTTCTCCTCCGCCGGCCCCGACGCGTCCGCGCAGGTCGGCCACATCACCCCCGGTCACCGCTCTACGATCTGGACTGTGGACTTTCCGGAGCTGGCCGCCCGCACCCGCCGGTTCAGCCGCGGAGCGCCGCGGGCGGTCACCGTGGCCGACGACGGCTCCCGGGTGGTCTTCCTGCGGTCGGCCGGCCCGGAGGACCCGGCCGACGCGCTCTGGCTGCTCGACGTGGCGACCGGCGAGGAGCGGCTCGTCGCCGACCCGGCGGCGCTGCTCGGGGCCGACGCCGACGCCGGCGCGCTGAGCCCGGGCGAGCGCGCGCTGCGCGAGCGGCTGCGCCTGAGCGCCTCCGGCATCGGCTCCTACACGCTGGACGGCGCCGGCCGGGTGGCGGTCTTCGCGCTGGCCGGGCGGCTGTTCCGGGCCGACCTGGTGCACGGCGACGTGGTCGAGGTGGCCACCGTCGGCCCGGTGCTCGACCCCCGGCCCGATCCCACGGGGCAGCGCCTGGCGTACGTCACCGACGCCGCCGAGGGGGTCCGCCGGGGGCAACTACGGGTGGTCGAACACGACGGCACGGACACCCTGCTGGCCGGCGAGGACTCCGGGGTGACCTGGGGGCTGGCCGAGCACATCGCGGCCGAGGAGTTCCACCGGTTCCGCGGCTACTGGTGGGCGCCGGACGGTCGCTCGGTGCTGGCCGCCCGGGTGGACGAGTCCCGCGTGCAGCGCTGGCACCTGCACGACCCGGCCGACCCGGCCAGCCCGCCGACCACCGTCGCGTACCCCCGGGCCGGCACCGCGAACGCCGAGGTCAGCCTGCACCTGCTGGACCTCGGCGACGGCTGGGTCGACGTGCACTGGGACCGGGAGACCTACCCGTACCTGACGGCCGTGCACTGGGCCGAGGGGGGCCCGCTGATCACCGTGCTGCGCCGTTCCCAGCAGCACGGCCTGGTGCTGGCGATCGACCCGCGCACCGGCGAGACCCAGGTGCACGCCGAGCTGGCCGACCCCCGCTGGGTGGAGCCGATTCCCGGCACCCCGGCGCACCTGCCCGACGGCCGGGTGCTCGTCGGCGGCGAACTCGCCCACGACGGGTACGACGCCCGCTGCCTCTTCGCCGACGGCACCCTGCTCACCCCGCCGTCGCTCTACGTACGGCGGGTGGTGGGGCGGCTGCCCGGCGGCAGCGGCCCAGCCGACCTGCTGGTGGAGGCGAGCGACGGCGAGCCGAGCGAGCGGCACCTGTTCCGGGTACGCACCACCATCGGCGGCGGCGTGGACGCGCGCCGGATCACCACCGACCCGGGCTGGCACACCGCCGCGGTGGGCGGGGACGTGCTGGTGGTGGGGAGCGCCTCGCTCGACCACGCGGGCACCCGGTGGACGGTGTGGCGGGGCGAGCAGGAGGTGGCCGTGCTGCGCTCGCTCGCCGCCACCCCGCCGTACGCGCCGCTGCCGCTGCTGGAGCGGGTCACCGACCGGCGGCTGCCGACGGCCGTGCTCTACCCGGACAACCACGTCACCGGCCGGCGGCTGCCGGTGCTGCTGGACGTCTACGGCGGGCCGGGGCACCAGGAGGTGCTCGCGGCCCGCGGGGCGTGGCTGGAACGGCAGTGGTGGGCCGACGCCGGCTTCGCGGTCGTCACCATCGACAACCGGGGCACGCCGGGCGTGGCCCCCTCCTTCGAGAAGGCGATCCACCGGCGGGTGGCCGACGTCGTCCTGATCGACCAGGTGGACGCGCTCACCGCGTTGGCCGGCAAGCACCCCGACCTGGACCTGGAGCGGGTGGCGGTGCGCGGCTGGTCGTTCGGCGGCTGGCTGGCCGGTCTGGCGGTGCTGCGGCACCCGGAGCTGTTCCGGTGCGGCATCGTGGGGGCGCCGGTCACCGACTGGGCGTTGTACGACACGGCCTACACGGAGCGCTACCTGGGCCTGCCGGACGACGGCACGGACATCTACGCGCACCACTCGCTGGTGGAGCTGGCCGGGGAGCCGGTGCAGCGGCCGGACGAGGCCCGTCCGCTGCTGCTGGTGCACGGCCTGGTCGACGACAACGTGGTGGCCGCGCACACGCTGCGGCTGTCGGCGGCACTGCTGGCGACCGGCCGGCCGCACTCGGTGCTCCCGCTGACCGGAGCCACCCACATGGCCGCCGGCGGCACCGCCGAACGGCTGCTCAGGCTCGAACTCGACTTCGTCCGCCGCCACCTCTAGGCGCGCCCGACCTGGCCGTCCCCGCTGCGGGCCGGCCGGAGAACCGATCTCCACCCCGGGCGCCGGCACCCGGTCGGGGAGCCGCCGAGGTGGCGCCGCCGGGCAGGTCGCGGGTGGGCAGCCCACGGACACGGCGACCCCCGGCCGACGACGTTGTCGACCGGGGGTCGGTCCGTGCGTGTCACCGCTGGGGTGTCATCGCGTCACGGGTGGTGTCACTGCTTGACGTAGGCGTCCACGAAGCTCGGCCAGCCGAAGATGCTGCCGATGAAGACGCCGCCGGCCTTCTCGCCGTGCGCGATGGAGACCACCTCGACGTAGAGCGGCACCGCCGGCGCCGTCTCCTTCATCAGCCGCTCGTCGATCTTGCTCCACTCGTCGGCCTGCTTGGCCGGGTCGAGCGCGAGGATCCGGTCGAACTCCGCGTTGAGCCCCTCGTTGTTGAGCTGCGAGGTGTTGCTGTTGCCCTCGGCCTTGATGCTGCGGCCGTCGAAGAGCACCGGCAGGATCGACGCGCCGCTGGGCCAGTCGGCCGCCCACGAGTCGACCCAGAGGTCGTACGGGTTGTCCTTCTTCTTCACCGTGTCGAGGTAGCCGTCCTCGGGGATCGTCTTGATCGTGACGGTGAAGCCGGCCTTCTCCAGGGCGTTCTTGATCTGCGTGGCCCGCTCCTGGGAGCTGGTCACGTCGGAGGTGAGCAGCACCAGGTTCTGCGTCTTGCCGGCGAGCAGCTCCTTGGCCTTCTCCGGGTTGCCGCTGTCGCCGGCCGGGTACGCGTCGAACTGCTTGTAGCCGAGCGTGGTGGGCGGCAGCAGCGTCGTCATCGGCACGGCGCCGTAGGGGCCGCCGAGGTTCTTGGTGATGCTGGCGCGGTCGATCGCGTGGTTGATCGCCTGCCGCACCGACAGGTCGGTGACCCGGGCGGTGTTGATGCTCAGGCGGTACGCGTTCGGCGTGGCCGCGACGATCATCCGCTCCTTGAGCTTGGGGTCGCCGGTGACCTTGGCGATCAGCTCCGGCGGGACACCGCCGGTGGCGACCGCCGCGGCGTCGTTGCCGGTGCCGGCGAGCACCCGGTTGGTCTGGGCGGCCTGGTCCGCGCCCAGCGACCAGACGAACTTGTCCGGGTACTGGTGGCGCACGGCGTCGGTGGCCGGGTCCCAGTGCTCGTTGCGCTCGAGCACGATCTCGACGCCCGGGGTGTGCTTGGTGAACTTGTACGGGCCCGACGAGAAAGGCTGGTTGTCCAGGTTGACGCCGGTGTCCTTGTCGGCCGGCAGCGGCGCGGTGGCCGGCAGCGAGACGGCGAACGGCAGGTCACAGCGGGGCTTGTTGAACTCGAAGCGCAGGGTCCGCTCGTCCGGCGTGGTCAGCCCCGGCGGCAGCGAGGTCTTGTTGGCCTTGAAGTCCCACTTGGTGTCGTACTGCGGGCTGTCGACCAGCCACTCCTGGAGGTAGGTCGGGCCGCCGGTGAGGTCCGGGTCGAAGGACCGGGCGATGCCGTACGCGATCTCCTTGCTGGTGATCGGCCGGCCGTCCTCGAACTTCACCCCCTGCTTGACCTTGAACTCCCAGACCTTGCAGTCGTTGTTGACGTTGGTGCCGGGGGTCTCGGCCAGGTCACCGACCAGGGTGACGTTGCCCTTGCCGTCGTCCTTGAACGTGGTGAGGAAGCGGGCGTAGAGCTGGCTCCCCATCAGGCCGGCGAACGAGTAGATCCGCTGCGGGTCCATGTGGGAGATCTTGTTCTCCCGCAGGATGTAGAACGTGCCGCCCTTGGCCGCGCCGGGCACCTCCGGCGCCGGGCCGAGGGAGTCCTTGGGGTCGGTGGCGATGGCACCGGTGCGCGGCTTGGTGGTGTCCACCCCGCCGGTGTCGTCACCGGTGTTCTCGCTGCACGCACCGAGGGAAACCATCAGTGCGATCGCACCGCCCAGGGCGGTGACGCGTCTTGCTCGCATACTCACTCCTCCGGATCGCCGATGAAGGAAAGCTTCGCCTAGCCTTCAATGACGGTAAATTTCGAGCAGATAACGGGGCTACAACGATCGGCACTCCGCACGCCGCGGGTCAGCCGAGGCGGACCCGGGGGTCGACGAACGCGTAGAGCAGGTCGACGACCATGTTGGCGACGACCACGAACAGCGCGGCGATGAGCACGGTCCCCATGATCGTCGGCAGGTCGCCCTGGCGGACCGCCTCCACCGCCGTACGACCGAGTCCCTGGATGCCGAAGGTGGTCTCGGTGATCACCGTGCCGCCGAGCGCCGCGCCCACGTCGAGACCGGCGATGGTGACGATCGGCGTGATCGCCGCGCGCAGCGCGTGCTTGCCGTAGACCTGCCGCTTCGGCATGCCCTTGGCCCGGGCGGTACGCACGTAGTCCTCGGAGAGCGTCTCCAGCATCTGCGCCCGGGACAGCCGGGCGTAGATCGCGGAGAAGAGCAGCGCCAGGGTGATCCAGGCCAGCACCAGCCCCCGCGCCCACTCCACGGGATTCTCGAACAGCGACGTGTAGCGCGGTGTGGGCAGGATCCGCAGGGTGTAGACGAAGATCAGCAACAGGACCGCGCCGACGAAGTAGAGCTGGAGCGAGGCGAAGGTCAGCGTGAGGCCGATCGAGATCCGGTCCAGCAGCGAGCCGCGCCGCAGGGCCGAGACCATGCCGAGCCCGACCCCGATGGCGAGCCACAGCACCGCCGCGGGCAGGACGATGCTCAACGTCACCGGCAGCACCCGGGCGAAGGTGTCGGTGACCGCCTCGCTGTTGACGTACGAGTAGCCGAGGCAGGGCGCCGCGCACTCGCCGCCCTGCGCGCTGCCCAGGTCGCGGCCGACGAAGATGCCCTTCATGTAGTCGGCGTACTGCTGCACCTTCGGCTCGTTGAGCCCCAGCTCCGTCCGCACCCGCTCCAGACGCTCGGCGTTGCAGTTCTTCGGGCACATGCCGGTCACCGGGTCGGCGGGCAGCGCGAAGAACAGCAGGAAGCTGACCACGCTCACCGCGAACAGCACCGAGATCGCCAGCAGCACCCGCTTCAGCAGGAAGCGCACCATGCGCAGTACCCCTTACCGAGACGACTTCGGGTCGAGCGCGTCACGCAACGCGTCGCCGAAGAGGTTGAACGCCAGCACGAGCGCGAAGATCGTGATGCCGGGGAAGAAGACGTAGGCCGGGTCGGTCTGGAGGTAGTCGATGCTCCGGTAGATCATCCGGCCGAAGCTGGGCACCGACTCGGGCAGCCCGACGCCGAGGAAGGACAGCGCCGCCTCGCTGGTCACGTACGACGGCACCAGCAGCGAGAACGACACCAGGATCGGGGCCCAGATGTTCGGCAGCAGCTGCCGGAAGAGCATGTGCCCCAGCCCCGCGCCGCTGGCCTTGGCCGCCTCCACGAACTCGCGTTCGCGCAGCGACACCACCTGCCCCCGGACCAGCCGGGCCGTGCTGGTCCAGCCGAACGCGGTGAAGACCACGATCAGCGTGGTGACCGCGAACCAGGTCGGCACCTCGTCGCGTGGGCCGTAGAAGCGCAGCGAGAACGTCGGCACCACGGCCAGCGCGAAGATCAGGAACGGCATCGCCAGCGCCACGTCGGTGATCCAGCTGATCACCGCGTCCACCACCCCGCCGAGGTAGCCGGCGAGGATCCCGAGGACCACGCCGATCGTGGTGGTGATCAGGGCCGCGCCGAGCGCGATCAGCAGCGAGGTGCGGATGCCGTAGATCATCCGCATGAAGATGTCCCGGCCCAGGCCGGGCTCCAGGCCGAACCAGTGGTCGCCGCTGACCCCGCCGACGTATCCGAGCGGCATCCCGGTGCTGTCCAGCAGCTCGCCGAACTGCTCGTTCGGCGTCACCCCGTAGAGCCGCTGGACCAGGGGCGCGCCCACCGCCAGCAGCACGAAGAAGACCAGCACCACGCCGCTCACCAGCGCGGTGCGGTCGCTGCGCAGCCGGCTGCGGACGAGCTGGCCCGGCGAGCGGCCGACCAGCGTCTTCTGCTCGCCGGCGTCGCCGCCGGATTCGATCTCGGCCAGCGCCGTGCCCTCGACCGGGGACAGGCTCACTTCGACACCTCCTCGGCGGTCGTGCCGACCCCGGCCGTCCCGGGGTCCGCCGGCCGCGCGTCGTCACCGGCCGGTCCCGTGGCGGCGCCGACCGGCCCCGTCTCGGGGAAGTGGCAGGCGGTGGCCTGGTCGCCGCCGCGCGGCACCAGCGCCGGCTCCTCGGTGGCGCACCGCTCCTGCGCCTTCCAGCACCGGGTGCGGAAGCGGCAACCCGACGGCGGGTCCAGCGGCGTCGGGACGTCCCCGGAGAGCCGGATCCGGCCCGCCGCGCCGAGCTGGGTGACGTCGGGGATGGCCGAGAGCAGGGCCCGGGTGTACGGGTGCTGCGGGCGTTCGTAGATGTCGTCCCGGTCGCCGATCTCGACGACCTTGCCCAGGTACATGACGGCGACCCGCTGGCAGAAGTGCCGCACCACGGCCAGGTCGTGCGCGATGAAGACGAACGCCAGGCCGAGGTCGCGTTGCAGGTCGCGCAGCAGGTTGACCACCTGCGCCTGGATCGACACGTCCAGGGCGGAGACCGGCTCGTCGGCGACGATCAGCTTGGGTTGCAGGGCGAGCGCGCGGGCGATGCCGATGCGCTGCCGCTGGCCGCCGGAGAACTCGTGCGGGTAGCGGTTGTAGTGCTCCGGGTTCAGCCCGACCAGCTCCAGCAGCTCCTGGACCCGATTCTTCACCCCGCCCGGCGGGTCGATCCCGTTGACCTGCAACGGCATCGCCACGATCCGGCCCACGGTGTGCCGGGGGTTCAGCGACGCGTACGGGTCCTGGAAGATGATCTGGAGGTCCTGCCGCAGCGCCCGCAGCTCGCGGCGGCCCGCGTGGGTGATGTCCCGCCCGGCGAACTCGATGCTGCCCGCCGTGGGCTCCAGCAGGCGCACCAGCATCCGCCCGGTGGTCGTCTTGCCGCAACCGGACTCGCCCACCAGGCCGAGCGTCTCGCCCGGCCGCACGTCGAAGTCCAGCCCGTCCACGGCCCGGACCAGGCCGGTGCGCCGCAGGCCGTTGCGCACCGGGAAGTGCTTGGCGAGCCCACGCACCCGCAGCAGCGGCTCAGCGGTCTCGGCCGGTCGCACCGGCGCGGTGTCGGCCTGGGCACTCATCGGGCCACCCCCACGTGTGCGATGTCCTCCGCGTACAGCCGGGTCCGGTCGTCGGCGGAGAGGTGGCAGGCCACCAGGTGGCCGGGCGCGCCCGCCGGGCGCAGCTCCGGGACCTCGGTGCGGGACCGGTCGCCGTTGCGGTCGGCGTAGCGGCAGCGCGGGTGGAAGGCGCAGCCGGACGGCAGGTTGATCAGGCTCGGCGGGTTGCCCCTGATCGGCATCAGGTCCGCGTCGGCGTCGCCGTGCAGCGAGGGCACGCTGGAGAGCAGACCCCAGGTGTACGGGTGCTGCGGCCGGCGGAGCACCTGCTCGACGCCGCCGTGCTCGACGGCCCGCCCGCCGTACATGACCAGCACCTCGTCCGCGACCTGGCTGACCACGCCCAGGTCGTGGGTGATCAGGATGATCGCGGAGTGGAACTCGGCCTGGAGGTCGGCCAGCAGGTCGAGGATCTGCGCCTGCACCGTCACGTCCAGGGCGGTGGTCGGCTCGTCGGCGATCAGCAGGTCCGGGTCGTTGACCAGCGCCATGGCGATCATCGCCCGCTGCCGCATGCCCCCGGAGAACTCGTGCGGATACTGGTCGAAGCGGCGGGCCGGCTGCGGGATGCCGACCCGGCCCAGCATGTCCACCGCGCGCTTGCGGGCCTCGCGCTTGCCGGCCTTCGGGTGGTGCACCCGGTACGCCTCGGTGATCTGCCGGCCGACCGTGTAGTACGGGTGCAGCGCGGACAGCGGATCCTGGAAGATCATCGCCATGTCCCGGCCGCGCAGCCGGCGTACCTCCTCGTCCGGCAGGCCGACCAGCTGGCGGCCGCCGACGGAGATCTCGCCGGTGATGGTGGTCCGCTTGGCGCCGTGCAGCCCGAGGATGGCCAGCGAGGTGACGCTCTTGCCCGAGCCGGACTCACCGACGATGCCGAGCGTGCGCCCCCGCGCCACCTCGAACGACACCCCGTTGACCGCGCGCACCACGCCGTCCTCGGTGTCGAACCGGACCCGCAGGTCGCTCACCCGCAGGTAGGGGTCCTGGCCGGAGCGCTGCTCCGGCACGCTGGGGCGGCCCGGTCTCCCGGACGGCGCCGACTCCGGCCTGTCCACGACCCCTCCCTCAGTGACGAAGAGAACTTACAGGAAAGCACTGAGGGTGAAAATAAGCTACATAACCGGAGCTGTCAGCGGGCCACAGCGTAACGACTCTGCAACGGGCGTGAACAGCCCTCACCTCGGCATTCACCGGTGTTGACCTCCCGCGCCCGGACAGCGGGTGCGACGATGGGCGCGGCAGTCCCGCAAGGATGTCCCCCGGCACGAGGTGGAGGTGACGATGACCGCGGCGGTGTTCGGCCACGACGGCCCGTGGAGCGAAGAGGAGTACCTCGCCCTCGGCGAGACGCAGCAGCGCGTCGAACTCTTCGACGGGAGCCTTCACGTGACCCCAGCCCCTACGCCCCGCCACCAGAACATCTCCGGTGAGCTGCGGGCCGCCTTGCGAGGACCGGCGCGGGAAGCCGGCCTGCGCGTCCTGGAAGCGGTGAACGTCCGGCTCCGGCCGGGGCGCATCCCCATCCCGGACCTCGTCGTCACGGCGCCGATCGACCTCGACGTCCCCTGGATCGAGGCGGCCGACGTGAAGCTCGTCTGCGAGATCATCTCGCCGGGCAACGCGGCCACCGACAAGGTGCTCAAGATGCACTACTACGCGGCGGCCGGCATCGAGTGCTATCTCCTGGTGGAGCAGGAGACGCTGACCGTGCACGTCTACCGGCGGCGGGGCGCCCACTACGTCGAGCGGTCGGTGACCAAGGCCGGCGAGACGCTGGAGCTGACCGAGCCGGTCCGGGCCACGATCCGGCCGGCGGACCTGCTCGCCTGACGGACCACCGCCGCGGGACGCTTTCGGATGAGCCGCTCCGGTACGCCGGACAGGCCCCCGGTGAGGTTCTTAACATCCGGACATCGATCATCGTTCAGGGCTTTCCACCGGCCGGGACACACGGGACACTGCCTTGCGCGGACGGCTCGCGAAGATCGGCGTAACGTGTGTCACTTAGCTGCGCCGTATCGCCGGCGCGGTCGTTGGTGTGCGCATGACGTGGCAGGCGGGTGCGGGTTCGCCGGTCCGCGTGCCGACCGGAACTTGATCCGCCCGTGAGGGTCCTGTCAGGGAGACGACTCGAATGACATCAACGGCAACGAGGCCGCGGGGAGCGCGGGCGCGCGCCGCCATCGCGGCGAAGACGTTGCGAACCGACCGCTGGTGGCTCGCCCCGCTGATCACCGTGATCGGGCTCAGCGCGTGGGTGGCGTACGCGACGGTCCGGGTCTTCATGCATGACTTCTACTGGGTCGAGGACTACCACTACCTGACCCCGTTCTACTCGCCCTGCGTGACCGACCGGTGCCTGCCGGAGGCCGCGCACTTCGGGCGGTTCCTGCCCGGCTGGTGGATCATCCCGGACGCGGCGCTGACGCTGCCGTTCCTGCTGCTGTTCCGGCTCACCTGCTACTACTACCGCAAGGCGTACTACCGGTCGTTCTGGCTGTCGCCGCCCGCCTGCGCGGTGCCGGACGGGCACCAGTCCTACAGCGGCGAGACCCGGTTCCCGCTGCTCGGGCAGAACCTGCACCGCTACTTCTTCTACGCCGCCGCGATCATCTCGCTGATCAACACCTGGGACGCGATCCTGGCGTTCCACTCCCCCAAGGGCTTCGGCTTCGGGCTGGGCAACATCATCCTGCTCGGCAACGTGGTGATGCTGTGGGCGTACACGATCTCCTGCCACTCGTGCCGGCACATCATCGGCGGGCGGCTCAAGCACTTCTCCAAGCACCCGGTGCGCTACCGGGCCTGGACCTTCGTCTCGGCCCTGAACGTCCGGCACATGCAGCTCGCCTGGATCACCCTCGGCACGCTGGCCCTGACGGACTTCTACGTCATGGCGGTCGCGGCCGGTTGGTTCAACGACCTGCGGTTCATCAACTAGAGGGCCCCTGACATGACGAACACCACGCGAATCGAACGACACCACTACGACGTCGTCGTGATCGGGGCCGGCGGCGCCGGCCTGCGCGCCGCGATCGAGGCCCGCCTCGCCGGCAAGAAGACCGCGATCATCTCCAAGTCGCTCTTCGGCAAGGCGCACACGGTGATGGCCGAGGGCGGCGCCGCCGCCGCGATGGGGAACGTGAACAGCCGGGACAACTGGCAGGTGCACTTCCGCGACACGATGCGCGGCGGCAAGTTCCTCAACAACTTCCGGATGGCCGAGCTGCACGCCAAGGAGTCGCCGCAGCGGATCTGGGAGCTGGAGACGTACGGCGCGCTCTTCGACCGCACGAAGGACGGGAAGATCTCGCAGCGCAACTTCGGTGGCCACGAGTACCCCCGCCTGGCGCACGTCGGCGACCGGACCGGCCTGGAGCTGATCCGCACCCTCCAGCAGAAGATCGTGTCGCTCCAGCAGGAGGACAAGCGCGACCACGGCTCGTACGACGCCCGGATCAAGGTCTTCTCCGAGACCACGATCACCGAGCTGCTGCTCGACGGCGACCGGATCGCCGGCGCGTTCGGCTACTACCGGGAGTCCGGCGAGTTCGTCCTGTTCGAGGCGCCGGCGGTGGTGCTGGCGACCGGCGGCGTCGGCCGCTCCTACAAGGTCACCTCGAACTCCTGGGAGTACACGGGCGACGGGCACGCGCTGGCGCTGCGGGCCGGCGCGACTCTAATCAACATGGAGTTCCTCCAGTTCCACCCGACCGGCATGGTCTGGCCACCGTCGGTGAAGGGCATCCTGGTCACCGAGTCGGTGCGCGGCGACGGCGGTGTGCTGAAGAACTCCGACGGCAAGCGGTTCATGTTCGACTACGTCCCCGACGTCTTCCGCAAGCAGTACGCGGAGACCGAGGAGGAGGCGGACCGCTGGTACACCGACCCGGACAACAACCGGCGCCCGCCGGAGCTGCTGCCCCGCGACGAGGTGGCCCGGGCGATCAACAGCGAGGTCAAGGCCGGGCGGGGCACGCCGGCGGGCGGCGTCTACCTGGACATCGCCTCCCGCAAGCCGGCGGAGGAGATCCGTCGTCGGCTGCCGTCGATGTACCACCAGTTCAAGGAGCTGGCCGACGTCGACATCACGAAGGAGCCGATGGAGGTCGGGCCCACCTGTCACTACGTGATGGGCGGCGTCGAGGTCGACCCGGACAGCGGGGCCGCGTTCGGCCACGTGCGGGGGCTCTTCGCCGCGGGCGAGGTGTCCGGCGGCATGCACGGCTCCAACCGGCTCGGCGGCAACTCCCTGTCGGACCTGCTGGTGTTCGGCAAGCGCGCGGGCGGCCACGCCGCCACGTACGCCGACAGCCTCCCCGCGCGCCCGAAGGTGGGCGTCGCCGCCGTGGAGGCCGCGGTGGAGACGGCCCTGGCCCCGTTGCAGCGGGACACCGGGGAGAGCCCGTACACCCTCCAGCAGGACCTCCAGGCGGTGATGGGCGACCTGGTCGGCATCATTCGCCGCGAGGGCGAGCTGGTCGACGCGCTGGGCAGGCTGGCGGAGCTGCGGGAGCGGGTGGCGAAGGTCAGCGCGAGCGGCGGCCGGCGCTACAACCCGGGCTGGCACCTGGCGCTCGACCTGCGCAACATGCTGGTGGTCTCGGAGTGCACCGCGAAGGCGGCGCTGGAGCGGCGCGAGTCGCGCGGCGGGCACACCCGGGAGGACCACCCCGCGATGGACCCGGCGTGGCGTCGGGTCAACCTGGTCTGCTCCCTCGACGGCGACACGGTGCGCCTGGAGCGCAAGCCGCTGCCGAGGATGCGCCCGGAGCTGATCGGCCTCTTCGACCGCGCGGAGCTGGCCAAGTACCTCACGGACGAGGAACTCGCCGAGTTCGACGCCCAGGTCGCCGACGTCGAGACCGAGAAGGAGCGCTGACGCAATGGGTAACCAGAACCCCCAGGGGCCCGGGAAGCCGGGCGCGAAGCGCCAGTTCCGCATCTGGCGCGGCGACGAGAACGGCGGCGACCTCCAGGACTACATGGTGGAGGTGAACGAGGGCGAGGTGGTCCTCGACGTCATCCACCGGCTCCAGGCGACCGACGCCCCCGACCTGGCCTGCCGCTGGAACTGCAAGGCCGGCAAGTGCGGCTCCTGCTCGATGGAGATCAACGGCAAGCCGCGGCTGAGCTGCATGACCCGGATGTCCACCTTCACGGAGGACGAGACGGTCACGGTCACCCCGTTGCGCACCTTCCCGGTGATCCGGGACCTGGTCACCGACGTCTCGTTCAACTACGAGAAGGCGCGGGAGACGCCGGCGTTCGCGCCGCCGGCCGACCTGGCGCCCGGCGAGTACCGGATGCAGCAGGTCGACGTGGAGCGCTCGCAGGAGTTCCGCAAGTGCATCGAGTGCTTCCTGTGCCAGAACGTCTGCCACGTCATCCGCGACCACGACGAGAACAAGCAGGCGTTCTCCGGGCCGCGGTACTTCATCCGGGCGGCCGAGCTGGACATGCACCCGCTGGACGCGAAGAGCGACCGCAAGGAGTACGCGCAGGCCGAGCAGGGCCTCGGATTCTGCAACATCACCAAGTGCTGCACGGAGGTCTGCCCCGAGCACATCAAGATCACGGACAACGGGATCATCCCCATGAAGGAGCGGGTCGTCGACCGCAGGTACGATCCCCTTGTGTGGCTTGGTAGCAAGATCTTCCGGAGGGGTCAGGTGCCTCAGACCAGCGTGACCAGCGAACACGTCAGCGGTGCGGTGCGCGGCAGCGCGGCGCACGGGGGCGTGCACTCGCACGCGGGCGGCTCCCACGACCCGCGGGCCGAGGCGCAGGCGCAGCGCGGCGTCAACTGGGACCGCGAGGTGCCGAGGCCGACCGCGCCGGCCGTCGACGACCACGGCAAGCTGCCGCTGACGGAGCTCACGTTCGACCGGGCGGCGGCGCCGTCGCCGTTCGGCGACGACGTGACCTTCCCGCTGCCGCCGGAGCACCTGAACTTCGCCCACCCGGAGCAGGACAAGCACTGAGTGCGCTGACGAGGACGGGGGCCGCGGCTGATGCCGCCGGCCCCCGTCCTCATTCGGCTCGGATGTCCGCTTTCGTTCAGGCGGCCAGGATGGGCCGGAGGGCCGCGACGATGGGTGCGTCGGCCGGGAGCCAGGTGACGGTGTCCAACTCGTCGGCGGAGAGCCAGCGCAACGCGGAGTGTTCGAGGGCCCGCGGCTGGTCGCCGTGCAGCAGGCGGGCCGCGTACACCTTGAGCACCGAGCGGCCGTGGGCCATCCGGACGTTGCGGCCCACGCGGTCGCCGACCTCCACGCGTACGGCCAACTCCTCGGCGCACTCGCGGGCGAGCGCGGCGGTCTCGCTCTCGCCCGGCTCCACCTTGCCGCCGGGGAACTCCCACATGCCCGCCACCTCGGGCGGGGCGGAACGGGCGCAGGCGAGCACCCGGCCGTCCCTGATGATCGCCGCCCCGACGATCACCCTGAGGTCCCGTCTCTCGGCCTGCCCGCCGCCATTAGCCCGTTCGGTCCGCACGGGCGTCCAGCGTGCCAGATCAATCGGCGGTTTGGGTAGCGTGGCCGACCGTCAGGGCAGGAGAACCCGGAAGTGTGGGCGTGGACACACCCAGCATGCGAGGACAGACTAGAAGGCACCGACAAGACACGGGACGGCGACGATTTGGCCACAAGCCGGCAACGGCGCCTGGGAGGTGCGGTGATGCGCGCGCTGTTCAGCAGTCGATCCAAGCACGACTACCTCAGCGACGCCCTCACCCTCCTCACCGGCTGGATCCGCGAGGGTGAGCAGATCCGACGCACCCTCGTCATCGACGACTCGCAGCACGCCGCCCTCACCGAGCGGGTGAAGGTGGTCGCCGACGCGCTGCACCTGCGTCCGGAGATCAGCCGCCGGGCCGACCAGACCCAGATCCGGGTGGGGCACGGCAACGCGCCGCTGACCGAGGGGGAGGTCCTGCTGGCCGCCCGCATCGAGGACGCCTACCGCGCGGTCACCCAGCCCTGACCCCCGTTCCACCCGGCCCCGGCGTCTCGCTCCGGCCGGGACGGCGCGGCCGAGGCCGGCTGAGAAGCGGCTGGGAAGTCTGAGGTTTCCCTGAAAGGTGCGCGGGTACCAATCCGACGCGGGAGCAGACAACGGGCCCCGCAACGGACTGAACACCTGATAACGCATTCTTCGGGAGCTGACATGACCACCCCCACCGCGAACCGAGTGACCGACCACGACGGCCACCACGTCGACCACGACGTCCGGCACGCGCACCGGCACGGCGACGAGACCAAGCCGTCGTGGAAGACCACCGAACTGGCCGTCTACCTGCTCTCCGTGATCGGGGTGCTGATCGCCTCGAACGCCGTCGGTGACGGCGCCGCCGACAACGGCGGAGACTACTTCGCGGCCGACAAGGCCTGGTGGTACATCACGCTGCTGACCATCGGTTACCTGGTCAGCCGCGGCCTGGCGAAGTCCGGCAGCCGCAGCCGCGACGCCGACCCGCGCACCAACCGGTAATCCACACCGCGCGCGAAGCCCCGCCGCCCGCGTCCCTCGACGCGTCGGCGGGGCTTCGCGCGTCGCGGGCCGGCCAGCGGGCCGCCCGACCGGTACGCGCTCCGGCGGCGTCGGCCGCTCAGGCGGCGTCCCGGGGGTACCAGCGCAGCTCCACGGAGTTGCCGTCCGGGTCGCGCACGTAGAGCGAGGTGGCGCTGCCCCGCGCGCCGAACCGACCCACCGGCCCCTCGATCACCGTGAAGGAGCCCGACGCGACGACCTCCGCCCAGTCCAGCGGCTCCACCACCAGGCAGAAGTGGTCGACGTTGGATTCGCCCCGGTCCCGGCGGACGAGGTCGATGATGGTCCCCGCGTCGACCCGCACCGAGGGGAACGGGACGGCGCCGGCCCGCCACTGGTCGACCCGCACCGGGGCCAGGCCGAGCAGTCCGCAGTAGAAGTCCAGCGCGCGCTCCACATCGGTCACGTTGAGCACCAGGTGGTCGAAGCCCGTGACCCGTACCGCGCTCACCTCGCCTCCAGGGCGTGGGCCTGGCGCAGCCAGCCGGTGAACAGGGCGGGGTCGACTTCGGCGAGGGTCCGCAGCTTGACGGAGGCCATCCGCCGGGCGCCGGCGACCAGCCGCCCCGAGGGGTCGGTGACCTCGCCGCCGCGCCACAGCCCGAAGGTGACGTACGTGCCGTACGCCTTCACGAGGCAGACGGGACGCCGACCCGGCCGGTCGCCGAGCCCCCAGACCGGGTGTCCGTGCCACATCGCCCCGGCCGCGCCCGGCAGGGCCGCCTCGATGACGGGGCGCAGCTTCTCGCCGATCTCCCGCAGCGGGGCGTCGAGATCGGCCAGGTAGTCGGTGACTGTCGTCGTTTCCATGCCCCTCACGATCCGCCGGCCGGCGACGCCGACCAAGGCGCGATCGCACTACCATCGTTGAGCCGGATTCAACGATGGGGCGGGACGTGCTGGAACGACACGAGCTGGAGACCTTCCTGACCCTCTCCGAGGAGCTGCACTTCGGCCGGACGGCGGAGCGCCTGCGGGTGACCACCGGGCGGGTCAGCCAGGTGGTCAGGAAGCTGGAACGCCGCGTCGGCGCCCCGCTCTTCGCCCGTACCAGCCGGGTCGTCCAGCTCACCCCGATCGGGCGGCAGCTCGCCGACGACCTGGCGCCGCTGGTCGCCGGCACCGACGACGCCGTACGCCGGGCCGTCGAGGCGGGGCGGGGCGTGACCGGGCGGCTGCGGGTCGCCTTCCTCGGCGAGTGGACCGCCCCGACGCTGCTCAAGGCCGTCGCCCTGTTCTCGCGACGCCACCCCGACTGCCAGGTCGAGGTGCGGGAGGTGCAGCTCTTCAACTCCCGGCAGAGCCTGCTCGACGGCTCCGTCGACGTCCTGATGGCCGCGTACCCCTTCGACGGGATGGCCTGCGGGCCGGCGCTGCTTCAGGAGCGGCGGTTGCTCGCGGTGGCCGCCGGGCACCCGCTGACCCGGGAGGAGTCCGTCTCCCTGGAGACGCTCGGCGACCACCCGGTGGTGCAGTACCCGGCCGTGACCTCGGCGGAGTTCAAGCGCGACCGCACGCCCGAGCGGACCCCGTCGGGGCGGCCGGTGCCGAAGGGGCCGGCGAGCAACACGTTCTCGGAGATGCTGACGCTGGTCGCGATGGGGCGCGGGGTGCTGCCGGTGGGCGAGCACACCCGCCGCTACTACCCGCGCCCCGACGTGGCGTACGTGCCGATCCGCGACGCGCCACCGATCCGGCGGGGCCTGGTCTGGCGGGAGAGCAACGGCACGGCCCGGATACACGAGTTCGTCCGGGCCGCGACCGACGCGAACACGGCCTGACGCCGGATCCACGGCGGCTGGGGCGGGGAGCCGGTGGGCCGGGGCGACGGCGAGTTCCTCGTCCTCGCCCGCCGGCAGTGATCTCCGGTTGGCGTGCCCTGCCTACCGTGGGGGTATGGCGAACGCGACGTACGACCGCAAGGAGCAGTTCCAGCAGATCCAGAGCGGCCTGCTCCACGGAGAACAGATCATCGCCGTCTACGACGCCGTCGGCACCGGCACCGGCTTCATCGGCCTGACCGACCGGCGCGTCATCATCCAGGACCGCTCGTTCGTCGGCAAGCGGTACGCCATCACCAGCATCCCGTACTCGAAGATCACCAGCGTCAGCGTGGTCAGCAACAAATCGTGGGGCGGCTCGTTCTTCTCCACCGGGGCCATCGCGATCCACGTCGGCACGCACACCTACGAGGTGGAGTTCCGGGGCTCCGACAAGAGCCACCACGTGCACAACGTGATCCTGCACCACATCAGCTGAGCTGGTCGGCGCGGTCCAGCAGGGCACGGCGTTCCGCCCCACGGTGGGCGTCGGCGGCCCGTCGGAACAGCGCGGCGGCCCGCTCGCGGTCGCCCTGCCGGGCGGTCAGCTCGGCCTCGGCCGCCACGGCGAGCGGGTAGCCGTCCAGCGCCCCGCCGGCTCGGGCGGCGGCCAGCAGCGCCAGCCCCGCCGCCGGCCCGTGCGCGTAACCGTGCGCGACGGCGCGGTTCAGCTCGACCACCGGCGACGGCTGCCACCGGACGAGCCGGTCGTACGCCCCGGCGATCGCGGCCCAGTCGGTGGCCCCGGCGGACGCGGCGGTGGCGTGGCACGCGGCGATCCGGGCCTGGAGGGCGTACGGGCCGTCCGCCGGGACCCGCGCGAGGATGCCGACGCCCTCGGCGATCGCGGCGTGGTCCCAGCGGGCGCGGTCCTGCCGGTCGAGGGTGAGCAGGTTGCCCTCGCGGTCGCGCCGGGCGTCGCGCCGGGAGTGCTGGAGCAGGAAGAGGGCCAGCAGGGCGGCCACCTCGGGCTGGCCCGGCATCAGCCGGTCGAGCAGGCGGGCCAGGCGGATCGCCTCGTCGGCGAAGGCGGGCTCGCCGTCGGCGTCGTAGCCCCGGGTGAAGAGCAGGTACAGCACGGCGAGGACGCCGGGGAGCCGCTCCGCGAGCATCGGACCGGTCGGCACGCGGTACGGGATGCCGGCGGCGGCGATCTTCGCCTTGGCCCGGGTGAGCCGCCGGGCCATGGTCGACTCGGTGACCAGGAGGGCCCGCGCGATGTCGGCGGTCGGCACCCCGCAGACCGTACGCAGCGTCAGGGCGACCCGCGCCTCCAACGCCAGGGCCGGGTGGCAGCAGGTGAAGACGAGCCGCAGCCGGTCGTCCACGATCTCGCCCTCCCCCGCCGCTCCCGGTTCCGGTTCGATCGGCGTGAGCATGGCCAGCTCACGCAGCTTGCGCCGCTCGACCGAGGAGCGCCGGAGCACGTCGATCGCGCGGTTGCGGGCCACCGTCATCAGCCAGCCGCCCGGGTTGGCGGGCACGCCCTCCACCGGCCACCGGGTCAGCGCGAGCGCCGACGCCTCCTGGGCGCAGTCCTCGGCCAGGGTCCAGTCGCCGGTCACCCGGATCAGCGTCGCGACGATCCGGGCGTACGACCCGGTGCTCGCGGCGGCGACGGCGTCGGCCACCGCGAGCCGCTCGGCGGGACCGTCAGCCATCCAGGCTGACGATCGGGCGCAGTTCGAGCCGTCCCTGGCGGGCCATCGGGTGGGCGCGCGCCACCTCGATCGCCTCGTCCAGGTCGGCGCACTCCAGCAGGTCGAAGCCCACGATCACCTCCTTGGTCTCGGTGAACGGACCGTCGGAGAGCAGCAACTCCCCGTTGCGGACGCGGACCGTGGTGGCCGCCGTCGTCTCCGCCAGGGCGTCACCCGTCAGCCGCCGGCCCCGGGCGTCGTTCTCCGCGACCCACGCCTCGACGTCCGGCCAGTCGGCCCGGTCGGTGTCCGGCTCGCCGTCGGTGCAGACGAACATCAGGTACTTCATTGCCGCTCCTCGGTGTCGGGTTCTCACCAGGGTGACGAACGGGCGGACCGGTTCCGGACGACGTAGGACCGGCGTTCTCAGAATCTCGCGGGACGGCGGGTGCCCGCAGTCGACCGTCGAAGCATCTCCCGTTACGCCCACGGGTGGAACACCACGGGTGTCACAGACGGGCGTTGACACCCGTGGCGTTCCACCCGTCAGCCACGACGCCTGGCGGGGCGGCGGAGGGCGGGCTGGCGACGGGCCAGGGCTCGCCGGCCGGCCAGCGCAGCGGCCCGCCGACGTGGATGCCGGCGACCGTGACCGCCCCGGGGCGCGGGGATCATGGCGAGATCGTAGGCCGCCGACGGTGGCCCGGTCAGCCGGCGCCGAGGACGTCGCAGGGGTGGGTGTCGCCCGGGTCGTACGGCGTGTCCGCCAACTCGACGGCCTGCGCGTGCTCCAGCGCGAAGTAGACGTGGGCGCAGCGCGGCTCCACCGTCACCGCGTCGCCCGCCTCGATCGTCAGCTCGGTCCGCTCGCCGGAGTCCAGGTCGCGGAACACCGCCCGGAGCCGCCCGCTGATCACGTACAGCGTCTCCGTCTTGTGGACGTGGTAGTGGTTGCCGCGCGGCCGGGCGGCGTCCGGCCGGAACTCCAGGTACGCCAGGAAGCGGTAGGTGCCGCCGTTGACGATCTGGGCCAGTTCGCCGGCCGGCGACTGGATCCGACCGCCGCCGGCCGGGATCGGCGGTGACGTCACCGGAAGTCGGCGGAGGCGTACCTTCTGCACCGCCCGATGGTAGGCCCGGGCCGGCACCACCGGCCCGCGACGCGCGCAACCACGCGGGCGGCGTCAGCGGTGCCGCCTGCCCAGCCGCCATCCCGCCGCCGTCCAGCACACCCCCCCAGAGCAGGAAGAACGGCGACCACAGCAACAGGTCCCACCACGCCAGGTCGCGGGCCAGGGCGGCGTGCCCGACCGGAGGCGGCCGGACGCCGGTCAGCAGCAGCGCGTCACCGACGAGGCCGTGGCCCAGCGCTCCGACCGACCGGGCGATCATGAGGATGCCGAGCGTCCAGGTGACCGCCAGCAGCAGCCGGCGCGGGAGGGCGGCCCGCCAGGGACGCAGGGTGGCCAGCGCCGCCACGACACCGACCACTGCGGCGACCGCCAGCACCCAGTGGCTCGCCACGAACAGCGGATCGCGGGCGAGCAGTCGTTCGCGCAGCTCCGGAGGGAGCGGGTCCTTGTCGGCCAGCGCGTTGGCCCCCAGCGCCTGCGCGAGCTTCATCGCCCCGTAGGCCGACGCGCACGCCGCCGCGCCGTACGCGCCGACCCGCGCCCGGTCAGTCCGCGACACGTCTCGTCACCACCACGTAGGACCGGATCATCGCCACGAGCAGCCCGAGCATGACGAGCCCGAGGACCCCGTGGTACCACTGCCAGCCCACGCCGAGGCCCACGAACCCGTCCACCACCATGATCGTCGCGCCGGCCCCGACGGCCAGCAGCATGCCCGCCAGCGCCAGCAGCATCAGGGGCCTCGGCACCCGACGCCCCGGCGCCGTGACCGTGGCGAGGGCCAGGCAGGCGCCCGCCACCCCCGACGCGGTCGCCGACCACTGCGCGGTCGCCACGCCCATCACGTCGCGGGCGTAGCGTTCGTGCTCGGCGGCCGGGACGACCGGGCCGCCCGGGAAACCGAGCCGGGATTCGAGGGCGAAGGCGGCCTTGCCCACGGCGTACGCGAGGAAGAGCACCGCCACCGCGTAGGCCGGCCATCGCCGCGCACCAGGAGAAGCGTCCATGGTCCCGACGCTAGGTCCGGCGGGCCGGGCGCCGACTCCCGAGCGCGAGGGGAGCGCCTCCCCCGTGGGAGGGAGCGCGGTGGACCGGTTCTTCCGCGACGCGGTACGCGACGTCACGCGGCTCTCCGCGCGGCACACGTCGACGCCGGCGGCCTCGCCGACCGGGCGGCGACAGCGGCGGGCGGACGGTGGCCGGGTCGACCGGTCTGGCCGTCCTGGTGATGGCGGGGGCCGCCGACAGCACGTGAGGGCGCGCCTCCACCGGTGATCATCGCGGCGTGGAGGCGCGCCCCGCCGACGGTGTCGGCCGTGGAGGAATCCCGTGCGATCCGCTCCAGTTGCCAATATTCCGCAGTTGCCACAACTTTGCAATAAGGCATACTGACCCGGAACAGCATCCACTCGCGGAAGGGTCCCCATGGCCGTCTACAAGCTCCCCGACATGCCCTACGACTACGGGGCGCTCGAACCCGCGATGAGCGGTCAGATCCTGGAGCTGCACCACAGCAAGCACCACGCCGCGTACGTCAAGGGCAGCAACGACGCCCTCGACCAGCTCGCCGAGGCCCGCGACAAGGGCGACTACTCGGCGCTGGTCGGCCTGGAGAAGACCCTGGCCTTCAACCTCTCCGGGCACGTCCTGCACTCGATCTTCTGGAACAACCTCTCCCCCGATGGCGGCGACCGCCCGGACGGCGAGCTGGCCGCCGCCATCGGCGAGCACTTCGGCTCGTTCGACGGCTTCGCCGGGCAGCTCTCCGCCGCCACGAAGAGCGTGCAGGGCTCCGGATGGGGCGTCCTGGCGTGGGAGCCGCTGGCGCAGCGCCTCATCGTCGAACAGGTCTACGACCACCACGGCAACGTCGGCCACGGCTCGACGCCGATCCTGGTCTTCGACGCCTGGGAACACGCCTACTACCTTCAGTACAAGAACGTGCGTCCGGACTACGTCGACCACCTCTGGGACCTGGTCGACTGGGCCGACGTCGCCAGGCGCTTCGACGCCGCGCGCGCCGCCGGCAACCCGCTCACCGTGGCGCCCTGATGGCGGCCGACCCGGGGTCGGCCCTCATCGCTGCACAACGCGCCGCCGGGGTCATCGCCGCCAGATGCCGCGGTGACCTCGACGGCGCGGAACGGCTGCTCGCCATGTTCCCCGACGAGGCCGCCCGCAGCCGCGGCTTCATGTTCCTGGCCGAACTGGCACTCAGCCTCGTGGGGACCCGGACCGGCCAGAGCATGGAGGACGTCGCGCAGGAACTTGCCCTGCACATCGCGGCCGTCGGCGGCGGGCCGCCCGCCCGGTGACCAGGTGAGGCTCCGGCTACCTTCGACCCCATGACAGTGGCCCGCTCCATCCTGCTGTTCCTGCTCGCCGCGCTCGCCGAGATCGGCGGGGCCTGGCTCGTGTGGCAGGGCTGGCGCGAGAACCGGGGGCTGCTGTGGGTGGCGGCCGGGGTCATCGCCCTCGGGCTCTACGGCTTCGTCGCCACCTTCCAGCCCGACCCGAACTTCGGCCGCATCCTGGCCGCCTACGGCGGCGTCTTCGTCGCCGGCTCCCTCGCGTGGGGCATGGTCGTCGACAAGTTCCGCCCCGACCGCTACGACCTCGTCGGCGCGGCCCTCTGCCTGGTCGGGGTCGCCGTCATCATGTACGCCCCCCGCAGCGGCTGAACCACGCGGCGGTGTCGGACACCGCCACTAGGCTGCGCGCCATGATCACAAGACCCACCGAGAAGTGGGGCCGCAGCGTGCGGGAGCAGAGGGCCGCGATCACGGCGGGCAGCCTCACCGAGGACGCCGCGTACGCCCTCCGCCTCTGGCCCGAGCCCTTCGTCACCGCCGTCGACGCCGTTCTCGACGCCTACGAGGCGGACGTTCGCTCGCTCTCCTCGCCGACCGACGAGGAGGTCCTCGCCGCGGTGGAGCGGGTGGTCACCGCCCTCAACACCGTCAACGACGAGCACGGCAGGATCGAGACGGGGGAACGCGAGGACCTGTGCGAGCACATCGACGCCGTGCTGACGGGCGCGGGCCAGGACGTCGAGGCGCTCACCTCCCGGCGCGGCGTCGGGCGCCACGAACTCACCGACGAATGGCGCGACTGGTAGGGGCCACCCGAGCCGGTCGCGCGACGGGGACGCCAGCCGTACGGCAGTCGACCGTCCTCGTCGGCCGGCAGGTTCTCGTCGCCGCGGCAGGTCGCCGGATACCGGGTTGCGTGCTCCCCATGCCTGCGGCAGCCTCGATCGCGTGATCGAGACGCATGTCCTCGGCGAGGACGATTGGAGGACGTGGCGGGAACTGCGCCTCGCCGCGCTGACGGAGGCGGCGTACGCGTTCGGCTCCCAGTTGGCCGACTGGCAGGGCGACGGCGACCGCGAGGAACGCTGGCGCGCCCGGCTGGCCATCCCCGGCTCCCGCAACATCCTGGTGACGCTCGACGGGCAGCCCGTCGGGATGGCCAGCGGGGTGCCGACCGGACAGGACGGCGTCGTCGAGCTGATCTCGATGTACGTGGCGCCGGCGGGACGTGGCCGGGGCGTGGGCGACCACCTCGTGCGGGCGATCGAGCAGTGGGCGCGGCAGGTGGGCTCGGAGACGCTGCGGCTGGCCGTGGCGGCGGGCAACAGGAACGCCTGGGCGCTCTACCAGCGGCACGGCTTCCAGGACACGGGTGAGCTGGGTGACCTCATGCCCGACGGCGTGCGCCGCGAGCACATCCTGACCAAGAGCCTCGTCGGCTAGCGGCGGTGCCCGGCTGCCCGGTGCGCCGGGGCTCAGTACGGCTGGCCACACACCTTCCAGGCCCCGTCCTCCTTCACCAGCATGAACGTGTGCTGGTCGGTGAAGCCGCTGCCCAGCGTCAGGGCCATGTTCACCGTCGCCGACGTGCGGCCGTTGACGCTCGACACGTTGACGCCGTTGACCTTGTGACTGTGGATCCTCGGCTGCTGGGCGACGCCCCGAGCGAACGCCTCCCTCGTGTACCCGCCGCGCGTGTCGCCGCACAACAGCTCGTACGCCGCGTCCGGATCGCCGGCCTCCAGGTGGCTCACGAACGACTCGGCGGCCTGCCGCGCCGGGTCCGTCGCGCCCTTGACCCCCTTGTACAGGAAGAAACGCCGATGCCGGCGCCGCCGCAGCACAGCACGACGACCACGCCGACGACGATCAACACGGTGCGCAGCGTGCGCCGCTTCGGCGGTTGGGGCACCTGGTACGGGTGAGTCATGGGTAGTGACGGTCATCCTGGACGACGTTGCGGGTCAGGACGTTGAAGCGGAACGTCACTACACGTTGAAGCGGAACTCCACGACGTCGCCGTCCTGCATGACGTACTCCTTGCCCTCGATGCGGACCTTGCCGGCGGCCTTGGCCGCCGCCATCGATCCGGCCGCGACCAGGTCGCCGAAGGAGACCACCTCGGCCTTGATGAAGCCGCGCTGGAAGTCGGAGTGGATGACCCCCGCGGCCTCCGGCGCGGTCGCGCCGACCGGAATGGTCCAGGCGCGCGCCTCCTTGGGGCCGGCGGTGAGGTACGTCTGGAGCCCGAGCGTGCGGAACCCGACGCGGACGAGCTGGTCCAGGCCCGGCTCGTTCTGCCCGATCGACTCCAGCAGCTCGCGGGCCTCCTCGTCGGGCAGGTCCACCAGCTCGGACTCGATCTTGGCGTCCATGAAGACCGCCTCGGCCGGCGCCACCAGGGCGCGCAGCTCGTCGAGGAACTCGGCGTTGCCCAGCTCGGCCTCGTCGACGTTGAAGACGTACAGGAAGGGCTTGGTGGTGAGCAGGTGCAGCTCGCGCAGGTGTTCCAGCTCGATGCCCGCGTCCTTGGCGCCCGCGTAGAGGGTGACGCCGGTGTCGAGCAGCTCCACGGCCTGCTTGGCGGCGGTGACGGCGGCGGCCCGGTCCTTGCGGAGCTTGGCCTCCTTCTCCAGCCGGGGCAGCGCCTTCTCCAGGGTCTGGAGGTCGGCGAGGATCAGCTCGGTGTTGATCGTCTCGATGTCGTCGGCCGGGGAGACCTTGCCGTCGACGTGCACCACGTTCGGGTCGGAGAAGGCCCGGACGACCTGGCAGATCGCAGAGGCGTCGCGGATGTTCGCCAGGAACGC
This sequence comes from Micromonospora sp. LOL_025, assembly GCF_048060285.1. Lineage (NCBI taxonomy): Bacteria > Bacillati > Actinomycetota > Actinomycetes > Micromonosporales > Micromonosporaceae > Micromonospora > Micromonospora sp. LOL_025. Next base: position 143,755 of record NZ_JBHMIR010000003.1, on the reverse strand, counting down.
GTTGCCCCGGCCCTGCCCCTTGGAGGCGCCGCGCACCAGGCCGGCGATGTCGACGAACGACACCGGGGCGGGCAGCACCTTCTGCGAGCTGAAGATCTCGGCGAGCGTGTGCAGCCGCTCGTCCGGCAGCCCGACGACGCCGACGTTGGGCTCGATGGTGGCGAACGGGTAGTTCGCCGCGAGCACGTCGTTCTTGGTCAGCGCGTTGAACAGGGTGCTCTTGCCGACGTTGGGCAGGCCGACGATGCCGATGGTGAGACTCACGACGAGCCAGCTTACGCCGGTGCTGTCGCACGCCGGCACGCGGTGCGTCGTCGCCGGGCCGGGGCATACCGGATCTTGGTACGGAGCGGCCGTCGGAGGGGCGCGACCGTACCAGGATCGGCCGGGGGTTCGGCTCGGGTCAGCCGAGCAGGCGCGGCGGGATAGGGGTCTCCCGCACCGTGCCGTCCTCGGCGCGGCTGACCTCGTACGCCGAGGGGCCCTCGCGGTCGGCGACCGCCTCGACCAGGCGGGTGCCCCGGTAGAGCAGCCCGGTGCCGTCGTCGGTGCAGTGGGCGGTCGGCAGTGTGCCGTCGCCGACCAGCCGGTGCATCAGCGGCCGGCGCTGCTCCTCGCTGTCGTAGTGCACGCCGTTGCCGTAGGGCAGCCAGCCCAGCCCGTCGGTGAAGCCGCGCAGGGTGGTGCCGAAGCTGTCGGTGGCCCCGCCGGCGTGCCAGCAGATCGAGCCGGCGGAGACGCCGCCGAGCACCACCCCGGCCTCCCAGCACTCGCGCAGGATCTCGCCGAGGCCGTGCACCCGCCAGACCGCGCAGAGGTTGGCGACGCTGCCGCCCCCGACCCAGATCACGTCCTGGGCGAGCAGGTGGGCGCGGACGTCGTCGACGTTCGGCATCGGGAACAGCGCCAGGTGCGTCATCCGGAACCGGCTGCCGGCGAACGCCTCGTAGACGCGGGCGAGCGTGGTCGGCTGGTCCCCCTCGGCCTGGTTGAGGAAGCAGATCCTCGGCTCCGGTCCGGCCTCGGCCAGCTCGGCGGCGAGGTCGAAGACGGGGTTGACCCGTCGGGGCCCGCCCTCGTGGCGCGGCGCGTAGATGCCCATGCTGGTGGCGAGGATGGTCGGTTCGCTGGCGGGCACGGTCGTCCTTCCGTCGGGGTCGGCGGTGCCCATCCTGCCCGAGGCCGGCCGCCGGGCGCCGGTCACCCGCCTGCCGGGCTCACCGCCCGCCGTCGGTGACCGCGCCCAGCAGCGTACGCAGCAGGTCGGCGAGGCGCCGCTGGTCGTCGGCGGGCAGCGCGTCGAGCAGCCGACGCTGGACGGCCAGCCCCGCCTCGGCGGCCTCCTCCACCAGTTCGAGGCCGGCCGGGGTGAGCGTGACCTGGAGCCCGCGCCGGTCCGCCGGGTCGGGTGAGCGGCGGAGCAGCCCGGCGCGTTCCAGCCGGTCGAGCCGGCCGGTCATCCCTCCGGAGGTGAGCATCAGCGAGGCGGTGAGCGCCTTCGGCGCCAACGTGTAGGGGGTGCCGGCGCGGCGCAGGGCGGCGAGCACGTCGAACTCGCCCCGGCTGATCGACCAGCGGGCGTAGGTGCGTTCCTGCTCGTCGCCGACGAGCCGGGCCAGCCGGTAGATCCGGCCGAAGACCGCCATCGGCTCGGGGCGCATCCCGGGCCGCTCCCGCTGCCACTGCTCGACGATGCCGTCGACGTCGTCCCGCTCGGTCACCCCCGGATTGTGCCGCACCTCGCACTCCCGCTTTACCTCGCCACAAAGTAGCTTAGTGGCAAGATACTTAGCCTCAAGAATTAGCGAGGAACCGTGGACCGACGCCGGCTCGACATCCTGCTCACCGCCGCCGCGCCGACCGCGTGGGGCACGACGTACCTGGTCACCAGCGAACTGCTGCCGCCCGACCGGCCGCTCTGGTCCGGCGTGATCCGGGCCCTCCCCGCCGGCCTGCTGCTGCTCGCGCTGACCCGGCACCGGCCGCACGGCGCCTGGTGGTGGCGCGCGGCCGTGCTCGGCGCGCTGAACATCGGGGCGTTCTTCCCGCTGCTCTTCTTCGCCGCGTACCACCTGCCCGGCGGTGCCGCCGCGGTGCTCGGCGCCACCCAGCCGCTGCTGGTGGCGGGGCTGACGGTGCTCGTGCTCCACGAGCGGCCCCACCCTCGGGCGCTGGCCGCCGCGCTCGCGGCGCTCGCCGGGGTCACCCTGGTCGTGCTGCGGCCCGACGCGGGCCTCGACCCGACCGGCGTCGCCGCCGGGCTGACCGCCACCGCCGCGATGGGCGCGGGCCTGGTGCTGACCCGTCGCTGGGGCCGGCCACCGGGCGTCGGCACGCTCACCGCCACCGGCTGGCAGCTCACCGCCGGCGGACTGATGGTGGTGCCGGCGGCCCTGCTGGTCGAGGGGACGCCGCCCGTGCCCGACCCGCCGGCGCTGGCCGGGTACGCGTGGCTGACGCTGGTCGGGACGGCACTGGCGTACGCGCTGTGGTTCCGGGGCGCGGCCCGGCTGCCGGTCACCCAGGTCTCGCTGCTCGGCGCGCTCAGCCCGCTGACGGCCGCCGCGCTCGGCTGGGCCGTGCTCGGGCAGGCGATGACCGGCTGGCAGCTCGCCGGCTTCGCCGTGGCGGTCGGCGCCACCGTGGCCGGGCAGCTGCCGGTGCGCCGGCCCGGCCCGGTGGGTCAGTCGCGTGGCCCGGCGGGTCAGTCGCCTGACCCGGTCGGTCAGTCGCGTGGCCCGGCCTGGCGGGGAACCACCGCCTCGATCGGCAGGGCGCCGGGAGCCAGCTCCCCGGCGGCGGCCAACGGCAGGGTGAAGCGGGCCTCGGCGGCGGGACCGGCCGCGTACGACTCGCGGAGCATCCAGCGCACCTCGTCGGCCGTCCAGCCCAGCCCGGCGCGGCCGGCGATCTCCCGGACCAGGCGCAGCGCCACCCGGGTGTCGTCGTCGTAGAACCGCATGCACCAGTGGTGCACCCACATGCCCAGCGCGCGCAGGCCGTCGGCGTCGAGCGACCGCACCAGCCGGCCGCAGGCGGTGTCACCGAACGCCCGCCCCGGGTCGCCGGCCCGGTCCCGTTCGATCGCGCCGACGGCGGCCGGGGCGACCGCGCGCATCCGGTCGTAGAAGCGCTGCACCACCACGCCGTCCAGCGGAGGGTGCCCGTCCCGTGTCGACGCCGCCCGCCGACCCGCCACGCTCGCCATCGCCGCACCCCTTCTTGAGTTGGTGGCCGGACGGTACCGGCCACAACCGACACTTTCGGCTCCGGACGTCCCGTTCACGCCCGCACGGCCAGGTCCGATTCCCGCGAGCCCGGGGCGCCGAGCAGGGGCATCATCGGTGACGTGGAGTTGGACTTCGAGCGGTGCTACCGGGCGGTCGACAGCCGCGACCAGCGGTTCGACGGCTGGTTCTACACCGGCGTCACGTCGACCGGGATCTACTGCCGGCCGTCCTGCCCGGCGATGACGCCGAAGCGGCAGAACGTCCGGTTCTTCCCCTCGGCCGCCGCCGCGCAGACGGCGGGGCTGCGCGCCTGCCGGCGCTGCCGGCCGGACGCCGCCCCGGGCTCCCCGCAGTGGGACGTACGGGCCGACGTCGTCGGTCGGGCCATGCGGCTGATCGCCGACGGGGTGGTGGACCGCGACGGCATCCCGGGGCTGGCCGCCCGGCTGGGCTACACCGAGCGGCACCTGCACCGGATGCTGCGGGCCGAGATGGGCGCCGGCCCCCTGGCCCTGGCCCGGGCACAGCGCGCGCAGACCGCCCGCACCCTGATCGAGACCACCGGGCTGGGCATGGCGGAGGTCGCGTTCGCCGCCGGGTTCGGCAGCGTGCGGCAGTTCAACGACACGGTCCGGGAGGTGTTCGGGGCGGCCCCGTCCGAGCTGCGCACCGCCCGCCGCCAGCACCCCGTTCCGGGCGGGGCGGGCACGATCACGCTGCGGCTCGCGTACCGCCCGCCGTTGCACGCGGAGGCGCTGCTGGACTTCCTCGCGCTGCGCGCGCTGCCCGGCGTCGAGGAGGTGCGCGACGGGACGTACCGGCGGGGCCTGCGGCTGCCGCACGGCCCGGGCGAGGCGGCCCTGACCCCGGCGGACGGGCACGTGACGGCGACGCTGCGGCTGACGGACATGCGCGACCTCGCCCCCGCCGTGGCCCGCTGCCGGCGCCTGCTCGACCTCGACGCCGATCCGACCGCCGTCGACGGCACGCTCGCCGCCGACCCGGCGCTGGCCGGGGTGGTCGCCGCCGAGCCGGGCATCCGGCTCCCCCGCTCGGTCGACGGCTTCGAGATGGCCGTGCGCGCGATCGTCGGCCAGCAGGTCTCCGTGCGCTCGGCCCGCACCACCCTCACCCGCCTCCTGACCCACCTGCGCCCACCCGCCCCCACCCCCGGCCCCGCCGGCGTCGATCAGGAGGTCCGGGCACCCGGGGAGCGCTCTCGGGAGCCCGAACCTCTGGATCGACCGGCCGAGGGGGCGGGGAGCGCGGCCGGAACCGGCCGGTTGCAGGGGTTTCCGAGTGCCGAGGAGGTGCTCGGGGTGCCGGACGAGGTGTTCGGGATGCCGGCGGGGCGGCGGGAGACGATTCGCGGGCTGGCCCGTGCCGTCGCCGACGGGTCGCTGGACCTGGCGCCCGGCGGGGACCGGGAGGAGAGCGTCCGGCGGCTGCTGGCGCTGCCCGGGATCGGGCCCTGGACGGCGGGCTACGTCGCCATGCGCGCCCTCGGCGACCCGGACGTCCTGCTTCCCACCGACCTCGCCGTACGCCGGGGCGCCGCCGCCCTCGGCCTCCCCGACGCCCCCACGACCCTCGACACGTACGCCGACCGCTGGCGCCCCTGGCGCTCGTACGCGGTGATCCGACTCTGGAGAGCAGCATGAGCATGAACGACAGCACCGTCATCGCCACCCCCGCCGGCCCGCTCAGCATCGTGGCCGGCCCGGACGGGGCGGTCCGGGCGGCGGGCTTCACCGGCGACCCGGAGGGCCTGATCCCCCTGATGCACCCGGCCCTGCGGGCGCCGCTGCGGCACCGGGGCGACCTCGGCCCGGTCAGCGTCGCCGTGGCGTCCTACCTGGACGGCGAGCTGGCCGCGATCGACGCCGTGCCGGTGGAGCAGCACACCGGGGGCGCGTTCATGGCGCACGCCTGGCAGGTGCTGCGCGAGGTGAAACCGGGAGACCCGGTGACGTACACCGGTTTCGCCGGGCTGGCCGGCCGCCCCGCCGCGGTACGGGCCGCCGCGGCGGCCTGCGCCCGCAACGCCGCCGCCCTCTTCGTCCCCTGCCACCGGGTGCTGCGTACCGACGGGACGCTCGGCGGCTACCGCTGGGGGCTGGACGTGAAGAAGTGGCTTCTCGGGCACGAGCGGCGATGACGGGAAACCGACACCTGCGCCGCCCCCGTTTGAGGCTACCGTCGGGTAGTGCCTGCGGAAGGTGACGGCAACCCGGCCTCCCGGGTCGAGGCCGGCCGGCACCCGCTGCACAACCTCTGGCGACTGCGCCACTACCTGCGCCCGCACGCGGCCGAGTTCGGCTGGCTGCTGCTCGCCGGCCTCGCCGCCACCGGGGCGGGCATCGCCGTACCGCTGGTCGCGCAGCGGGTGGTCGACGGCCCGGTGGCCCGGCAGGACCCGGCCGGGCTGTTCCGGCTGGCCGGGCTGGCGCTGCTGCTCGGCCTGGTCGAGGCGCTGCTGATCTTCATCCGGCGCTGGGTGCAGTCGTCGTCCTCGATGCGGATCGAGGCGGCCATCCGCGAGGACGTCTACGCCCACCTGCAACGGCTGCCGACCAGCTTCCACGACCGCTGGCAGTCCGGCCAACTGCTCTCCCGGGTCACCAGCGACCTGTCGGTGCTGCGCCGGTTCCTCTCCTTCGGCCTCTTCTTCCTGATCCTCAACCTGGTGACCTACCTGGCCGTGGTCACCCTGCTGATCCGGCTGCACCCCGCGCTGGGGCTGCTGGTGGCGGGCAGCGCGGTGCCGCTGTTCCTGATCAGCCGCCGCTTCGCGCGGCACTACCACGCGGCCTCCCGACGGATGCAGGACCAGCAGGGCGACGTGGCCACGCTGGTCGAGGAGACCGCGCAGGGGCTGCGCACGATGAAGGCGTACGGGCGAGGGCCGGAACTCGCCGCCCGCTTCGCCGCCGGCGCGCGGGCGCTGCACGACACCGGGGTCGGCAAGGGCCGGCTGCTGGCCCGCACCTCCGCCCTGCTCGACCTCGTGCCCAACCTGACCCTCGGCGTGGTGCTGGTCGCCGGCGCGGCGGCCGCCGCGGGCGGGGTGCTGACCATCGGCGAACTGGTCGCCTTCGTCAGCCTCCAGCTGATGCTGATCTGGCCGGTGCAGTCGCTGGGCTGGATCATCGCCAACGGGCAGGAGGCCGCCACCGCCGCCGACCGGGTACGCGAGGTGCTGGACACCCCGCCGGCGATCGTGGACGCCCCGCACGCGCTCGCCCTGCGCCGCGCCGACGTACGCGGGCGGCTCCGCTTCGAGCGGGTCTCGTTCCGCTATCCGGGCACGGCCGCGCCGGTGCTGCGGGAGATCGACCTGACCGTCGAGCCGGGCGAGACCGTGGCCCTGGTCGGGGCGACCGGCTGCGGCAAGAGCACACTGCTCTCCCTGGTGCCCCGGCTGCACGAGGTGACCGGCGGGCGGATCACGCTGGACGGGCACGACCTGCGCGACCTGCGGCTGTCCGCCCTGCGTCGGCTGGTCGGGGTCGCCTTCGAGGAGCCGACGCTGTTCTCCATGTCGGTGTGGGAGAACCTCACGCTCGGGCGGCCGGAGGCCGGCGAGGACGAGGTGCGCGCCGCGCTCGCCCTCGCCCAGGCCGACTTCGCGTACGAGCTGCCGTGGGGGTTGGCCACCCGGGTGGGCGAGCAGGGGCTGTCGCTCTCCGGCGGGCAGCGGCAACGGCTGGCGCTGGCCCGGGCGGTGCTCGGCCGCCCCGCGCTGCTCGTGCTGGACGACCCGCTGTCGGCCCTGGACGTGCACACCGAGGCGCTGGTCGAGACCGCGCTGAAGCGGGTGCTGCGCACCACCACCGCCCTGCTGGTCGTGCACCGACCCTCCACGATCGCCCTCGCCGACCGGGTGGCGCTGCTGGAGCAGGGCCGGATCACGGCCGTCGGGCAGCACTCGGAGCTGCTCGCCGGCGTGCCGGCGTACCGCGCGGTGCTCTCCGCCGAGCCCGCCCCCGCGCCGCCCGGCGACCGCGGCCTGGTGCGTTCGTGACCGGCGACGCCGCCCGGCGCACGAACGGGGCGGACCTCGCCCGGTGGCGCGGCGTCGCCACCGACCCGGACGCGGACCGCAGCCGCGCCGAGGACACCGACCCCGAGGCGGTGGCCCGGCTCCGCGCCCGCAGCCGGGTGCTGCTGCGCGACCTGCTGCGCCCGCACCGGCGCCCCCTGGGGCTGGCCGTCGCGCTGCTGCTCGGCCAGAACGCCGCCGCGATGGCCGGGCCGTACCTGGTGATGCTCGGCATCGACCGGGCGATCGCGCCGCTGCGGGCCGGCGATCCCGGCCCGCTGCTGGTCGTCGCCGGCGGATTCGCCGCCGCCACCGCCGTCGAGTACACCGCCCGCCGGGGCTTCCTCACCCTCTCCGCGCGGATCGGTCAGGCCGTCCTGCTCGACCTCCGCCAGCGGGTGTACGCGCACTTCCTGCGCCTGTCGGTGGCGTTCCACGAGCGGTACACCTCCGGCCGGATGGTCTCCCGGCTCACCAGCGACCTGGACTCGATCGGCGAACTGGTCGGCGGCGGCATCGACGGCCTGGTGCTGGCCGTGCTGTCGATCCTCTCGGTCGCCGGCATCCTGCTCTGGCTGGACCTGCCGCTGGCCGCGGTGACGCTGCTCGCGTTCCCGTTCCTGTTCTGGCTGAGCCGCTGGTTCGCGCGGGCGTCGGCGGACGCGTGGCGGCGCACCCGGGAGACGGTGGCGCTGGTCATCGTCCACTTCGTCGAGTCCATGCGCGGCATCCGGGCGGTGCAGGCGTTCCGCCGGGAGCCGCGCAACCAGCAGATCTTCGGGACGGTCAGCGACGACTACCGGCGGGCCAGCCGGGACGCGTTCCGGCTGATCGCGACGTACTCGCCGGGGATCAAGGTGATCGGCAACGTGACCGTGGCGGTGGTGCTCTGCTACGGCGGCTGGCGGGTGCTGGGCGGGGCGACCGGGATCGGGGTGCTGGCGGCGTTCCTGCTCTACCTGCGGCGGTTCTTCGAGCCGATGCAGGAACTGAGCCAGTTCTACAACTCGCTCCAGTCGGCCACGGCCGCGCTGGAGAAGCTCGCCGGGGTGCTCGACGAACGGCCGTCGGTGGCCGAACCGGCGCGGCCCGTGCCGCTTCCCGCCGGGCCGGGGCGCGGGGCGGTCGTCTTCCGGTCGGTCACCTTCGGCTACCGGCCGGACGCGCCGATCCTCGCCGGGCTGGACCTCGCCGTCCCGGCCGGCCAGACCGTGGCGCTGGTCGGCGCGACCGGCGCCGGCAAGTCGACCGTCGCCAAGCTGCTCGCCCGGTTCCACGACCCGTTCTCGGGCGCGGTCACCCTCGACGGGGTCGACCTGCGCGAGGTCGCCGACGCGGAGCTGCGGCGCGCCGTGGTGCTGGTGACCCAGGAGACCCACCTGTTCGGCGGCACGGTCGCGGAGAACATCCGGTTCGGCCGTCCCGACGCGGACGACGCCGCCGTGGAGGCCGCCGCGCGGGAGATCGGCGCGCACGACTTCATCGCCGCCCTCCCCGACGGGTACGCCACCGGGGTGCAGCGGCGCGGCGGCCGGCTCTCCGCCGGGCAGCGGCAACTGGTCGCCTTCGCCCGGGCGTTCCTGGCCGACCCGGCGGTGCTGATCCTGGACGAGGCCACCTCGTCGCTGGACGTGCCCACCGAGCGCCTGGTGCAGCACGCCCTCGGCACCATCCTGGCCGACCGCACCGCGCTGGTGATCGCGCACCGGCTCTCCACCGTGGAGACGGCCGACCGGGTGCTCGTGCTCGACGACGGGCGGATCGTCGAGGACGGCCCGCCCGGCCGGCTCGCCGTCGCCGGTGGCCGGTACGCCGCCCTGCACCGGCAGTGGCGCGACTCCCTGCTCTGAGCGCTGGCGGGAGCGGCCGGGCACGGGACGAAACCACGTGCTCCGGCCCCCGGCCGCTGCCTACCATCGACGGATGACCGACACGGAGAGGACGGCCCGCGCCGGCGTCCCCGAGCGTCCGAGCCTGGACGGCATCGAGGAGACCTGGGCGCGCCGCTGGCAGGAGGACGGCACGTACGCGTTCGACCGCGCGAAGACGACCGTTCGGGGGCGCAGCGCGGCGTCAGAAGCGCCGAGCCCGAACGGTCGCAGCGCCGACGTGTACGCGATCGACACCCCGCCGCCGACCGTATCGGGCGAGCTGCACATGGGGCACGTCTTCTCGTACACGCACACCGACGTGGTCGCCCGGTTCCAGCGGATGCGCGGGCGGACGGTCTTCTACCCGATGGGCTGGGACGACAACGGCCTGCCCACCGAGCGCCGGGTGCAGAACGTGTACGGCGTGCGCTGCGATCCGGCGCTGCCGTACGACCCGGACCGGCAGGCCCCCGGAACCCCCGTGGGCGAGGCCGCCCGCAAGGACCCGACCCCGGTCTCCCGGCGCAACTTCATCGAGCTGTGTGAGCGGCTGACCGCCGCCGACGAGCAGGTCTTCGAGGCGCTCTGGCGGCGGCTCGGGCTGTCCGTGGACTGGTCGTTGACGTACACGACGATCGGCGCGGCGGCCCGGGCGGCCTCGCAGCGGGCGTTCCTGCGGAACCTGGCCCGGGGCGAGGCGTACCAGGCGGAGGCGCCGACGCTCTGGGACGTCGGCTTCGCCACCGCCGTCGCCCAGGCGGAGCTGGAGGACCGGGAGCGGCCCGGGGCGTACCACCGGCTGCGGTTCGCCGGGCCGGGCGGGCGGGAGGTGCTCATCGACACCACCCGACCGGAGCTGCTGCCGGCCTGCGTGGCGCTGGTCTGCCACCCCGACGACGAGCGGTACGCCGACCTGGTGGGCGGCACCGCGCGTACGCCGGTCTTCGGGGTGGACGTGCCGGTGCGGGCGCACCCGCTGGCGGACCCGGCCAAGGGCACGGGCATCGCGATGGTCTGCACCTTCGGCGACCTGACCGACGTGACCTGGTGGCGGGAGCTGCGGCTGGACACGCGCGTGGTGATCGGCCGGGACGGCCGGCTGCTGCCCGAGCCGCCGGCCGGCGTGCCGGCGCAGCCGTACGCGGCGCTGGCCGGGCAGACCGTCAACGGTGCCCGGCGGACGCTGGTGGAGCTGCTGGCCGACGCCGGCGACCTGGTCGGCGAGCCGCGGCCCGTCACCCACCCGGTGAAGTTCTACGAGCGCGGCGACCGGCCGCTGGAGATCGTCTCGACCCGGCAGTGGTACCTGCGCAACGGCGGACGCGACGCGGGCCTGCGCGAGGAGCTGCTGGCCCGGGGCGGGGAGCTGCGCTGGGTGCCGGAGCACATGCGGCACCGCTACGCGCACTGGGTGGGCGGCCTGACCGGCGACTGGCTGGTCAGCCGGCAACGCTTCTTCGGCGTGCCGGTGCCGGTGTGGTACCGGCTCGACGACGCTGGCGAGCCGGACTGGTCCCAGCCTCTCACGCCGGCGGAGTCCGCGCTGCCGATCGATCCGTCCACCGACGCCCCGCCGGGGTTCGAGGAGTCGCAGCGAGGCCGCCCGGGGGGCTTCGTCGGCGATCCCGACGTGCTCGACACCTGGGCCACCTCGTCGCTGACCCCGCAGATCGCCGGCGGGTGGGAGACCGACCCGGACCTGTTCGCCCGGGTCTTCCCGATGGACCTGCGCCCGCAGGGGCAGGAGATCATCCGCACCTGGCTGTTCTCCACCGTGGTCCGCTCGCACCTGGAGCACGGGGTGCTGCCCTGGCGGGACACGGTGCTCTCCGGTTGGATCCTCGACCCCGACCGGAAGAAGATGTCCAAGTCCAAGGGGAACGTGGTCACCCCGATGGCGCTGCTGGAGCAGCACGGCTCCGACGCGGTGCGGTACTGGGCGGCGAACGGCAGGCCGGGCATGGATCTCGCCTTCGACCCGGCCCAGATCAAGGTCGGCCGGCGACTGGCGACCAAGCTGCTGAACGCGTCCAAGTTCGCCCTCGGGCTGGGCGCCGCCGACGCGCTGCGGGCGCCGGCCACCGAGCCGCTGGACCGGGCGATGCTCGCCGAACTCTCCGGCGTGGTCGCCGCCGCGACGTCGGCGTTGGAGGCGTACGACCACACAGCGGCGTTGCAGGTCGCCGAGGGCTTCTTCTGGCGGTTCTGCGACGACTACATCGAGCTGGTGAAGGAGCGCGCCTACAGCACCGGGTCGGGGGCGGACTCCGCCCGGGCGGCGCTGGCCACCGCGCTCTCGGTGCAGCTGCGGCTGTTCGCCCCGGTGCTGCCGTACGCGACCGAGGAGGTGTGGTCGTGGTGGCGGTACGGCTCGGTGCACCGCGCGACCTGGCCCACCACGTACGAGGTGGACCGGGCGATCCAGGGCGCCGGCGAACCGGAGCTGCTGCGGCTGGCCGCCGACGCGCTCAGCCAGGTGCGCCGGGCCAAGTCGGAGCGGAAACTGTCGATGAAGGCGGAGGTGCCGCTGGCCGAGGCGCTCGGCCCGGCGGCCCTGCTGGAACAGCTGACCGTGATCGCCGACGACGTCCGGGCCGCCGGCCGGATCACGAAGCTGGACCTGCTGCCCGACCGCACCCCGGAGCTCGTGATCGCCTGCGCGTTCTGACCGGCCGGCCCCGTCGCGCCCCCCACGGCGCGGCGGGGCTCACCAGCCGCGCAGCAGGCGCAGGCCGAGCAGGAAGGCGACGACGGCGGGGCCGACCAGCAGGGTGATCGCCTGGAGGCGGTACGGCATCCGGTGCCGGGTCAGCTCCACCGCGTTGCCCAGCACGATCACCCCCGCCAGCATCAGGAACGCGCCCCACATCGGGGCGGCACCGACGTCGACCAGGCCGACGCGGGTCAGTTGCAGCGTCCCGCCGAGCAGCAGGGCGCCGGCCAGCGCCAGCAGGGAGACCGTCCGGTGCAGCCCCCGGGCCAGCGGGTGGACCAGCCGCCAGCGGTAGGTGCCCGCGACCGCCAGGCAGGGCAGGACGACCATCAGGGGCCAGCCCCGCCCGAACACGCCGAACATCAGCAGCGCCCCGACGGCGAACACCAGCGCGCCGAGGCAGGCGACCACGTAGCCGGCGAAGGCCCGCCCGCCGCCCCTGGCCAGCAGCGGCCCCCCGGTGGCGGCGATCAGCGCGCCGGGGATCAGCACGAACCCCGCCCACCAGTGGAAGTGCCCGGTGGACTGCGCGGCCGTGGTGGTCGCCGCCGCCGCCAGCCCGGCCACCGCCAGGCTGACCATCCAGTGCCGGCCGGCACCCGGATAGGACTCCCGCGACATCACCAGCCCCGTCTCCGCGCTCACGCCGACAGCCTCGCCCAGCCGCCCGGCCCGGTCCATCCGGGCAGCCCTACCATCGCGAGGTCGGGCTGTCCTGAAGGGCCGTCAGGTCAGAGGTCAGCTCGTCTCGCCGGCCACGCTGAAGGAGCGGAGCCGGTCGACGGCCAGCAGCGTGAAGCCCGCGCTGATCAACGCGGCCATCACCGCCGCCACCGGCACCGAGACGCCGGCCTCCAGCAGCCCGGTGGGGGCCATCCGGTCGGCGAGGGCGATCACGTACTGCTGGATGGAGAGCACCTTGGTGCCGCTGACGACGTTGCCGAGCAGCCCCTCCCAGATCAGCACGTAGACCAGGCCGAGCAGCACCGGCCGCCGGGTGAGCAGGCTGAGCGCCACGAACAGCGCCGAGTACGCCAGCGCACCGACCGCCGACGCGGCGGCGAGCGACAACCCGAGGCGTACGGAGTCGGCCAGCACGCCCGCCACGTAGAGCGGCACGGCGACGGTGACCGCGGTGACGCCGGCGGCCACCGCCAGCTTGGGCAGCACGATCTGCCAGCGCGGCAGCGGCTTGGTCAGGATGTGCACGACCGTGCCGTCGTCGATCTCGGCGCCCAGCACGCCGGTGCCGACGATCAGGGCGACCACCGGGAGCACCACGGCCAGGCCCAGGCCGACCAGCACCGGCGGGCCCCACTCGCCCGGGTCCACCCCGAGCGCGCGGGAGAGCACGGCGAGCAGCACCAGCACCACGGGCAGCGGCAGCAGCAGGAGGAACCGGCGACGCCCGAACAGCCCCCGCACGGTGATCCAGGAAACGGTAGACATGGGTTCAGGCCTCCACGAGGTAGGAGAAGACGCTCTCCAGGGATTCGTCCTCGGGCACCAACTGCCGCACCCGGATGCCCTCCGCCAGGGCGATCTTCGGCAGGACGCGGGTGAACGCGCCGTAGTCGCCGGCCCGCACGGTCAACCCGGCGCGACCCAGCTCGACCCCCGTCACCGACGCCTCCGCCATCAGCGCGACGGCGAGCGCGCGGTCGTCGGTGGAGTGCACGGCGAAGACGTGCGGCCGGTTGGTCATCAGCCGGCGGATCGTGCGGAAGTCACCGGAGGCGGCCAGCCGGCCGGCGACCATCACCTGGACGGTGCCGGAGACCTGCTCGACCTCCTCCAGGATGTGCGAGCTGAACAGGATGGTGCGGCCGGCGTCGCCGAGGCGGTGCAGCAGCTCCATCATGTGCAGCCGCTGGCGCGGGTCCATGCCGTTGAACGGCTCGTCGAGCAGCAGCACCTGCGGCTCGTGCACCAGCGCCGCGGCCACCCGGGCGCGCTGCCGCATGCCCTTGGAGTACGTGCCGATCCGGCGGTCCTGCGCGCCCTCCATCTCCACCAGGGCGATCGCCCGGCGGGCCGCCTCCGCCGGGTCCGGCAGCCGGTGCAGCTTCGCGCTGGCCAGCACGAACTCGTGCGCGGTGAGGAAGGTGTGCACCGCCTCGCGCTCGCTGACCAGGCCGAGCCGCCGGTAGACCTCGGGGTTGCGCCAGGTGGGCCGGCCGTCCAGGCTGACCACCCCGCGCGACGGGGCCAGGAAGCCCGCCATCATGTGCAGCAGGGTGGTCTTGCCCGCGCCGTTCGGGCCGAGCAGCCCGGTGACGCCGGGGCCGAGGCTCATGCTGACGTCGTTGACGGCCACCACGTTGCCGTACCAGCGGGAGACGCCGGCGAGGTCGAGGGTGCTGGCGGCGACGGCCGGCGGGCCCGTCACCTGGTCGGTGCTGATCGTGGTCATCGGGCGGCCACCTTCCGGTATCGCAGCATCAGCAGGGCGACGCAGCCGGTCACGAGCAGCACGGCGGCGACCGCGTAGACGGGACCGAAGTCGCCGATCGGCACTCCGCCCTCCCCCTCGAACAGCAGCAGGTCGCCGAGCGCCCAGGTGCCCACTCCGCCCACCAACGTCGAGGGCGAGGCGAGGAAGGCCAGTTCGTTGACCGTCTGGGAGGGCATGATCGACAGGGTGCCGACGATCGGGGTGGTCATCAGGAACACGGCCACGATCCCGCCGGCCGCGAACGCCCGCTTGCCGGTGGACGAGGCGACCAGCAGCCCGACCGAGGCGAAGACCGCCGCCCAGAGCCCGGCGTAGAGCAGGCTGGGCAGCAGGTCGAGCAGCTCGTTCCAGACCCCGCGCATGCCGTCGCCCGTGGTGAACGCGGCGCCCAGGAACATCACCAGCTGCGGCCCGCCGAGCAGCAGCCAGAGCGCGGTGGCCAGCGCCAGCAGCTTCGCCAGCGGGTAGTCCGAGCGCGGCAGCGGCCGGGAGAAGTAGAGCGGCAGCACCCCGCTGCGCAGGTCCCGCGAGACCAGCTCGGGGGCGACCACCGCGACGAAGAAGATGACCAGCCAGCTCATGTTGTCGGCGAACTGGGCGTACGTCATCACCGCCTCGCCGACCTGGCTGCGTACCGCGGCGAGGCCGGCGGCCACCACGGTGACGATGGCGACCACCAGCCAGGGGAAGATCTTGGCCTTCGCGCTGCGGCCCAGCCCGAACGCCGTCCGCAGGCCGTGCAGGTAGAGCGCGCCGAAGACGGCCCGGCGGCCCAGCCGGGGGCCGGTGTAGCGCTGGTAGCCGATGTCGTGGATGACGCCGGTCGGCTCAGGCATGGCTGGGCTCCCTCGTGGCGAAGAGTTCGGCCACCCGGTGCCGGCGCTGGTCCAGCCGGTGCAGCGGCAGGTTCAGCTCGGCGACCGCGCCGAGGATCAGGTCGTAGGTGGCGTCGTCGGCGAGCTCGACGAGCAGCAGCCGGCCGTCCCGGCGTACCGGCAGGTCGAGCGCGGCCAGCCGGGCGGCCAGTTGGTCGGTGCCCTCGCTGACCTCGACGGCGAGCACGTCGGTGGCCGAGGTCATGGCGGAGATGTGGTCGGCGCGCAGCAGCCGCCCGCCGTCGATGGCGACCAGGGTGTCGCAGATCCGCTCGACCTCGCCCAGCAGGTGCGAGCAGACCAGCACGGAGATGCCGAACTCGGTGCCGATGCGGTGCACCAGCGCCAGCATGGCGTCGCGGCCGGCCGGGTCGAGCCCGTTGGTCGGCTCGTCGAGCATCAGCAGGTCGGGGTCGTGCACCAGCGCCTGGGCGAGCTTGACCCGCTGCTTCATGCCGGTGGAGTAGCCGCCGACCGGGCGGTAGCGCTCCTCGTAGAGCCCGACGTGCCGCAGCGCCTCGGAGGCCCGTTCGCGGGCCACCGTACGCGGCAGGCCGCTCATCCGGCCGAGGTGGGTGACCAGCTCGGCGGCGGAGAGGTCCGGCGGCAGGGCGTCGTGCTCGGGCATGTAGCCGACCCGGGCGCGGACCTGGGCGGAGTCGGTGGTCGGGTCGAGGCCGAGCACCCGGACCCGGCCGCTGGTCGGGGCGAGGAGGCCGAGCAGGATCTTGATCAGGGTGGACTTGCCGGCGCCGTTCGCGCCGACCAATCCGATGATCCCCGGCTCGACCGCGACGGTCAGGTCGGCCAGCGCGGTGACCCCACCCCCGTACGTCTTGGTCAGCGACTCGGTCGCGATGAGTGTCACGTCGTACAGCGTAGGAGGCGACGACCGCCCTGGGCAGCGGCTCGCCCCGGGCGCTTCCCTGATCCTGGCGGTCCGCGTCCCCTAGGGTCCCCGGCGACGACAGGCTGCCCGTGGGCCTGTCGCGGCGTTCGCGGACGGACTCGTCCCCGGCGCGTCCGCCACGCCGGGGCAGACACGACGGCGACCGGCACGGCACACTGTGCCCATGCGTAGCCGACTGTTCCGCGCGCCGCTGACGTGGGTGGTGGTGGTCGTCCTCGCCGCCGGCTCCGCGCTCGGCCTCTACTGGTTCCAGCCGTGGAGGCTGGTGACCGACGCCGAGGTCGACGAGGCGCTCTCGAGCGTGGCGCCCACGCCGGCTCCGGTCGGTTCCGCCCCGGGCGCGACGGCCTCCCCCGCCGGACCGGTCCTCGTCGGGCAGGGCGACTTCGTGACCCACGAGCACGACACGTCGGGCAGTGCGCGGATCGTCCGCGCCCCCGACGGGCGGCACCGGCTCGAACTGGTCGGTCTGGCCACCTCCAACGGCCCGGACCTGCGGGTCTGGCTCACCGACCAGCCGGTGCGCAACGGCACCGCCGGCTGGCGGGTCTTCGACGACGGCCGGTGGGTCGAGCTGGGCCGGCTCAAGGGCAACCGGGGCGACCAGGGCTACGACATCCCGGCCGACGTCGACCTGACCGGCCTGACCAGCGTCTCCATCTGGTGCAAGCGGTTCGCCGTCTCCTTCGGTGCCGCACCCCTGGCCGCGCTCCGCTGACCGATCGGCCACCCCCTACCGGCGCGCGCGGGGTGGAGTGGCGCTCTCGACCGATCGCCGGCCGGCTGAGAAACTGTGTGCCGGTCAGTGTCGTTTGGGGGATGGATGAGCAACAGCTGGGTGCTGCCCGACGAGGTGCTCCGGGACGCGCCGGCGTACACGCCGCGCCCCGGCGAGCTGGCTGACCTGGAGCTGCTGCTGATCGGGGCGTACGCCCCGCTGGCCGGCTTCATGACCCGCGCCGACCTGGTCTCGGTGAGTCGGCGGGGCCGGCTCGCCGACGGCTCACCGTGGCCGGTGCCGGTGACCCTCCAGGTGCCGACGGCGCTCGCCCAGGGTCTCGACCCGCGCGACGAGGCACGCCGCACCCTGGTGCTCACCGACGGGGAGGGCGCGCCGGTCGCGGCGCTGGAGGTCGCCGACGCGTGGCAGGTCCGCGACGGGGTGGCGGGCGTCGGGGGCACGGTCCGCCGGCTCGGCGACGGCGGCCACGGTCCCTTCCAGCGGCTGCGCCGCACCCCGGAGGAGGTACGCCCGCTGCTGCCGTCCGGTCGGGTGCTCGGGGTGATCGCCGACCGCCCGCTGCACCGGCCGCAGCTCGCCCAGATCGCCCACGCGGTGCGCACGCTCGGCGCCCACCTGCTGGTGATGATCCCGGTCGGCGAGGACGGCCTCGGCGGGTTGCCGCCGGAGGCGCTCGTGCGCAGCGTCTTCGCCGCCCGCGACCGGATGCCGCCGGCGACGCTGGTCGCCGTGCCGCTGTCCCGCCGGCGCGACGAGATCAGCGACGCGCTGCTGCGGGCCCGGGTGTCGGCGGCCTACGGCGTCACGCACCTGCTCTCCACCGGCGAGATGCTCTCCGGCGCCGGCCTGCGGGTGCTGGTGCCGCGCGAGCTGGCCTACGACAACCGCGACGGGCAGTGGCGCTGGCGGGAGGACATCCCGCCACGCAACCGGCGCCTGGCACTGAACCAGCCGGAGATCGACGACCTGCTGGACCGGGGCTTCCCGCTGCCCGAGTGGCACACCCCGCCGGCGGTGGCGAAGGAGCTGGTTCGGGCCCGGCCGCCTCGGCGGCACCGGGGCCTGGTGGTCTTCCTGACCGGGCTCTCGGGCTCCGGCAAGTCGACGATCGCCCGGGGCCTGGCCGACGTGCTGCGCGAGCAGGGCGACCGGAGCATCACCCTGCTCGACGGCGACGTGGTGCGCCGCGAACTCTCCGCCGGGCTGGGCTTCAGCAAGGCCGACCGGGACCTCAACGTGCGGCGGATCGGCTGGGTGGCGGCGGAGATCGCCCGGCACCACGGCGTGGGCATCTGCTGCCCGATCGCCCCGTACGCCCAGGCCCGGGCGACCGCCCGGGAGATGGCGCTGGCCGCCGGTGCGGGCTTCGTGCTGGTGCACGTGGCGACGCCGCTGGAGGTCTGCGAGCAGCGCGACCGCAAGGGCCTCTACGCCCGGGCCCGGGCCGGCCTGCTCACCGGGATGACCGGCATCGACGACCCCTACGAGGTGCCGACCGACGCGGACCTGGTGGTCGACACCAGCGAGCTGACGGTCGACGAGGCGGTCGAGGCCGTCCTGCACCACCTGAACGAGACGGGCTGGGTGGAGCCCCGGCTCCAGTCGTTCTGATCGCACCCTCCGCCTACCGGTGATCCCCCCCCTTGGCGCTAGTGTTCATCTTTGTTCGAACACGTTCGACCGCGTGACGGTACGCGGCTGGCACGGAGGTAGGGCGGATGCTCGCTCAGCAACGGCAGGCGGCCATCCTGGACCGGGTCCGCGCCACCGGGGGCGTGCGGGTCACCGAGCTGGCCGCCGAGTACGGCGTATCGGACATGACCATCCGCCGCGACCTGGAGGCGCTGCACGAACGCGGCCTGCTGGCCAAGGTGCACGGCGGTGCCACGGTGGCCGGCCCCGGCTCGACCGACGAACCGGGCTTCCGGGCCAAGTCGGTGCGGCAACTGGCGGAGAAGGCGGCCATCGCCGGCCGCGCCGCCGAGCTGGTCCGGCCCGGGGCGGCGGTCGCCCTCTCCGCCGGCACCACCACCGCCGAGCTGGCCCGTCGGCTGGTCGACGTGCCGGGCCTGACCGTGGTCACCAACTCGCTGCCGGTGGCCGAGATCCTGCACGCCGGCGGCCGGTCCGACCAGACCGTGGTGCTCACCGGCGGGGTGCGTACGCCGTCGGACGCGCTGGTCGGGCCGCTGGCCGTCGCCGCCATCCGGTCGCTGCACCTGGACCTGCTCTTCCTCGGCGTGCACGGGATCACCGAGCGGGCGGGGTTCACCACCCCGAACCTGATGGAGGCGGAGACCGACCGCGCCCTGGTGGCCGCCGCCGACCGGCTGGTCGTGCTCGCCGACCACACCAAGTGGGGCACCGTCGGCATCTCCTCGATCGTTGAGCTTTCCGCCGCCCACGTGCTGGTCACCGACGACCAGCTGTCCTCAGACGCGCGGCGGGCGCTCGACGACCGGGTGGGCGAACTGGTGGTCGTGCCCCCCGCCACCGGCGCGGGACGGACGGCCACGACGACAGATGAGGGGATGGCGAGGTGAAGCGCACCGCGATCGCGCTGGCCGACGGCCGGGAGCTGATCTACTTCGACGAACGGGACGACGCCGTCCGGGACCAGCCGGACCGGCGCGAGCTGCCGCCGCCACCGCCCGCGTCGCAGCTGCGCCTGGACCCGCTGACCGACGAGTGGGTGGCCGTCGCCGTGCACCGGCAGACGCGCACCTTCCTCCCGCCGGCCGACCAGTGCCCGCTCTGCCCCAGCACCGGCGGCCGGCAGAGCGAGATCCCGGCGCCCGACTACGACGTCGCCGTCTTCGAGAACCGGTTCCCCTCACTGAGCGGCCGGGTGGCCGAGGAGCCCGCCGAGATCACCCCGTTCACCCCGGTCCGGCCCGGCATGGGCCGCTGCGAGGTGGTCTGCTTCACCGACGACCACAACGCGTCCTTCGGGTCCCTCCCGCCGCGCCGGGTGCGCACCGTCCTCGACGCGCTCGCCGACCGCACGTCGGCGCTCGCGGAGCTGCCCGGGGTGGAGCAGGTGTTCTGCTTCGAGAACCGGGGCGTGGAGATCGGTGTGACCCTGCACCACCCGCACGGCCAGATCTACGCGTACCCCTTCGTGACCCCGCGGACCCGGTCGCTGCTGGCCGCCGCCCGCCGGCACGCGGAGGGCACCGGCGGGCGCAACCTCTACGCCGACGTGCTCGCCGCCGAGCGGGCCACCGGCGACCGGGTGGTCGCCGCCAACGAACACTGGACGGCGTACGTCCCGGCGGCGGCCCGCTGGCCGTTCGAGGTGCACGTGGCCCCGCACCGGCCGGTGCCGGACATCCCCGCGCTCGACGACGCCGAGCGGGACGCGTTCGGGCCGCTCTACCTGGACCTGCTGCGTCGCTTCGACGGGCTGTTCGACGTGCCGATGCCCTACATCGCCGCCTGGCACCAGGCGCCGGTACGCGTCGACCGCGAGCTGGGCCACCTGCACCTGCAGCTGTTCAGCGTCCGGCGTGCGAAGGACAAGCTGAAGTACCTGGCGGGCTCGGAGTCCGCGATGGGCGTCTTCATCAACGACATCGCACCCGAGCGCGCCGCCGAGCTCCTCCGCGCCGCCTGAGCCCCTGCACAGGTCGATCATGCAGTTCTGGTGGGAGTCGTGTCCTGGATCGAGTCTTGTGCGGGGCGCCACAACTGCATGATCGGCGCCGGCCGCGGGCGACGGTGGTTGGGCGGAGACAGGGCGCGGGGGGCCCGGGACAGGGCCCCCCGCAGGGAAGGGACGGCTGGCTGCGCGCGACAGCCGGGAAGGCTGGCTGATCGGCGCGCTTGCCGCGTGGCGACCGCGGTCAACCTTCCTGGACGCGACTGGCATCTCGTCCACCCAGGTCAACGAGGCGCGCCGAAGTAGGTGACGCGACCGGCGTGTCCCCCGCCGACACGCCGCCGCCTGCGGAGAACCGAGCGGATCTTGGCAGGGAACGGCCCCCGGAGGGGCACTCCGGTACCAAGATCTGCACCGCTCGACGGCCGCACCGCGGCCGTCGAGCGGCGAGCGGCGAGCGGCGAGCGGCGAGCGGCGAGCGGCGAGCGGCGAGCGGGGAGCGGGGAGCGAGCGAGTGGAACGGCAGGAGCCCGCCGGCGGGTGCCGGCGGGCTCCTGTGCGACGCGGCGGCGCTGCGTGCCGTCCCGGGTGGACGAGGATCAGGCGGAGAGCTTGCGCGCCAGGTTCTCGTCGAGCGCGTTCATGAACTCGTCGGTGGTCAGCCACGGGGCGTCCCGCGAGATGAGCAGCGCGAGGTCCTTGGTCATCTGACCGCCCTCGACGGTGTCGACGATGACCTGCTCCAGCGTGTCGGCGAACTCGGTGACCGCCGGGGTGCCGTCCAGCTTGCCCCGGTGGGCCAGGCCCCGGGTCCAGGCGTAGATCGACGCGATCGGGTTGGTCGAGGTCTTCTCGCCCTTCTGCCACTGCCGGTAGTGCCGGGTGACCGTGCCGTGCGCGGCCTCGGCCTCGACGGTACGGCCGTCCGGGGAGAGCAGCACCGAGGTCATCAGGCCCAGCGAGCCGAAGCCCTGCGCGACGGTGTCGGACTGCACGTCACCGTCGTAGTTCTTGCAGGCCCAGACGTAGCCGCCCTCCCACTTGAGCGCGGCGGCGACCATGTCGTCGATGAGCCGGTGCTCGTAGGTGATGCCGGCGGCGTCGAACTCGGCCTTGAACTCGTTCTCGAACACCTCGGCGAAGATGTCCTTGAACCGGCCGTCGTACGCCTTGAGGATGGTGTTCTTGGTGGACAGGTAGACCGGGTAGTTGCGGTCCAGGCCGTACCGGAACGAGGCGCGGGCGAAGTCCCGGATCGACTCGTCGAAGTTGTACATGCCCATGGCGATGCCGCCGCCGGAGAAGTTGGCGACCTCCATCTCCATCGGGGCGCCGCCGTCGGCCGGGGTGTAGGTGACGGTCACCTTGCCCGGGCCGGGGACGACGAAGTCGGTGGCCTTGTACTGGTCACCGTGGGCGTGCCGGCCGATGATGATCGGCTTGGTCCAGCCGGGGACCAGCCGCGGCACGTTGGACATGATGATCGGCTCACGGAAGACGACGCCGCCGAGGATGTTGCGGATCGTGCCGTTCGGCGACCGCCACATCTTCTTCAGGCCGAACTCCTCCACCCGGGCCTCGTCCGGGGTGATGGTCGCGCACTTGACGCCGACGCCGTGCTCCTTGATGGCGTTGGCGGCATCGACGGTGACCTGGTCGTCGGTCTCGTCGCGGTGCTGGATCGACAGGTCGTAGTAGTGCAGGTCGACGTCGAGGTAGGGCAGGATCAGCTGCTCCCGGATCTGCTTCCAGATGATCCGGGTCATCTCGTCGCCGTCGAGCTCAACGACCGGGTTGTTTACCTTGATCTTCGCCATCGGCCGGCGCTCCTCTCGGGGGACTCGTGCTCAAGCAGTACGAGCGTACTGGAAACTGATCGGCAGTCCCCAGCCGGCCTCGGTCGGGCCGGAACAAACGACGTGCACGGCGTACGGGGCCACTGACATGATCGCCGGATGCCGTCGAGCCGCATCCTCGGGTCTATCACGGTCACCGCGCTCACCGACGGCGAGGGGCCGTTCTTCCAGCCCCGCGCCGAGGCGTTCCCCGACGCCGGGCCGGAGCACTGGCGCGCGGCCGACCGGCGGGACCCGGGCACGGTGACCGCCGACGGGCGGTGGTGGCTGCCGTTCCGCAGCTTCGCCATCCGTGCCGGGGACGGGCCGGTGACCCTGGTCGACGCCGGGATCGGCCCGGCCGGCTCCCCCGCCGCGAGCTGGGCGCCGGTGCCCGGCCGGCTGCCGGCCGAGCTCGCCGCCGCCGGCATCGCGCCGGCCGACGTGCGCACGGTGGTGCTCACCCACCTGCACACCGACCACGTCGGCTGGGCGGTCACCGGCTCGCCGGGCACGCCGTACTTCCCCAACGCCGACTACCTGCTCCAGCGGGCCGAACTGGCCGCCGTGGGGCACCTCAACCCGGGGCTGTCGGCCGGCCTGGTCGCGCCGTTGCGCGCCGCCGGCCAGCTCCGGGTGGTCGACGGCGCGGAGAGGCTCGACCCGACCGTACGGCTGCTGCCGACGCCGGGACACACGCCCGGGCACCAGTCGGTGCTACTGGAGGTCGGTGACCAGCGGCTGCTGCTCACCGGCGACCTGCTGGTGAACGCCGTGCAACTGGTCGAGCCCGGGCTGGCGTACGCCCACGAGGAGGACGCCGCCGTGGCGCGTGCCTCGCGGGTGGGGCTGCTGCGCGACCTGGCCGCGCGCGGTGCCACGATGCTCGCCACCCCGCACCTGGGCGAGGCGTTCGTGACGCTGTAGCCGGACACGACGCGAGGGGGCCGCCGGCGACCGGCGTGCCCCCTCGACGGGTGGATCACATGCTGGCGACGTCGCCCTGCTTGGCGCGGACGGCCTCGGCGGCCTCCTTCAGGCTGGCCAGCTCGTCGGCGTCCAGGTCGGTCTCGACGACCCGCTTGACGCCCTCGGCGCCGATCGCGGCCTCGACACCCAGGTAGACGCCGGAGATGCCGTACTCGCCGTCGACCCAGGCGCAGACCGGCATGACCTCGCCGGAGTCCTCCGCGACGGCCTTGGCCATCCGGGCGGCGGCGGCCGACGGCGCGTAGTACGCCGAACCGGTCTTGAGCAGCGCGACCACCTCGGCGCCGCCGTTGCGGGTCTTGACCACCAGTTCCTCGATCTGCTCCGCCGGCATGGCCTCACGCAGCGGCTTGCCGTCGACGGTGCTCTGCGACGGCACCGGCACCATCGTG
This sequence comes from Micromonospora sp. LOL_025, assembly GCF_048060285.1. Classification (NCBI taxonomy): domain Bacteria; kingdom Bacillati; phylum Actinomycetota; class Actinomycetes; order Micromonosporales; family Micromonosporaceae; genus Micromonospora; species Micromonospora sp. LOL_025. The sequence goes on along the minus strand of NZ_JBHMIR010000003.1, from coordinate 120,099 downwards.
TCGCCGTGCGAGCCGAGGGTCAGCGTCTTGACCGACTTCACCGGTACGCCCAGCGCCTCGGCCACGAAGTTGGTGAACCGGGCGGTGTCCAGCATGCCGGCCTGGCCGAGCACCCGGTTCTTCGGGAACTGGGTGGCGAGCTGGGCCAGCGCGGTCATCTCGTCGAGCGGGTTGGACACGACGATGACGACGGCGTTCGGGGCGTACTTGGCGACGTTCTCGGAGACCTGACGGACGATCTTGGCGTTCGTCTCCAGCAGGTCCATCCGGCTCATGCCCGGCTTGCGCGGCAGGCCGGCGGTGATCACCACGACGTCCGAGCCCTCGATGGCCTCGTAGCCCTCGCCGTTCTGGCCGGTGGTCACGCCGACCACCTTGGTCTCGAAGCCCTCGATGGCCCGCGACTGGTTGAGGTCCAGGGCGAGACCCGCGGGCTTGCCCTCCACGATGTCGGTGATCACGACGGTGTCGAAGACGTCGTACTCGGCCAGGCGCTGTGCGGTGGTGGAGCCGTAGAAGCCGGCCCCGACGACAGTGACCTTCTTACCCATGGTCGTCCCACTCCCTGCTACCAGTCGGTTTTCCGGACCGTATCAGTCATCCTGGCACCGAACAGGCCAGGGGCGGCGGCCATCGCCGGGATGGGGCGAACGTCACCGCCGTCCGGCTCCGGGCGGGGCCCGGCGGGCGCTCAGTCGCGCTCGGCCCGCTCCACGACGTTCGTCAGCAGCATCGCGCGGGTCATCGGGCCGACGCCGCCCGGCATGGGCACCAGCTTGCCGGCCACCTCCGCCGCGTCACCGGCGACGTCGCCGGTGTAGCGGCCCTTGCCGTCCGGGCCGATGACCCGGGTGATGCCGACGTCGACCACGACCGCGCCCGGCGTGAGCATGTCGGCGGTGAGCAGGCCCGGCACGCCGGCGGCCACGATGACGATGTCGGCGGCCCGGGTGTGCGAGGCCAGGTCGAGGGTGCCGGTGTGGCAGAGGGTCACGGTGGCGTTCTCGCTGCGCCGGGTGAGCAGCAGACCGAGCGGACGGCCGACGGTGTTGCCGCGACCGACCACGGCGACCTTGGCGCCGCGCAACGGCACGTCGTGCCGGCGGAGCAGCTCGACGATGCCGCGCGGGGTGCAGGGCAGCGGGGCGTCGTAGCCCAGGACGAGCCGGCCGAGGTTGACCGGGTGCAGGCCGTCGGCGTCCTTGTCGGGGTCGATCAGCTCCAGCACCCGCTGGGTGTCGAGGTGCCCCGGCAGCGGCAGCTGGACGATGTAGCCGTGGCACGCCGGGTCGGCGTTCAGCTCGGCGAGCACGCCGTCGACCTGCTCCTGGGTCGCGTCGGCCGGCAGTTCCCGGCGGATCGAGGCGATCCCCACCTCGGCGCAGTCGCGGTGCTTGCCGTTGACGTACGCCTGGGAGCCGGGGTCCGCGCCCACCAGGACGGTGCCGAGCCCGGGGGTGATGCCGCGCTCCGCCAGTGCCTTGACCCGTGTCCGCAGCTCGTCCTTGATCTCGGCCGCGGTCGCCTTGCCGTCCAGAAGCGTCGCCGTCACGCCCAGATCGTCTCACGGTCGACGGCCGGCGATCCGACGACCTGCGCCAAGCCCGCAATGTGACCACGAAGGGTGACGTGCCCTTAATCACTCTGCGTGACGAATCGGCCGCTGAGACCCGCCCGGATCCGGACGTCGGGGCGATTCGCAGGGCGGGCCGGCACGGTCGGGCCGGGACGGCACAGCGGGGCGGAGCGGTCGCGACGGGCACCGGGCGCGTCGAGAGCTCCGGCAGCCCATGGCCATTCTCGCAGCCCGCACGGCATTACCAGGACCGGCCCCTCGAGGCAAGGCCCCGGCGGTGACTCCGTTACCGGTTCGCAACCCGCCCGTTGTCGATCGCCAGCCGGCGACCTACCGTTGCCCAACGTTGCGCAGCGTAAACCCAGCGCCGGGCCTGACTGCGCAGCGTGAGGAGATGAGGAGGCTACATGCGTGTTCGTAGGCTCGCTGCCTGGACCGCCCTCCCGCTCGCGGTGACCCTGGGCCTGGTGGCCTGCGGCTCGGGCGGCGACGGTGGATCCGGCGAGAGCAACCCCGACGCGGCCGTGCGGATCGAGATCGCCGAGCCGCAGCACCTGGTGCCGACCAACACCAACGAGACGAGCGGCTCGCAGGTGCTCGCCGCCCTGTTCAGCCCGCTGGTCGACTACGACGAGGCCAACAAGCCCTACGAGGTGGCGGCCGAGTCGGTGACGTCCGAGGACAACACGACCTGGACGGTCAAGCTGAAGGACGGCTACACCTTCCACAACGGCGAGAAGGTCACCGCCGACAACTACGTCGACGCCTGGAACTACGGCGCCTACGCCCCGAACGGCCAGAACTCCAGCTACTTCTTCGAGAAGATCGCCGGCTACGAGGACGTGCAGGGCGAGACCCCGAAGGCCAAGACGCTCAGCGGGCTGAAGAAGGTCGACGACCTGACCTTCACCGTCACGCTGTCCCAGCCGTACAGCGAGTTCAAGACCATGCTCGGCTACACCGCCTTCTACCCGATGCCGAAGGCCGCGTTCTCCGCGCCCGGCGTGCTGGCCGAGGGGTACGAGCAGGCGCCCGTGGGTCAGGGCCCGTTCAAAATGAAGGGCGCCTGGCAGCACGACGCCAAGGTCGAGGTCGAGAAGTACGACGCCTTCCCCGGCGAGAAGCCGAAGGTGGCCGGCGTCGAGTTCCGGATCTACCAGCAGCCGACCGCCGCGTACGCGGACGTGCTCTCGGACAATCTGGACGTCATCAAGACCGTCCCGACCGAGAACCTCTCGACGGCCGCCACCGACCTCGGTGACCGGTTCAAGCAGAGCTCCGCCTCGTCGCTCCAGGTGCTGGCCTTCCCGACGTTCCAGAAGGAGTTCAGCAACCCGGACGTGCGCAAGGCCATCTCGATGGCGGTCGACCGGGACGAGATCACCAAGTCGATCTTCAAGGACTCGCAGCAGCCGGCCCGCTCGTTCGTCTCGCCGGTCGTCGCGGGCTACCGCGACAACACCATCGGCGAGGCCGGCGAGTTCGACCCGGCCAAGGCCAAGAGCCTGTACCAGGCCGCGGGCGGCCCGGCGAGGATCGAGCTGTCCTACAACGGCGACGGCGGCCACAAGGACTGGATCGACGCGACCTGCAACCAGCTCAAGACCAACCTGGGCGTGGACTGCGTGGGCACCGCCGAGCCGAAGTTCGCGGACCTGCTGACCAAGGTGAAGGCCAAGCAGCCGGTCGGCCTGTTCCGGATGGGCTGGGTCATGGACTACCCGTCCATGGAGAACTACCTGGGCCCGCTGTACAGCAGCAACGGCTCGTCGAACTACTACGGCTACAGCAACCCGGAGTTCGACAAGCTGGTCGCCGAGGGCACCAGCGCCGCGAACGAGGAAGAGGCGGTCAAGAAGTACCAGGCGGCCGAGGACCTGCTCGCGAAGGACCTGCCGGTGATCCCGCTGCGGTACGGCCAGAACAACTTCGGCCACTCCACCAAGGTGACGAACGTGGAGATGGATCTCTTCGACCGGATCGACCTGTTGAAGATCGAGGCCGTCAAGTAGCACCACGCGGCACGACGGGTCGGGCCATCGGCGGACGGTGGCCCGACCCGCCATCCTCTTCGCCCTTTTTCAGAGAGACTGCCAAGTATGTTCCGCTTCGTTCTGCGGCGTCTGCTCCAGATGGTCCTCGCGTTCTTCGGGACCACGCTGATCGTCTACGCGCTGATGTTCGCCGGCCAGGGCGACCCCATCCAGGCGCTCGCCGGCGAACGCCCGGTCACGGCCGCGCAGCGGGCATACCTGACGGAGAAGTTCCACCTCGACCGGACCGGGGTCGGCGGCTTCTTCTACCGGTACTTCGACTACCTCAAGAACCTGCTCCAGGGCGACCTCGGGCAGTCCCTCACCGGACGCTCGATCGGCGACATCCTGGCCGCCGCCTGGCCGGTCACGGTCAAGCTGGCGCTGATCGCCATGGCGGTCACCATTCTCTTCGGCGTCACCGCGGGCGTGCTCGCCGGCATCCGGCGGGCCAGCATCTTCGACAACTCGACACTGCTGCTGACGCTGCTGGTGCTCGGCATCCCGACGATCGTGCTCGCGCCGCTGGCGCAGTACCTCCTCGGCGTCAGGTGGCGGCTCTTCCCAGCCACCGCCGGAGCCGACCCGGACCTGTACGCGCTCCTGCTGCCGGGCATCGTGCTCGGCTCGCTCTCGCTGGCCACCGCCCTGCGGCTGACCCGGACGTCCGTGGCCGAGAACCTGCGCGCCGACTACGTCCGCACCGCCCGGTCGAAGGGACTGGTGAAGCGGCGGATCGTCAGCGTCCACGTGCTGCGCAACTCGCTCATCCCGGTGGTCACCTTCCTGGGCGTCGAGCTGGGCAACCTGATGAGCGGCGCGATCATCACCGAGGGCGTGTTCAACATCCCCGGCGTCGGCTTCAACCTCTTCCGCGGCATCCGCACCGAGGACGGCCCGCTGGTGGTGGGCATCGTCAGCGTGCTCGTCGTGGTCTACCTCGTCTCCAACCTGGTGGTGGACGTCCTGTACGCCGTACTCGACCCGAGGATCCGCTATGAGTGAGCGCAGCGAACGAATCGGCAACGCGGTGGGAATCGGGCATGAGTGACTTCGAGACCGTCGCCGCGAGCGAGAACCAGGCCGCGCGGCGAGGGCCGTCGGGTGAGCCCGGCGCCCCGAACCAGGTCGGCGTACCGCAGAAGCCCCGCAGCCTGGCCGGCGACGCCTGGCGCGACCTGCGCCGCAAGCCGATCTTCTGGATCAGCCTCGCCCTGGTGGTGCTGGTCGCCGCCATGGCCGCCGTGCCCGGGCTGTTCACCGCGAACGACCCGCGCGACTGCGTGCTGGCCCGCCAGCACGCCGGCCCGTCCGGCGGGGCGATCTTCGGGTACGACTTCCAGGGCTGCGACACGTACGCCCGGGCGGTGTACGGCGCCCGCGCGTCGCTGCTGGTCGGCGCGCTCTCCGCGCTGCTCACCGGCCTGATCGCGCTCGCCGTGGGGATGCTGGCCGGCTACTTCGGCCGCTGGGTCGACGCGGTGCTCTCCCGGGTGATCGACATCGTCCTCGGCATCCCGCTCCTGCTCGCCGCGATCGTGCTGCTCAAGCGGGTCAACAGCGACAGCTCGGCGGTCCGGATCGGCGCGGTCATCTTCGTGCTGGCGATCCTCGGCTGGACCACCGCCGCCCGCGTCGTCCGCTCCTCGGTGATCACCGCCAAGGAGCAGGACTACGTCGCGGCGGCCCGGATGCTGGGCGCCGGCGACGGCCGGATCATGCTGCGGCACATCCTGCCCAACGCGCTCGCCCCGGCGATCGTGGTGCTGACCATCGCCCTCGGCTCGTTCATCGCCGCCGAGGCGACGCTGAGCTTCCTCGGCATCGGGCTGAAGGCGCCGACCATCTCCTGGGGCATCGACATCGACGCCGGCCGGGTGCACATGCGGGAGTCGGCAACGCCCCTGCTGGTCCCCTCGATCTTCCTCGCGCTGACCGTGCTGGCGTTCATCATGCTCGGCGACGCGATCCGCGACGCCTTCGATCCGAAGCTGCGCTGACCCCACCCACCCGTCGCAAGCGAAAGGCAGGAACCGTGAGCCAGTCCGCCGTCCGACCCACGCCGGCCTCCCCGACGCCCGAGGGCGGGCACCTGCTGGAGGTACGGGACCTGCACGTCGAGTTCCGCACCGGCGAGGGCGTGGCCAGGGTCATCAACGGGGTCTCGTACCACCTGGATCCCGGCGAGACGCTCGCCGTGCTCGGCGAGTCGGGCTCCGGCAAGTCGGTCACCGCCCAGGCGATCATGGGCATCCTCGACACTCCCCCGGCCGTGATCCGCTCCGGCGAGGTCCGCTACCAGGGGCGGGACCTGCTGAAGCTGCCGGAGGAGCAGCGCCGGCAGGTGCGCGGCAAGGAGATCGCGATGATCTTCCAGGACGCCCTCTCCGCGCTGAATCCCGTCTTCCCGGTTGGCTGGCAGATCGGCGAGACGCTGCGCCAGCGAGAGGGCATGTCGAAGGCGGACGCCCGCGCCCGGGCCGTGGAGCTGATGGACCTGGTGCGGATTCCCGGCGCCGCCGGCCGCGTCGGCGACTACCCGCACCAGTTCTCCGGCGGCATGCGGCAGCGCGTCATGATCGCGATGGCGCTGGCCATGAACCCCAAGGTGCTGATCGCCGACGAGCCGACCACGGCCCTGGACGTCACCGTGCAGGCCCAGATCATGGACCTGCTGGCCGACCTGCGCCGCGACCTCGACATGGCGATGATCCTGATCACGCACGACCTCGGCGTGGTCGCCGACGTCGCGGACCGGATCGCCGTCATGTACGCCGGCCGGATCGTCGAGCACGCCGACGTCCGCTCGCTGTACCGGGCGCCGGCCCACCCGTACACGAAGGGGTTGCTGGAGTCGATCCCGCGGCTGGACGTACGGGGTCAGGAGCTCTCCACGATCAAGGGGCTGCCGCCCAACCTGATGCGGATCCCGTCCGGCTGCCCCTTCCACCCCCGGTGCCCGTACGTGCAGCAGGTCTGCGTCGACGTGGTGCCGCACGACCTGGTCCTGGGCGACGGCCGGACCAGCGCGTGCCACTTCGCCCAGGAGGTCCGTGATGACAGCGCCCGCTAGCCCGACCAAGGTGCGCGGCGAGACGATCCTCGCCGTCGACGACGTGGTCAAGCACTTCCCGATCCGCCGGGGCGTGCTCTTCCAGAAACAGGTCGGCGCCGTCAAGGCCGTCGACGGGGTCAGCTTCGAGCTGCGCCGCGGCGAGACCCTCGGGGTGGTCGGCGAGTCGGGCTGCGGCAAGTCGACGCTGGCCCGGTTGCTGATGCGCTTGGAGACGCCGACCGCGGGCCGGGCCACCCTGGAGGGCAGGGACCTGTTCTCCGCCTCCGGCGCCGAGCTGCGCCGGCTGCGGCGCAACATGCAGATGGTCATGCAGGACCCGTACACCTCGCTGAACCCGCGGATGACGGTGGGTGACATCATCGGCGAGCCGTTCGAGATCCACCCGGACGCCGCGCCGAAGGGCAGCCGGCAGACCCGGGTACGGGAACTGCTCGACGTGGTCGGCCTCAACCCGGAGCACATCAACCGGTACCCGCACCAGTTCTCCGGCGGCCAGCGGCAGCGCATCGGCATCGCCCGGGCGCTCGCCCTACGGCCCGAGATCATCGTCTGCGACGAGCCGGTCAGCGCTCTGGACGTGTCGATCCAGGCCCAGGTCATCAACCTGCTGGAGAAACTCCAGGACGAGCTCGGCCTGTCGTACATCTTCATCGCGCACGACCTGTCGGTGGTGCGGCACATCTCCGACCGGGTCGCGGTCATGTACCTCGGCAAGATCGTGGAGATCGGTACCGAGGAGGAGATCTACGAGCGCGCCACCCACCCGTACACCCAGGCGCTGCTCTCGGCCGTGCCGGTGCCGGACCCGGAGGCCCGCGACCGGCGCACGATGATCCGGCTCACCGGGGACGTGCCGAGCCCGGCCGACCCGCCGAGCGGCTGCCACTTCCGCACCCGCTGCTGGAAGGCCCAGGAGGTCTGCGCCATCGAGGAACCCCACGCGGTCCCCCGCGCGGCGGACCCGCACCCCTCGGCCTGCCACTTCGCCGAACTCCGCCCCACCCCCTGACCCCGCTCCCCTCCCCACCCCGCTCCCCCTCCCCACCCCGCCCTGTCCGCACCCCACCCGCCGCGTCGATCATGCAGTTGTGGTGGGCGAATCGTGCGGCTCCGCCCCTTTTGCGGGGCACCACAACTGCATGATCGACGCGAGCGGGGGGCGGGGGGGCGGGGGCGGGGAGGGAGGGGGGAGGGGGTGGGGTGGGTGGGTCAGTGGAAGAAGTGGCGGGTGGCGGTCAGGTACATCGTGATGCCGGCTTCCTTGGCGGCCGCGATCACTTCCTCGTCCCGGATCGAGCCGCCCGGCTGCACGATCGCGCGGACGCCGGCGTCGATGAGGATCTTCGGGCCGTCGGCGAACGGGAAGAAGGCGTCCGAGGCGCAGACCGAACCGCGTGCCCGGTCCGCCCCGGCGCGGGCGACCGCGAGCTGCGCCGAGTCGACCCGGTTGACCTGCCCCATCCCGACGCCGACGGTCGCGCCGTCCTTGGCGAGCAGGATCGCGTTGCTCTTCACCGCGCGCACCGCCCGCCAGGCGAAGGCCAGGTCACGCAGGGTCGCCTCGTCGGCGGCCGCACCGGTGGCGAGCCGCCAGTTGGCCGGGTCGTCGCCCTCGGCGTCGATCCGGTCGGCCACCTGGACCAGTACGCCGCCGGTGACCTGCCGCCACTCCGCCGGCAGCGGGTCGAAGGCCGGCGCGTGCAGCAGCCGGATGTTCTTCTTGCCCTGGAGGATCTCCACCGCGCCCTCGTCGAACCCGGGTGCCACCAGCACCTCGGTGAAGATCTCCGAGACCTGCCGGGCCAGCTCGACCGAGACCGGCCGGTTCACCGCGATCACCCCGCCGTACGCGGACACCGGGTCGCAGGCGTGCGCCTTGCGGTGCGCCTCGGCCACGTCGGCGCCGACCGCGATGCCGCACGGGTTGGCGTGCTTGATGATCGCCACCGCCGGCTGCCCGGCGAAGTCGTTGGCCGCCCGCCACGCCGCGTCGGCGTCGACGTAGTTGTTGTAGGACATCTCCTTGCCGTGCAGCTGCTCGGCCTGGGCGAGCCCGGCCGGGCTGGACGGGTCGACGTAGAGCGCCGCCGGCTGGTGCGGGTTCTCGCCGTAGCGCAGCACCGCCGAGCGGCGCAGCGACAGCCCGGCGAAGTCAGGCCAGCCGTCCTCCTCGGGCGCCAGCGTGGCGGCGCACCACTCGGCCACCGCCACGTCGTACTCGGCGATGACGGCGAAGGCGCGGGCGGCCAGCACGCGTCGCTGGGCCAGCGTGAAGCCGCCCTCGCCGAGCGCGGCGAGCAGCGCCGGGTACGCGGCCGGGTCGGTCACCACGGCGACCGAGGCGTGGTTCTTGGCGGCTGCCCGGACCATCGCCGGACCGCCGATGTCGATCTGCTCCACGCACTCCTCGACGCCGGCGCCGGAGGCGACCGTGGCCTGGAACGGGTAGAGATTGGACACCAGCAGGTCGATCCCCGCGATGCCGTGCTCGTCGAGCTGGGCGACGTGGGAGTCCTTGCGCAGGTCGGCGAGGAGCCCGCCGTGCACCTTCGGGTGCAGCGTCTTGACCCGCCCGTCGAGGATCTCCGGGAAGCCCGTCACCGTCTCCACCGGGGTCACCGGCCCCCCCGCGCCGGCGATGGCCGAGGCCGTGCTGCCGGTCGAGACGATCTCCACCCCGGCCGTGTGCAGCGCCCGGGCCAGCTCGACCAGGCCGGTCTTGTCGTAGACGCTGACCAGCGCCCGCCTGATCGGGCGGCGTTCGTCCTGAGTGGAACTCACGGGACCGTGACCTTTCTTCCGGTGATCGTCCAACCTTCACGGACCAGGCGGCCCACCTGCTCGACGAGCTGGCGCCGCTCGGCTTCCTTGATGCGCTCGGTGAGCGTCTCGACGTCGTCGTCGTCGTGCACCGGCACGGCGACCTGCGCGACGATCGGGCCGGTGTCCATACCGGCGTCGACGAAGAAGAGCGTGGCCCCGGTGACCTTCACGCCGTAGGCGAGGGCGTCGCGCGGGCCGTGGATGCCGGGGAACGCCGGCAGCAGCGTGTTGTGCGTGTTCAGGTAGCGGTCGCCGAAGGCGGCCAGGAAGTGCGGGCCGACCAGCTTCAGGAAACCGGCGGAGACGACCAGGTCGGGCCGGTGCTCGGCCACGCGGGCGGTCAGCGCGGCGTCCCAGTCCTCGCGGGTGGGGTGGTCGGCGACCCGCTCGACGAAGGTCGGCACGCCGGCCGCGGCGGCCCGGTCCAGGCCCGCGATGCCGTCCCGGTCGGCGCCGACGGCCACCACCCGGGCCCCGTACGCGGGATCGACGCTCGCATCGAGCAGGGCCTGGAGGTTGCTCCCGGAGCCGGAGACGAGGACGACGATGCGGGCGACGGACGCGGGCTCGGTCACCGGGCCACCCTATCGGGCGTGCCGGCCGGTCCATCCGCTGGGCATTGCGACATTCACCGACGACGTGAATGGTCCGGACCAGGTACGCTGCCGGTCGCTCGGGCCCGGCGCGCGTCCGGCCCGCACCCGTCAGTGATCCGACGCCCGCGGGGTGTCGAGTGGAATGAGGAGTACGCCGAGATGCAGCCCGGATACCAGCCGCAGCAGCCGCAGGTCAACAACAACATGACGATGTCGATCGTCGCCATCTTCCTCTTCTGGCCGCTGGCCATCCCGGCGATCATCAACGCCTCCAAGGTGAACCCGCTGCTCCAGCAGGGTGACTACGCCGGGGCCCAGGCTGCCGCCGCCGAGTCGAAGAAGTGGTCCAAGTGGGCGCTCATCGTCGGCATCAGCTGGTACGTGATCGTGCTGGTGTGCTGCCTGCTCGGTGGGCTCGCCGGTGTGGTGGGCGGCAGCACCTCCACCAGCAGCTACTGACAGATCGGACGAGGAGTCGCATGCAGCCCGGTTACCCCGGACAGGATCCGTACGGCCAGCAGCCGCACCAGGATCCGACCGCGCCGCACCACGACCCGTACGCCCCGCCGCCGGCGGCGCCGTACGGTCAGCAGCCCGTCTCCGGGCAGCCGCAGGATCCGTACGCCGCGCCGCAGGATCCGTACGGCCAGCAGAACCCGTACGGCCAGCAGGACCCCTACGGCCAGCCGCCGACCTCCGGCCAGCCGCTGACCTCCGGCCAGCCCTACGGCCAGCCGCCGACCTCGGGCCAGCCGTACGGGCAGCAGCCGTACCAGGACCCGTACGGCCAGCAGGCGTACGCACCGCCGCCCATGTACCCCAACGCGGGATTCGCCGCGAAGGGGCCGGGGCAGCAGCAGAACACCCTCGGTCTGGTGTCCATGATCCTCGGCATCGCCTCGATCCCGCTGGTCTGCTGCTACCTCGGCATCCCGCTGGGCATCGGCGCACTGGTGACCGGGTGGATGGGCAAGCAGAAGGCCGCCCAGGGGCTGGCCGACAACAACGGTCAGGCCCTCGCCGGCCTGATCTGCGGCGCCATCGGCGTCGTGCTCGGCCTGCTCCAGGTCATCCTGGTGGGCTTCAGCTTCACGCTGCCCAACCAGCCCTGACCGCCATGCGACAGGGGCGTCCCGGCTCGTCCGGGGCGCCCCTTCGGCGTCTGGCGGCCTCAGCGGGGCGCGCGGGACAGCACCCGGGTCGCGGCGGCGCCGATCAGCGCCCCGACCGTGACGACCGCGGTCGCCACCGCCGCCACCTGCCAGGCGACGGGCCCCACCTGGACCAGCCGGCCGCCGCCCAGCGATCCGGCGGAGGCGGCCGCGGCGGCGCCCAGCAGCAGACCGGCCACCGGGCCGGCGAGCGCCGCCGCCCCGAGCAGCGGCCCCCAGCGCAGCGGCGCCCGGTCGTCGGCGGCGAGCCGGAGCAGCCGGCGGGCCAGCAGCCACCCCGCGGCCATCCCGGCGAGGACCGGCACCGCGAGCAGCCCGGCGCCGAGCCCGTCGACCGGCCCGCGCGGCAGCCCGGCCAGCAGCGGTACGGCCGGCAGCGCCCCCACGGAGACCTCGCTGGTGCGTACCGCCGTGTCGGTGCCGACGGCGAAACCCGGGCCGAGCAGGTAGCTGACCGACCAGACCGTGGCATTGGGCGCGTAGGCGAGACTGACCAGCGTGATCCCGGCCTGGCCGGCGACCCCGGTGCGGTAGGCCCCGATCAGGTCGGCGGCGTCCCCGCCCCCGGTGGCCACGGCGAGCCCGGCCGCGCCGGCCCCCGCGCCGAACAGCAGCAGCCCGGCGACGAGCCCGGTGCGGATCCCGTCGCGCAGCGGCTCCGGGGACCGCGCGGCGAGCAGCCCGGCCACACGCGTGGTCCGCACCGAGCCGACCAGGGCCCCGAGCGTGCCGAGCACCACGAGGGTCAGCCCGGCGCGCACCGGTGACACGCCGACCAGCACCGCGCCGAGCACCCCGAGCAGCGCGTACGCGACGCCGACCGCACCGGCGGCGAGGAGCGCCTGCCGGGGTGACCGCCCGCCCCGCGCGCCGATGGCCCGGCTGGCGTGCACGCCCGCCCGCGTCAGCCGCCAGAGCACCAGCGCGGTCAGCGCCAGCGGGGCGAGCCCGAGCGGGCCGGCGGCGGTGTCCAGCGGCACGCCGTGCCCGAGCAGCCAGCCGGCCAGCCCGGCGCGCAGCGCGCCCGGCACGGAGGCGGCACCCTCGCTGAGCTGGAACAGCCAGAGCACGACCACGACCGGCAGCCAGGAGGTGAGCGCCGCCCACCCGGCGGCGACCCCGGCGGCGACGACGAGCGGGGCGCGGCTGCGGCGCGGCTCGCCGGCGCGCGGCGCGGGCACCCGCCGGCTCCGCCCGACGGGCGCGGCCGGCCGGGCGCAGGGGCCGACGTCGGCGCCGGGACGGCTGGGCTGATCAGGGGTGACGGAGGACATCGCGTCTACTCTGGCATGCCGGGCCGGCGGTGGCAGTCCGATACCGCCCCGTAGCGGCGACGAGTTCCGTGATCCACCATCTCCGGCCCCCGATCCGGTCTAGCCTCGGGCGCAGGGACGCGACCGTAGGGTCGCGGCACCGACGTCCGGAGGAGAGCCGTGAACACTCCGTATCCGCCGCCCCCGCCAGCACCGTCCGCGGCCGGTAGCGACCGCACGGTCCTCTGGGGCGTGCTCGGCATCATCCTCGGCCTGCTCTGCTGCGGCATCCTGGGGATCGTCTTCGGTTACCTGTCGATCCGGGACGCCAAGCGCTTCGGCCAGTCGCCCGTGCTCGGCTACCTGGCGATCGCGTTCGGCGTGCTCAACATCATCGGCAACGGCGTTCTCTGGGCCGGCGGCAACTACCCGCTCTACAACGACTGAGGCCGCCCGCGTCACGACGACGGAGGGCCGACCGCGAACGGTCGGCCCTCCGGTCGTACGTCGGTCGGGCTCAGCCCGCGGACATGATCTCCCGCATGAGCTTGGCGGTCTCGGTCGGGGTCTTGCCGACCTTGACGCCGACCGCCTCCAGCGCGTTCTTCTTGGCGTCGGCGGTGCCCGCCGAGCCGGAGATGATCGCACCGGCGTGACCCATGGTCTTGCCGGGCGGCGCGGTGAAGCCGGCGATGTAGCCGACCACCGGCTTGGTCACGTTCGCCTTGATGAACTCGGCGGCGCGCTCCTCGGCGTCGCCGCCGATCTCACCGATCATGACGATCGCGTCGGTGTCCGGGTCGGCCTCGAACGCGGCGAGCGCGTCGATGTGGGTGGTGCCGATGATCGGGTCACCGCCGATGCCGACGCAGGTCGAGAAGCCGATGTCGCGCAGCTCGTACATCATCTGGTAGGTCAGCGTGCCGCTCTTGCTGACCAGGCCGATGCGGCCGGTGCCGGTGATGTCGGCCGGGATGATGCCGGCGTTGGAGGCGCCCGGCGAGGCGATGCCCGGGCAGTTCGGGCCGATGATCCGGGTCCGCTCCCCCTTGGCGACGTTGTACGCCCAGAACGCGGCGGTGTCGTGCACCGGCACGCCCTCGGTGATCACCACGGCCAGGTCGATCCCGGCGTCGATCGCCTCGACGACCGCGCCCTTGGTGAACTGCGGCGGCACGAAGATCACGGTCACGTCGGCACCGGTCTGCGCCATCGCGTCCGCGACGCTGGCGAAGACCGGCAGCTCGGTGCCGTCGAAGTCGACCGTCTGGCCCGCCTTGCGCGGGTTGACGCCGCCGACGACGTTGGTGCCCGCGGCGAGCATCCGCCGGGTGTGCTTGGAACCCTCGGAACCGGTCATCCCCTGGACGATGACCTTCGAGTCCTTGGTCAGCCAGATAGCCATTGTCAGACCCCCGCAGCCGCCAGCTCGGCGGCCCGCTCGGCCGCGCCATCCATCGTGTCGACCCGCTGGACCAGCGGGTTGTTCGCGCCGTCGAGGATCGCCCGGCCGGCCTCGGCGTTGTTGCCGTCGAGGCGGACGACCAGCGGCTTGGTGACCTGCTCGCCGCGCTGCTCGAGCAGGGCCAGCGCCTGCACGATGCCGTTGGCGACCTCGTCGCAGGCGGTGATGCCGCCGAAGACGTTGACGAAGACGCTCTTCACCGACGGGTCGGAGAGGACGATCTCCAGTCCGTTCGCCATCACGGCGGCGCTCGCGCCACCGCCGATGTCGAGGAAGTTGGCCGGCTTGACGCCGCCGTGCCGCTCACCGGCGTACGCGACCACGTCGAGGGTCGACATGACCAGGCCGGCGCCGTTGCCGATGATCCCGACCTCGCCGTCGAGCTTGACGTAGTTGAGGTCCTTCTCCTTGGCGGCCTGCTCCAGCGGGTCCACCGCGGCCTGGTCGACCAGCGCCTCGTGGTCCGGGTGCCGGAACGCGGCGTTCTCGTCGAGGGTGACCTTGGCGTCGAGCAGCAGCAGCTTGCCCTCGCCGGTCTTGGCCAGCGGGTTCACCTCGACCAGCGTGGCGTCCTCGGCGACGAAGGCCTTCCACAGCCCCACGGCGGCCTCGACGACCTGGTCGGCGACCTCGGCCGGGAAGTTGGCGGCGGCGACGATCTCGCGCGCCTTCGCCTCGTCGACGCCGGTGTTGGCGTCGATCGGGGCCTTGACGACCTTCTCCGGGGTCTCGGCGGCGACCTGCTCGATGTCCATGCCGCCGGCGACGCTGGCGATGCAGAGGAAGGTGCGGTTCGCCCGGTCGAGCAGGTAGGAGAAGTAGTACTCCTCGGCCACGTCCGCGGTCACCGTGATCATGACCTTGTGGACGGTGTGGCCCTTGATGTCCATGCCGAGGATGTCGGTGGCGCGGGCCACCGTCTCCTCGGCGCCCTCGGCCAGCTTCACGCCGCCGGCCTTGCCACGGCCACCGACCTTCACCTGCGCCTTGACGACCACCCGACCGCCGAGGCGTTCGGCGATCGCGCGGGCCTCCTCCGGGGTCGTGGCGACGCCGCCGGCGAGCACGGGCAAGCCGTGCCGCTCGAACAGGTCCCGCCCCTGGTACTCGTACAGGTCCACGTTTGCGCGTCCCGTCCCGTCTCCGCGGCGCGCCGTCGCGCCGCCACCAGCGTTATGGAAAACAGTTTGACGCCTGTCATCACTCGAAACAGGCCATTGGGCGCAGCCTAGCGAGGTGGACACCGCCGGCAACCGAGCGGGTGCACGTTGTGTGGTAATGCACAATCGGCGGCGTCGCGCGGCCTTTCCGCGACTTCGGCCCGATGTCAGCCGTCCGGGCGATGTTGCCGGGGGCGCGTAACCCCTCCGTGGGGGCGTCGTTGAGTCAGGTGTCGGAGCGCTGATACAGCGCGGCGACGGGAGCGGCCGATGCCCTGTCGGTCGAGGGGTGGCGGCGGGGCATCGTGCATAGAGGGGCCGGACGTGTGAGGGGTGCGTCCGGCCCCTCCCCCTGTCCGGATTCGGCCGCCGACCGGCCCCGGTGCCGCGACCGCCGTCAGGCGACCGGCCGGATCCGCGACCGTCGTCAGGCGACCGGCTGGGCGACGTTCTGCCGGACCCACTCGACGATCGACTGGGTCGTCGCGCCCGGCGTGAAGATCTTCGCGACGCCGATCCGCTGAAGCTCCGGAATGTCGGCGTCGGGAATGATGCCGCCGCCGAACACGACGATGTCGCGGGCGTCGCGCTCGCCGAGCAGCTCCACCACCCGCCGGAACAGCGTCATGTGCGCCCCGGACAGCACGGAGAGCCCGACCGCGTCGGCGTCCTCCTGGATCGCGGTCTCCACGATCTGTTCCGGGGTCTGGTGCAGGCCGGTGTAGATGACCTCCATGCCGGCATCCCGCAGGGCACGCGCGACGACCTTTGCGCCACGGTCGTGGCCGTCCAGGCCCGGCTTGGCGACGACGACCCGAATACGAGAGCTCATCAGCGCATCCCTTTCACCGGCTCCGCGGCCTTCACTGAACGAACGGTAACCCGCCCGACCCTGCCCGGGAAATCCGGGCGGCGAACCTCACGGCACGCGGGCCCGGCCGGGTTCCCGTCGGCACCGGTACGGCGGACCGCGGCGACCCCCGGCGTCAAGCCGGACGACTCCGCCGTTCGGTCACCCTGCGCGACGAACGGGCAGTTAGGAGGGCACCGTTCGAGGGGTACGACCCATGACAATCACGGACGGAAAGGGACAGAACGCGGTGGCAATTCGGCGCTTCGGCTTGTGACGGGACTGGTGGTTGGCTAACGTGTCCACGGTTGTCATCAGGTCCACGGACGGGTGACGACGCGGCCAGCCGACGTTCACCCGAGCTTCACGGGCGTCGAGGAAGCCGCTTCGGATCCCCGACAACGGAGGGTGTGCGTGCGCCAGCGCCTGTCGTCTGAGCCCGATCGATATCGCGGTCGCCGCCGCGTACCCACCCCCCCGCGTAGCCGCTACGCAGCGGTCGTCACCACCGCGTTCGTCGGCGCCGGCATCGTCGCGATCGGCGCGGGCGCCCTGCCGGACGCCAAGAGCGTCAGCCCGTCGGTCCTCGACGAGCTCAAGGCCGCCTCGGCCGTCAACCAGGACGTCGCGGCCCGTGGCGACAACGCCGACCGCGCCAGCCGCGACAGCGACCGCGCCGGAGGCGACCAGTCCGCCGAGCGCGAGGTCTGGCTGCTCCCCCTCCAGGGCTACGAGTTCAACTCGCCCTACGGCATGCGCTGGGGCAAGCTGCACACCGGCGTCGACCTGGTCGCTCCCGAAGGCACGCCCTACGTCGCCATCCACGGCGGCACCGTCACCAAGGCCGGCTGGTTCGGCGGCTACGGCCACACCGTGATCGTCCAGCACCCCGACGGCAGCGAGGCGATCTACGGCCACTCCTCCGCGCTGAACGTCAAGGAGGGGCAGCAGGTGAAGGCGGGCGACCAGCTCGGCCTCGTGGGCAACACCGGCCACTCCTACGGCTCCCACCTGCACCTCGAGGTGCATGTCAAGGGCGAGCCGCTCGACCCGGTGCCGTGGCTCCAGGAGCGCGGAGTGGACATCAAGCTACAAGTCGAGGCGTACTACAGCGAGGTAGCCGACTCCTGACGCTGCGCATCGCCCGTCGACCGCCCGGATCTGTCGATCCGGGCGGTTTTTCGTGTGCCACGGCCAGCCAAAGTGAGCCGGGTCACAGGATCGACTGTGACCGGCGCCATCGCCATGCATGATCACTTTTGCGATCGAAAACCCCGAACGGGGACGCACCGGGCAGCGTCGACCGTCGTCGGTCCGTCGAGACTCCGTCCCACTACCCGTCACGCCGCGTGTCGACACCAGTATTTCGAGGTCAAGTGCCCCCTCGATCAGTGAAGGTCCGCCGTGCAGGAAGACATTCGGAACGAGAACACCCCCGACGCCCCCGTCCGGCACCGGAGGCGAATCGGCGGCCGCACCCGCGTGGTCATCGCCGCGGCGGCCCTGGCCGGCCTCGGCCTCGGCGGAGCGGCGTTCGCGGCCAACGGGAACGACGAACCCGCCGTACCGGCCGCCGCCGTCGACGCGCAGGCCCGCGCGGAGGCCGCCGACCGCGCCGACCGCTCCACCCGGTCCACGACCGCCCCGGCCACCCCCTCGGCGAGCCCGACGCCCAGCCCGACGAAGGCCAGCCCGTCGGCCAAGCCCAGCCCGAAGGCGACCACCGCCAAGCCGAAGCCGAAGCCGAAGAAGACCAGCAAGCCGAAGCCCAGTTGGGTCATCCCGATGAAGGGAGCGGCGATCACCTCCTGCTACGGCCCGCGCTGGGGCACGCAGCACGCCGGCATCGACTTCGCGCTGCCCGCCGGCACCCCGGTCCGCGCGGCCTTCGGCGGCACCGTCACCAAGGCCGGCGACGTCGGCGACGGGTACGGCATCTCCGTCTTCGTCGACCACGGCAACGGCTACCTGACCCACTACGCCCACCTGAGCACCGCCAAGGTGGGCGTGGGCGAGAAGGTCGCCGCCGGGCAGACCATCGGCCTGGAGGGGTCCACCGGCGACTCCACCGGCCCGCACCTGCACTTCGAGGTGCACCAGGGTCAGATGTGGAACCAGATCGACCCCGCGCCGTTCCTGCGCGCCCGGGGCATCGACGTGGCCTGCTGACCCGCAGCCACCGGAAACGGCCCGGTCCGGCGCGCTACCGGGCCGGGCCGCGCCGGCCTCAGAGCTTGTCGATCGGGGCGTGCCGGAGCACCAGCCACATCGTCTGGTCGCCGAAGTCGATCTGCGCCCGCGCTCCCGGGCCGTGCCCCTCGACGGCGAGCACCCGGCCCAGGCCGTAGCGCTGGTGGTTGACCCGGTCGCCGGCGGACACCTTCGGCCCCTGCGGCAGCTCGCTCGCCGTGGTCAGGCGGCTGGCGTCGACCCCCAGCCGCTTCGCCAGCTGGGCCGCCTTCGGCGTACCACCGTTGAAGCCCGCACGCCCGCCAGGCGCGCGGTCCGCGCGGCCGCCCACGCCGCCGCCCCCGCCGGCCCACGAGGTGTACGACCCCTCGGTGCGCTCCCAGCGGACCAGCTCCGGCGGCAGCTCCTCCAGGAACCGCGACGGCGGGTTGTAGGCCGGCTGCCCCCACGCCGAGCGGGTGACCGCCCGGGAGAGGTAGAGACGCTGGCGGGCCCGGGTGATGCCGACGTACGCCAGCCGGCGCTCCTCCTCCAGCTCCCGGCTGTCGCCCAGCGAACGCAGGTGCGGGAAGACGCCGTCCTCCAGGCCGGTCAGGAAGACCACCGGGAATTCCAGGCCCTTCGCGGTGTGCAGCGTCATCAGGGTGACCACGCCCTGGTGGTCCGGGTCGTCCGTGGGGACCTGGTCGGCGTCGGCGACCAGCGCGACCTGCTCCAGGAAGCCGGCCAGCGTCGCCCGCTCCCCCTCCTCGCCGATCGCCTCGATCCGCTCGGTGTACTCGCGGGCGACGCTGACCAGCTCCTGGAGGTTGTCGACCCGCCCCGCGTCCTGCGGGTCGAGGCTCTCCTCCAGCTCGGTGAGGTAGCCCGAGCGGGTCAGCAGCGCCTCCAGCACCTCCTCCGGGGTGCCCGTCTCGGCCAGCTCACGGGCGCCGTCGAGTAGGGCGACGAAGTCGGCGATGCCGTTGGCCGCCCGGGTGGAGATGCCCGGGGCGTCCTTCGCCCGGCGCAGCGCCGCCCCGAACGAGATCCGGTCCCGGCTGGACAGCGCCTCCACACACGCCTCGGCCCGGTCGCCGATGCCCCGGCGGGGGGTGTTGAGGATCCGGCGCAGGCTGACCGTGTCGTCGTCGTTGACCACCGCGCGCAGGTAGGCCAGCGCGTCGCGGACCTCCTTGCGCTCGTAGAAGCGCACCCCGCCGACCACCTTGTAGGGCAGGCCGACCCGGATGAACACCTCCTCGAAGACCCGGGACTGGGCGTTGGTGCGGTAGAAGACGGCCACGTCACCCGGGCGGGTCTCGTCGGCGTCGACCAGCCGGTCGATCTCGCGGGCCACCCAGTCGGCCTCGGCGTGCTCGGTGTCGGCCACGTAGCCGACGATCGGCTCGCCGGCGCCCGCCTCGCTCCACAGCCGCTTCGGCTTGCGCGAGGTGTTCCGGTCGATCACCGCGTTGGCCGCGTTGAGGATGGTCTGGGTGGAGCGGTAGTTCTGCTCCAGCAGGATCGTCCGGGCGTCGCTGAAGTCGCGCTCGAACTCCAGGATGTTGCGGATCGTGGCGCCCCGGAACGCGTAGATCGACTGGTCGGCGTCACCGACCACGCAGAGCTCCGCCGGCTCGATCCCCTCCGTGCCCGAGACCAGCTCCTTGATCAGCACGTACTGGGCGTGGTTGGTGTCCTGGTATTCGTCCACCAGCACGTGCCGGAACCGCCGGCGGTAGCTCTCCGCGACGTGCGGGTGGGACTGGAGCAGGTGCACCGTCGTCATGATCAGGTCGTCGAAGTCCAGCGCGTGCGCCTCGCGCAGCCGCCGCTGGTAGAGCGTGTAGGCCTCCGCCAGCGCCCGCTCGTTGGGGCCCTTGGCGCGGCCCGCGAACTCCTCGGGGTCGACCAGCTCGTTCTTCAGGTTGGAGACCTGGGCGGCCAGCCCGCGCGCCGGGTAGCGCTTCGGGTCGAGGTCCAGCTCCCTGGCGACCATCTGCATCAGCCGGCGGGAGTCGTCCGCGTCATAGATCGAGAAGGTCGACTTCAGGCCGGCGTGCTCGTGCTCGGCGCGCAGGATGCGCACGCAGGCGGAGTGGAACGTCGACACCCACATCAGGCGGGCGCGGGGACCCACCAGGTGGGCGACCCGCTCCTTCATCTCGCCGGCGGCCTTGTTGGTGAAGGTGATCGCGATGATCTCGCCGGGGTGCACGTCCCGGGCGGCCAGCAGGTAGGCGATCCGGTGGGTGAGCACCCGGGTCTTGCCCGAGCCGGCACCGGCCACGATGAGCAGGGGCGAGCCGGCATGGGTGACGGCGTCGCGCTGCGGCCCGTTCAGGCCCTCGACCAGGGCCTGCGGGTCGAGGTGGACGGCCGCCGACCTGGGCCGGTGCGGCGAGGTCGGGGCGGGCGCCGGTGCGGGCGGGGACGCGGGGATGTCGAAGAGAGGATGCATCGCACGGCGAGTCTATGCCGCCGGGCGGACACTTCCCCCCGCCGCGCACCGCCGGCTCGCCCGAGCCGGCCCCGCGTCCCTCCGGGGATGCGCGGAAAGGTCCCTCCGCACCTCCGTCGAGACGAAGATGTCACCCTGTCGCGTCTGGTGCCGCCGTCCCCCATGCAGAACGATGACGGTGAAAATCCGGCTCCTCCCCCGTACACGACTGGGAGAACGACCATGACTCAGCCGCGTTCGCGCGGTCGGGCGGCGCTGCGCCACCTCGCCGCGCCCACCCTCGCGTTGGCCGTCGTCGCCACGCTGTCCCCCGCTTCCCGGCCCGCGCCGGGCCCCGCCGACGACCGGGGGTCCGGCCTCACCCCCGTCGCGGTCTCCTACGCCGCCCCGACCGGCGGCGAGGTCAAGGGCAACTTCCTGAGCTACAACGACTTCCACGGCGCCATCGACCCGCCCGGCGGCAGCGGCGCGGCGGTCAACGGCACTCCCGCCGGCGGCGTGGAGTACCTCGCCACCTGGCTGAAGAAGCTGCGCGCCGAGGCCAGGGCCGAGGGGCGGACCACCACCACCGTCGGGGCCGGCGACCTGATCGGCGCCACCCCGCTCGTCAGCGCCGCCTTCCACGACGAGCCGACCATCGAGCTGATGGACGAGATCGGCCTCGACGTCAGCTCCGTCGGCAACCACGAGTTCGACGAGGGCGTCGACGAGCTGATCCGGATCAACAAGGGCGGCTGCCACCCGGTCGACGGCTGCCAGGACGGGGACGGCTTCGCCGGCGCGAAGTTCACGTACCTGGCCGCCAACACCGTCAGCAGGAAGACCGGCCTGCCGATCCTGCCCCCGGTCGACGTGCGGTTCGTCGGCGGCGTGCCGGTCGGCTTCGTCGGCGTGACCCTGGAGGGCACCCCGGACATCGTCAACCCGGCCGGCATCGCCTCCGTGAAGTTCACCGACGAGGTGGCGACCGCCAACAAGTGGGGCGGCCTGCTGAAGCTCTTCGGCGTCAAGGCGATGGTGCTGCTGGTGCACGAGGGCGGCGCCCAGTCGGCGCCGCCGACCACGCCCGGCGTCTCAGACTGCGCCAACTTCTCCGGCCCGATCGTGGACATCGTCCGCGGCCTGCGGCCGGAGTTCGGGCTGGTCGTCTCCGGCCACACCCACCGCTTCTACTCCTGCTCCCTGCCGAACTCCTCGGGCGCGCGCAGCGTGGTCACCAGCGCCGGCAACAACGGCCAGCTGATCACGGACGTGGACTACTCGCTGGACCGGCGCACGGGCCGGTTCACCGGGATCACCGCCCGCAACGTCGTCGTCGAGAACGGCGTCCGCAACCCGGACGGCACCTGGCAGCAGAGCGCGCCGGGCACGTACGTGCGCAACCCCGACCTGGTGGACCCGGGCGCCAAGGCGCTGGCCGACAAGTACCGGGCGGCCGTCGCGCCCATCGCCAACCGGGTGGTGGGCCGGATCTCGGCCGACATCGTGCGCGACGCCCTCCCCAGCGGGGAGAGCCCGCTGGGTGACGTCATCGCCGACGCGCAGCTCGCGTACACCCGCGCGAACGGGGCGCAGATCGCGCTGATGAACCCGGGCGGCATCCGGGCGTCCCTGTCGTACGCGGCCTCCCCCGGCGACGAGGACCCTGGCGAGATCACCTACGGCGAGGCGTTCACCGTCCAGCCGTTCAACAACCTGGTGGTCACCCAGACCCTCACCGGCGCGCAGCTGCGCAACGTGCTGGAGCAGCAGTTCGTGGGCTTCAACGGGCAGACCACCCAGCGCATCCTCCAGGTCTCGGCCGGGCTGACCTACTCCTACGACAGCACCGCCCCGGTGGGCTCGCGGGTGAGCGCCCTGGCGTTCGACGGCGCGCCGGTCGACCCGGCCGCGAGCTACCGGGTCACCACGAACGACTTCCTGGCCAACGGCGGGGACGGCTTCACCGAGTTGCGGGCCGGCACGGACCGGGCCACCGCCCCCGGCTTCGACGTCGACGCGCTCATCGCCCACCTGGGCGCCGGCGCTCCGGTCGCCCCCGGACCCGCCGACCGGATCACCCGCCTCGGCTGAGGCGCGGGCGGTCCCGGCGTCACGACGGCACCGGGACCGCCCGTCCGGGCACGGGTTGCGCCGAATCCTTGCGCGGGCCGGTCGGGGGTCGGCATACTCGACGACATGTTCGGTCAGCGCTTCTACTTTTACTACGGCACCGGGAGTCCGGCAGCCGTAGGTCGCGCCTGATCAATCAGACCTACGAGAAAGCCCCGGGCTCCTGGAGCCCGGGGCTTTCTCCGTCCCGGGATCCGGGCACCGGGCACCTGACGGCGAGGGGTACCCGATGATGACAGACGTGGTGGAGTCCAACGGCAGCCTGACGCGACCCGAGGCGGGCCGGCCCGGCCCCGGTGCCTCCGGGTCCCCGGTCGACGCGCCGGGAGGCGCCGACGACGCCGGGCCGGAGGCGCGCACCGGCACCCCGGAGCCGACCGCGGCCGCCCGGATCGTCGAGATCCGGGAGCGGATCGACGAGATCGACCGGGCGCTGATCGAGCTGTGGCAGGAACGGGCCCGGCTCTCCCAGGAGGTCGGGGTGACCCGGATGGCCTCCGGCGGCACCCGGCTGGTGCTGTCCCGGGAGCGGGAGATCCTGGAGCGCTTCCGGGTCGCCCTCGGCGCCGACGGCACGCAGCTCGCGCTGCTGCTGCTCCGCGCCGGCCGCGGCCCCCTGTGAGGCGTACGCCGGCGACGGGCGGCCCTGCGCGGCGTACGCCGGCGACGGCGCCCTGCGCGGGCGGGGCCGGGGCGGGCCGTCCCGGCCCCCGGAAACGACGGAACCGCCTGCCGTCGTCGCGATGACGGCGGCAGGCGGTTCCGTGGGGGTCACGCCTCGTGCGTCTGCACGACTTCGCGCTTCTCCGCGAAGTGACAGGCGCTCGGGTGGTCCGAGCCCGGGCGGATCTCCAGCAGCGGGACCTGCTCGGCGCAGACGTCCTGCGCCTTCCAGCACCGGGTCCGGAACCGGCAGCCCGACGGCGGGCTGACCGGCGACGGCACGTCACCGGTGAGGCGGATGATCGCCTTGTTGTCCCGCACGGTCGGGTCCGGCACCGGCACGGCCGAGAGCAGTGCCTGGGTGTACGGGTGGGTCGGCCGCTCGTAGATCTCGTCCTCGGTGCCGATCTCGGCGATCTTGCCGAGGTACATCACCGCGACCCGGTCCGACAGGTGCCGGACCACCGACAGGTCGTGCGCGATGAAGATGTACGACAGCCCGAGCTCGCCCTGGAGCTTCTCCAGCAGGTTCATCACCTGGGCCTGGATCGACACGTCCAGGGCGCTGACCGGCTCGTCGCAGACGATGATCTCGGGCCGTAGGGCGAGCGCCCGGGCGATGCCGATGCGCTGCCGCTGACCGCCGGAGAACTGGTGCGGGTACCGGTGGATGTGCTCCGGGTTGAGGCCCACCAGGTCGAGCAGTTCCCTGACCTTCTCCCGGCGGCTGCCCTTCGGCGCCACCTCCGGGTGGATCTCGAACGGCTCGCCGATCAGGTCGCCGACCGTCATGCGCGGGTTCAGCGAGGTGTACGGGTCCTGCATCACCAGCTGGATCTGCCGGCGCAGCCGACGCAGCGCCGGGCCGGAGAACTTCGAGATGTCCTGGCCCTTGTAGTGGACGCTGCCACCCGTCGGCTTCTCCAGGTTCATCAGGACCCGGGCCAGCGTCGACTTGCCGCAGCCCGACTCCCCGACCACACCCAGGGTCTCGCCGGCCTTGAGGTCGAAGGAGACCCCGTCGACCGCCTTGACGTGACCGATGGTCTTCTTGAACACCACGCCCCGGGTCACGGGGTAGTGCTTGACCAGGTCACGGACCTCGAGGATGTTCTCAGTCACGGTTCACCAGCTCCTCGGCGAAGTGGCAGGCGCTGGCCCGGCCGGCGCCGACCTGCAGCAGCGGCGGGACCTTCTCCCGGCAGACCGGCTGCGCCATGGGGCAGCGCGGGTTGAACGGGCAGCCCGGCGGGATGTTCATGAGGTTCGGCGGGAGACCCTTGATCGTCCGGAGCTCCTGCCCCTTCTCGTCGAGCCGCGGGATCGAGTTGATCAGGCCGATCGTGTACGGGTGCGCCGGCTTGGCGTACAGGTCGTAGACGTTGGCTTCCTCGACGATCCGGCCCGCGTACATCACCGCGATCCGGTCCGCGACGTCGGCGACCACGCCGAGGTCGTGGGTGATCAGGATCATGCCCATCTGCCGCTCGCGCTGGAGTTCGGCGAGCAGGTCCATGATCTGCGCCTGCACCGTCACGTCGAGCGCGGTGGTCGGCTCGTCCGCGATCAGCACCTCCGGGTCCAGGGCGAGCGACATCGCGATCATGGCGCGCTGCCGCATGCCGCCCGAGAACTGGTGCGGGTAGCTGCTGAACCGGCCCTTGGCGTTCGGGATCTTGACCTGGTCGAGCATCTCGATCGCGCGCTTCTTGGCGTCGGAGCGGCTCATCCCGCGCCGCACCCGGAACTGCTCGGCGATCTGGAACCCGACGGTGAAGACCGGGTTCAGCGCCGAGAGCGCGTCCTGGAAGATCATCGCGATGCCCTCGCCGCGGATGCGGCGCCGCTCCTCGAAGGACATGCGGAGCATGTCCTTGCCCTGGAAGCGGACCTGACCGCCGGTGACGAAGCCGGGCGGTGTGTCGAGGATGCCCATGATGGTCTGCGCGGTGACGCTCTTACCGGAGCCGGACTCGCCGAGCACGGCGAGGGTCTCCCCCGCGTCGACGTGGTACGTGACCCCGTTGATGACCTTGGCGACGCCGTCCCGGGTGCGGAACTCCACCCGGAGGTCTTCCACCTCGAGCAACCTGCCCGAGGGGCGGCCGGACGCGCCGGCCGCGGACTGCTCGGACACCAGAATGTCGGACAACTGAATCTCCCCTAGCGGAGTTTCGGATCGAGGGCCTCGCGGACCGCCTCACCGAGCATCACGAAGCTCAGCACGGCGGTGACGAGGAACGCGGCGGGGAAGAAGAGCAGGTAGGGCGCGACGCGGATGAGGGACTGCGCCTCATTGATCATGATGCCCCAGGAGACCACCGGGCTCTTCAGGCCGACGCCCAGGAAGGACAGCGTCGCCTCGGCGCCGATGTACGAGCCGACCAGGATCGTCCCGTAGACCAGCAGCGGCGCGAGGCAGTTCGGCAGCAGGTGCTTGAGGATGATCCGGCCGGTGCCCGCGCCCAGCGCGCGGGCGGCGACGATGTAGTCCGCCTCCCTGGTGGCCAGCACCGCGGATCGCATGAGCCGCATCACGACCGGCCAGCCCAGCACGATCAGCGACATGCTCACCAGGCCCATGATCTCGGCCTTGCTGTTGTTGGTCCCCGACCCGTTGAAGGTGGTAAGGATCACGATCGCGCCCAGCACGAACGGCAGCCCGAAGAAGATGTCGGCGACGCGGGAGAGCAGGGCGTCCACCCAGCCGCCGCGGTAGCCGGCCACGATCCCCACCGCGCCGCCGATGAGCAGCACGCCAACCACGGAGAGCAGGGAGACCACGATCGAGGCGCGGGCGCCGTAGATCACCCGGGCGAAGACGTCGCGGCCCTGAAAGTCGTAGCCGAACCACGCCTCCGACGACGGGCCGACGAGGCTGTTCTGCAGGTTGCCGTTCTCCGGGTCGCCGGAGCTGAACAGCGAGGGGAACGCCGTCATCAGTAGGAAGAGGACGATGAACGTCGCGGAGATCCAGAACAGCGGCTTGCGGCGCAGGTCGCGCCAGGCGTCGCCGAGCAGGCCGCGCGGCTTCTCCTGGCGGGCGTTCTCCGGCAGGCCGGCGTTGGTCGGCGCGCCGATCTCGTCGGGCGCCGTCGCGGGCGGGGTGCTGACGATCGAGGCGGCACTCGGGTCGCTCATGCCCGTACCCCACTCCGCTCGGCGCGGACACCGGTGCCCGCGCACGCTGCAATGATGATTCGTTCGCTGCGCTCACTCATAGCGGATCCTCGGGTCCAGGGCGGCGTAGAGCAGGTCGACCAGCAGGTTCATCAGCAGGTAGACGAGCACCAGGACCACCACGATGGAGACAACGGTAGCGCTCTCCTTGGTGACGATCGCGCGGTAGACCTGTTGGCCGATCCCGTTGATCCGGAAGATGCCCTCGGTGACGATCGCGCCGCCCATCAGGGCGCCGAGGTCGGTGCCGAGCAGCGTCACCACCGGGATGAGCGAGTTGCGCAGCAGGTGCACCCCGACCACCCGGCGCATCGGCAGCCCCTTGGCGATCGCCGTGCGCACGTAGTCGGCGCGCCGGTTCTCCGCGATGCTCGTGCGGGCCAACCGGGCGATGTACGCCATCGAGGCGCTACCCAACACGAAGCCGGGCACGATCAGCTCGGAGAGCCGCATCTCGCTGGAGACCGTCGGCTCGACGATGTGCAACTGCACGCCGAACAGCCACTGGGCCACGAAGCCGATGACGAAGATCGGCAGCGCGATGAGGAAGAGGCTGGAGACCAGGACCAGGTTGTCCAGGAAGCCGTTGCGGCGCAGGCCGGTGAGCACGCCGGCGGTGAGTCCGATGACCGCCTCGATGGCGAGCGCCACCAGGGCCAGCTTGAGGGTGTTCGGGTAGGAGGTGGCGATGATGTCGCCGATCTCCCGGCCACCCCAGGTCTGCCCGAAGTCCCCCTGGAAGAGGTTCTTCATGTAGTTGCCGTACTGCACGAGGAGCGGCTCGTCGAGCTTGAACTTGTCCTTCATCGCGTTGACGAAGCTGTCGGGGCAGGGACGCTCGCCACACTTGCCGGCGAACGGGTCGCCTGGCACCTTCCAGACGAGCCAGTAGAGCAAGAAGGTGGTCCCGATGAAGACCGGGATGAGTTGGAGCAGCCGTCTCAACAGATAACGGCCCATGGGGTGGTCCTCCAGACAGGGGGCGCGCGTCGGACGGCCGACACGGGGATGACAGACCTGGCGAGGCGGTGTGGTGACACCACCTCACGGAACGGCCCGGGTCGGGCTCACCGGTAGGTGAGCCCGACCCGGGGTCAGACCGTTCGGATCAGAGCTCGACCGAGGTGAGGTCGAGTTCGCCGACGTTGGACAGCTCGATCTTCTTGATCTTCTCCGAGTGGCCGGACTGCTGACCACCGAAGTAGACCGGGATCGAGGGGACGTCCTGGTCGATGAGGGCGACCGCCTCGGCGTACTTGGCGTGCGACGCCTCCAGGCTCGGCGCGGAGGCGGCTTCCTTGGCCAGCGCGTCGACCTGCGGGTTGCTGTACTTGCCGTCGTTCGAGGAACCGCCGGTCACGTAGAGCGGGCCGACCCAGTTCTCCACGTCCGGGTAGTCCTGCTGCCAGCCGGCGCGGTACATGCCGGTCATCTTGCCGGCGTTGATGTTCTGGCGGAACACCGCGAAGGTCGGCACACCCTCGGCGCGGGCGTTGATGCCGAGGTTCGTCTTCACCTGCTGCGCGACGGCCTCCATCCACTCCTTGTGGCTGGCGTCGGCGTTGTAGAACATGACCAGCTCGCCGGAGAAGCCACCGGCCTCGGCGAGGAGCTTCTTGGCCTCGTCGACGTTGAACTGGCAGGCGGTGCAGTTACCGGCCTTGGCGCCCGGGGTCAGCGGGTTGGCCCAGCTGTCGGCCGGCTTGCGCGAACCGAAGAAGATCTTGTCGCTGATCTCCTGGCGGTTGATCGACAACGAGATCGCGCGACGCAGCTTCGGGTTCTGGAAGCGCTTGTCGTAGATCGGGAAGGCGATGATGCCGGTCGACGGGGTGGTGGAGGAGATGGCCCGCTCGCCCAGGTCGTTCTTCCACTTGTCGCCCGCGATGGCGGAGACCGGAACCTGCTGCTGGAAGTCCAGGTTGCCGGCGAGCAGGTCGTTGTACGCCGCCGTGTCGTCCTGGTAGAGCTTGATGTTTACGTCCTTGATCTTCATCTTGTCGTTCAAGGAGTAGTCATCGAAGCGCGTCAGCTTGATCTGGACGTCGTCTTCCCACGACACGAACTTGATCGGGCCGTTGCCGATCGGCTTCTTGCCGAACGCCTCGGCGCCCTGGGTGAAGAACGCGTCCGGCAGCGGCATGAAGGTGCTGTAGCCGAGCTTGGTCGGGAACACCGCGGTCGGCGCGGCCAGGGTGACCTCGAAGGTCCAGTCGTCGACGACCTTCAGGCCGGACATCTCCTTGGCGGCGGGCTCGGGGGCCTTCTTCGGGCCCTCGGCGCCGTCCGGGTCCTCGGTGTGGACCTGGTCGAAGCCCTGGATGTCGGCGAAGAAGCTGCCGTTCTGCGCGCCGTTGGGCGAGTAGGCGCCCCAGTTCCAGGCGTCCACGAAGTTCTTGGCCTTGACGACGGTGCCGTCGTGGAACTTCGTGTCCTTCTTGATCTTGATCGTGTAGACCTTGGAGTCGGTCGTCTCGATCGACTCGGCGACCGCGTTACGCGGGGCGCTGCCGTCGTTCGGGTACTCGACCAGACCGGTCCAGATCCAGTCGATGATCGCCCCACCACCGGTCTCGGTGGTGTTCGACGGGACCAGGCCGACCTCCGGCTGAGTGCCGTCGATGGTGATCGCGCCGTCGCTGCTGGCGCCGGCGTCGCCACCGTCGCTGTCGCTGCTCGAGCAGCCGGACGCGACGAGCGCGAACGCCGCGCCCAGCGCGACCGCGCTGCTTGCCCGCTTCGAGACTCTCATTCCGAGGGGCCTCCTCTTTCTGAACCTGGATCCGTCGTGGGTTTCACGCACGTATGGGGGGTGACACGTCCGGCAACCGCAGTGCGGGAGCCGGTTTCACCGCAGTGAATTCGGGACAAGAATGTGTACCGATCCGCCGGGCCACCTCGCCCGTCGCGCTCGGCACCGCGCACACGAGACCACCACGGAGCACCGTCAACAGGCGGGGCCCATGGTCGTCAGGCCGTACGGAGTGCCTCACATGAGGGGTGAGGTGCTGCCACTGTGACACCCACCGGCCCGTTCCGTGAAGGTGCCGTTATCAAGCCGTTAGTTGGTCGCCACGTTGCCGATACCCGAAAAAAGATCATGATGTACGCCGGTCGTACCCCTCTGAGCAGGAAAGATATGGTTCGGAGGGGGTCCGCCCCCGGCGTAGGCTGAGCGGCTGTGAGCTTCCCCGCGTCCGCTCCGGTGCTGTCCGACGTCGTCCGCACGTTGGCCGTTTTTGCCCATCCGGACGATGTCGACTTCGGCTGTGCGGGCACCATCGCCACCTGGGTGGACGAGGGTGTCGACGTCTCGTACCTGCTCGTCACCCGGGGTGACTCCGGAGAGTGCGGCGACACCCCGCGCGCCGAGGTGGGCCGGCTGCGGGAGGAGGAGCAGCGGGCGGCGGCCGCCGCGGCGATCCGCCGGTTCCGGCCCGACCGGGTGTTGACCAGCTCGCCGCTGCGCCGGTGGGAGCAGCTCGTCGGGCCGGGCCGCCCGGACCACCTCGCCGTGGGCGAGGCCACCACCTGCGCGGTCTACCCGGACGCGCGAAACCGGTTCGCCCATCCCGGCCTGCTGGCCGCGGGGCTGGAGCCGTGGGTGGTCCGGGAGATCTGGTACGCCGGCGGCCCCGCGCCGGATCACGTCGTCGACGTCACCGACCGGTACGCGCGCAAGGTCGCCGCCATGGCGGCGCACCGCTCGCAGACCGGGCGGATGGACGTGGCGACCTGGGTGCGGGACCAACTCACCGCGACGGCCGACGCGGCCGGGCTGCCGGCCGGCCGGATGGCGGAGGCGTTCGCCGTGCTGCGCACCGGCTGAGCCCGGGGGCGAACGGATCCGGCCCCGGCACCGCGCGGGGCGGTACCGGGGCCGGAGCCGTGGAGCGGGCGTCGATCAGGCCGTGAAGCGCAGCTTGCGACGGCGGAACAGCAGCACGGCGACCGCGCCGGCGGCCAGCAGCGCCACGCCGGCGGCGATCGAGGCGGCGATCGGGGAGCCGGTCAGCGGGAGGTCCCCGCCGCTGCTCGCGGGCGAGGTCGACGGGGCCGGGCTGTCGACCGGGGCGCTCGGCGACGGCGACTCAGCCGGGGTGCTCGGCGAGGGCGACTCCGCCGGAGCGCTCGGCGACGGGGACTCGGTCGGGGCGGCGGCGAACGCGGCCTCGGCCTCGGCGGTCACGGTCGAACCGGTGCTGCCACCGAGGATCAGCTTCTGCGCGGCACGCTGGCCGGTGAAGAGGAACACCCGGCCGAAGGAGACCGAGTCCTGGGCGGAAACGGTCACCTTCACCTCGCCGGCGCCGTCCGCGGTCAGCCAGAACTGGCCGCCGTTGGTGGTCGTGGTGACCTGCCTGCCCTCGGCGTCGACCGCCGAGCCGCCGTCGACCGCGAGGGTGATCTCGCCCGCCGGGCCCTTGACGGTGAAGGGGCCGGCCTTCTCGCCGACGGTGGCCTTGGCGCTCGCCGGGTCCACGCTCAGCTCGGCCTTCGGCTCGGGCTGGTCGGTGGCGTTGGCGACCAGGTAGTCGTGGACCTTCTTGACCACGTCGTACTGCTTCTTGCCGAGCAGCTTCTGGTTGTCGACCCAGTCACCCAGCTTGACGCCGTCGCTGAAGTTCCAGATGGCGGTCTGGGTGCCGAAGTAGAGCAGCTTGTCCGCCTCGGCCTTCGCCGGGGCGGTGGCGCCGGCGGCGGCCAGCAGCTTGGCGGAGTCGGCGTTCGGGTAGCCGTGGGTCAGCACCCACTGCACCTTGCCGAGGTTCTTCACCTGGGACTCGTCCCAGGTGCCCTCCTTGTACTTGCCGTCGATCGCCACGTTGGTGTGGTAGTCGATGCAGAAGGCGGGGACGAGCTTCCCGTCGATCTTGAGTGCCAGCGCACCGGTGCTCTTCGGCTGCCCGTTGAGCAGGAGCGTGACGTTGCTGCCCTTGACCGACTTGGCGACGCCGGTCTTGTCGGCGGCGGCGGCCGGCGCGACCGCGCCGATTGCCAGCGCGCCGCCGGCGACGGTCGCCAGCGCGATCCGCGCCCAGCGCCGTCCTCGTTGTCCGAACATCAGATTCGTGCACCTCTCCCCAGGGGTGACCCGCGCACGGCGGGTTGCGTGAAGCCGCCGTTCCCGCGGGATGTGCACCACCCGCACGCGAGAACGCGACGGGGCATTATGTGACGGGACTTGATCGTTTGTCAGCCCCTGTGGGCCGCATTCGTCGGTTCCGCCCCATATGACGGGGAAAAGAAATGGATCACACGAGCCGACGGTCGGCCGCCCAGCGGGACAACTCGTACCTGTTGGACATCTGGAGCTTGCGAAGCACGTTGGACACGTGCGTCTCCACCGTCTTGATGGAGATGTAGAGCTCCTTGGCGATCTCCTTGTAGGCGTACCCCCGGGCGAGCAGCCGCAGCACCTCGCGCTCGCGGTTGGTGAGCTGGTCCAGCTCCGGGTCGGCCACCGGGGCGTCGGGACGGGCCGCGAACGCGTCCAGCACGAACCCCGCCAACCGGGGGCTGAACACGGCGTCGCCGTCGGCCACCCGACGGACCGCGGCGGCGAGCTCCTCCGGGGAGATCGTCTTCGTGACGTAGCCCCGCGCGCCGGCCCGGATCAGCCCGATCACGTCCTCCGCCGCGTCCGAGACGCTCAGCGCCAGGAACTTGACCTGCGGGTGGGTACGCCGCATCGCCTCCAGCACCGCCCGGCCGCCGCCGTCGGGCATGTGCACGTCGAGCAGCACCACGTCGGGCAGCGTGACGGCGATCCGGGTGACCGCCTCGCCGACGGTGCTCGCCTCGCCCACCACTTCGACGTGCGCGCCCAACTCGGCGCGGACCCCCGCGCGGAACATGGCGTGGTCGTCGACGAGGAAGACCCGCAGCCGCTCGGCGCGGGCAGTCGCCCCCTCGACCGGTTCCATCGACTGCTCGGTCATCACTTGTCCCTTTCCGCCGTTGCCGGGTCGCGGGTGATCGGCAGGATCAACCGGACCTCGGTCCCTTCCCCCGGCCCGGAGCGGATCTCCGCCCGGCCGCCGTGCCGCCTCATCCGCCCGATGATCGAACCCCGGACCCCGTGCCGGTGATCCTCCACCGTATCCGGGTCGAAGCCCTTCCCCCGGTCCCGGACGAAGACGCTGACCTGATCCGGCTCGACCTCGGCGTAGAGCGAGACGGTCTGCACCCCGGCGTGCCGGGCGGCGTTCACCAGCGCCTCGCGGGCGGCCGCCACCAGCGCACCGACCCGCTCGTCGGTCTCCCGGTCGCCGACCACCACCGCCTCCACCGTGATCGCGAACGTGTCCTCGACCTCGGCGGCGGCCTGCTCCAGGGCGGCGGCGAACCGCTCGGTGGGCGAACCGGTGGGCTTGTAGAGCCAGTTGCGCAGCGAGCGTTCCTGCCCCCGGGCGAGCCGCTGGACGGTCTTCACGTCGCTCGCGTTGCGCTGGATCAGGGCCAGGGTGTGCAGCACCTGGTCGTGCACCATGGCGGCCAGTTCTGCCCGTTCCTGCTCCCGGATGCGCCCCTCGCGCTCCGACCGGAGCTGGTTGTACGTCCGCCACAGCACCGGCGCGGCCACCACGCCGACCCCGGCGAGCCCGACCAGGGCGAAGATCACGCCGTTGAGCACGGCGTCGAAGTTCTGCGCCGGGGAGTAGACCGCGGCGACGCCGATGATGCCCACCGCGACCAGCACCCCGCCGCCGATGAACCGGAGCACGAAGGCCCGCCGGTCGCTCTCCTCCACCACCGCGCCCAGCCAGGGCACCGGCATGGAGTCGCCCCACTGCCGCCGCCGCTCCGGGGCCGACTGGTGCCAGATCACCCCGGCGCCGACCGCGATGATCGCGACCAGCCAGCCGGCGGTGCCCGCCGCCCCGACCGAGTCGAAGACCATCACCTGCACCAGCAGCACGCCGAGGCCGATCGCCACGAACGGCAGCAGCTGGGCGACGTCCCGGCGGGCCGGCACGGCGGTGTCGCCCGGGCGCAGCGGCACGACCGCCCAGAAGGCCGCGTAGAGCAGCAGGCCGAGCCCGCTCAGCCCCAGCAGCACCATGAAGGCGACCCGTACCCGCAGCACCGAGATGCCGAGGTGGTCGGCGATGCCGGCGGCCACCCCCGCGGCCATCCGGTGCTCGGGGGCGCGGTAGAGGCGGGGCGGCTGGGTCACGGCGCTGATCGGAGACTCCCTGGTCACGGCGGGCACGAAAGCGGGCGACGGTCCGTTTCCGGCGTCGGATCGATCGTCACACGCCGCACCGGGGCCCGACCACGGGGACGCCCCCGACATTCGGGCCGCCGGGATCTCAGGGTGGGGTCAGGGTCGGGTCCTGAGGCCGCCCGGCGGGTCGGGGCAGCAGGATCGAGGCATGACCGAGGAAGCTGCCCAGCCCGCCGATCCCGGGGCCGCTCAGCCGGGCGGGCCACCGCCGACCGCGACACCGACCGCCGGCTCCGCGGCGCCGCCCCCCGTGGCCGCGCCGTCTCCCGCCGGGGACGCGGGTGGGCCACCACCGCCCGGCGCCGGGCCAGGTCCCGGACCGCAGCCGTCGTTCGGCGGCGCCGGCTTCACCTCGCGGTACGGGCTGGTGCGCCCCCGCGACGGCCGCTACCTGGCCGGCGTCTGCGCCGCCATCGGCCGGGCCACCAACACCGACCCGGTCCTCTGGCGGGTGCTGCTGGCGGTGCTCGGCTTCTTCGGCGGCATCGGCATCCTGGTCTACGTCACCGCCTGGCTGATCATCCCGGGTGAGGGGGACAGCGCCTCCCCCGTCGAGTCCATGCTGGGCCGGGGCCGGTCCAGCATGTCCCCGGTCACCGTGATCGTGCTGAGCATCCTGGTCGCGATCAGTTTCGGCTACATCGTCACGGACGCGTTCCGGGCGGTGCTGCTCGGCGCCACGATCCTGATCGGCGGCGCGCTGCTGCTGAACCGCGACAACAGGACCACCCAGGGCGCGCCGGTCGGCCCCGTCCCGCCCGTGCCGCCCACCGCCCCGCCCGGGCCGGTGCCACCGGTCGGCCATCCCGCCCCGGTCGCGTACGCGGCTCCGCCAACCGTGGCCGTGCCCCCCGGGGCGGGTCCGGTCCCGGCCCCGCCGGCGACCGTCGCCCAGGCCACCTGGAGCGCCCCGGTCCCCCAGTCGACCGCCGAGCTGCCCGCCTGGCCAGCCGCCCCGGCCCCGCCCGCCCGTCCACCGGCGGGTACGCCGACCGTCGGCTGGCCGCCGGCAGCGCCCACGTCCGGCTGGCCCGCCGCAACCTCGGGCGCACCGGGACCGGGCCACCCGGCGTCCCCGCCCCTGCCCCCGGGCTACCGGCCCCCGTTCGCCCCGCACGGCCCGTACGCCGGGCAGACCGTCGTGCCGCCCGCACAGCGCAAACCGCCGAAGCCGCCGAAGCGACCGCGTGAGCGCTCCCCGCTCGGCGCGGTGACGTTCTCGCTGATCTTCCTCGCCCTGGGCGTGGTCGCCGTCGTCGACCTGCTGGACGTGTTCGACGTCGGGGCGTCGGCGTACTTCGCGGCCACGCTGGCCACCATCGGGCTCGGCCTGCTGGTCGGCACGTGGTTCGGGCGGGCCCGGTGGCTGATCGCGCTCGGCCTGGTGGCCGCCGCCGCCCTCGGGGTGGCCACCGTGGCCGAGTCGTACGATCGGATCCGGGGCGTCGACGGCAACGTCACCTGGGCGCCCACCGACCACCGCGACCTCGCCCTGCGGTACGAGAACAGCTTCGGCGACACGGTCCTGGACCTGCGCGCGGTCGACTTCGACAAGAAGAACACCGAGATCACCGTCTCCGTCAACTTCGGCGAGTGCACGGTGGTGGTGCCGCCGAACGTCGACGTCACCACGGTGGCCGACGTCAACGCCGGCGACGCGGTCGTCTTCGGCAAGCGCTCCGGCGGGCTCGCCGGCGAGCTGCGGGAGGCGGCCGACCTGGGTCCGGACGGCCCCGGCGGCGGCACGCTGCGCCTCTACATCCACGTCAACGCCGGCAACCTGGAGGTGACCCGGTGAAGGCCCACCGCACCGACATCGTGTCCTTCGCCTTCGGGCTGATCTTCCTCGGCCTCGCCGCGTGGTGGCTGCTCGCCCAGTTGCTCGGGCTCGCCCTCCCACCGGTCGGCTGGTTCCTGGCCGGCGCGCTGATCCTGATCGGCCTGTTGGGCCTGGTGGGCGCGCTGCGCTCCGGGCGGTCCGGCGGCGCGGCCACGCCCGGCGGCGCCGCCCCCTCCGACGCCGCCGCCCCGGACGCGGTCGAGCCGGACGCGGTCGACCCGGACGCGGCCGAGCCCGTCTCCGCCCCGCCGGGCGCGGAACCGGCGGGGCGGGCGACGGATCGGCAGGCCACGGAGGTGGACCCGACCCGCTGGGACCTCGACCGGCAGGCGCCGGCCGACGAGCCGGCGGCCTGGGGCGGCCGCCGGTCCGACTGGGGCGAGCGCTCCGACTGGGGCGGGCGGTCCGAGTGGGACGTCGCCGCGCCGATGACCGGCGGAGCGACGCCGAGCGAACCGACGGTGGGCGGACCGACGGCGACCGGATCCCGGGCCGGGGGCGAGGCCGACGAGTGGCCGACGGAGGCCGTCACCGACGTCCGGCCCGAGGCGGTCGAGGACCGCGCCGCCGACGAGGACGCCCTGCCCCGGCGGACCGACGGGCCGCCGGCCGGTGAGGAGCGCACGCGCGGCTGACCACAGCGGTGCGGCCGTCGGCGACGGCGGCCTATGCTGGCCGTGGAGAACTCGCCTCCGCCGGCCGGCCCGCGCCGACCTGGCCGCCGCGCCGGCCGGACCGCGCCGCCGTGGCGGTCCCGCCGCGATTCCCGTCTCTACCCGTCAGGAGTCCGTCCGACATGACGCAGTCCCCCGCCGTGCGCACCTTCGGCCGGTCCGGCCCGGTCCGCATCGGCGAGCGAGCCGCCCGCACCCTCGTCTCCGAGCTCGCCCGGATCAACGACCCGAAGGCCGCGCTGCTGGTCGGCGCGACGCCGGAGTCCGCGGTGCTGGCCGCGGCGATCGACGCGCTGCTGCCCGGCGACACCCTCACCCTGGTGCCCGCCGGGTCGACCTCCCCGGCGGCCCTCCGGGAGCACGTCACCGCCCAGGGTCGCTGGGTGGCCGACCGGGTCCGCGTGGTCGACACCCTCGCCGAGGCCGAGCCGGCCGCGGTGGTCGTCGCCGGGGAGCCGCTGACCGGCACGGCCGACGAGACCCGCGCCGCCGTCGAGGGCCTGACGAAGTACCTCGCCGACGGCGCGGTGCTGAGCGTGGCCACGACCGCCACGCCGGGGCGTACCGCGGGCGCCGCCGCCGAACTGGACCGGCAGGGCGCGCTGTACGGCGTCGGGGTCGACCTGGTGCTGCGCAACACGCCGCCGCTGCGGGTGTACCGGCTCCGCTACACCCCGGCCGACGCCGCGTCGGCCGCCCGGCTGGCCCCGGCGTACCGCCCGTCCAGCGTCCCGCTGACCAGGGGGATGCACATCGACTCCAACGGGGTGGCCGCGGCCGGCATCGCGCTGGGCCTCGCCGCGGTGGCCCGGGCGACCCGGCCGAAGTCGAAGCTCTGGCTGCTGCCGGCGCTGGCCGCCGCCCCGGTGGCCGCCTTCTTCCGGGACCCGGAGCGCGACGTGCCGGAGGACTCGTCGGCGGTGGTCGCCTCGGCCGACGGTCGGGTGCTGTCGGTGCAGCGGCTGCACGACGAGCGCTTCGGCGAGGGCGAGTGGCTGCGGATCGCCGTCTTCCTGTCGGTGCTGGACGTGCACGTCAACCGTGCCCCGGTGGCCGGCAAGGTGGTCGACTACTTCGTCGCCGACGGTGGCTTCGCCAACGCGATGAAGCCGGCGGCGGAGCACAACGTGGCCGCGTACACGGTGCTGGACACCGCGCGCGGCACGGTGGTCGTGGCGCAGCGCACGGGCCTGATCGCCCGGCGGATCGTGCAGCGGGCGCCGATCGGCGCGCTGCTGGCCCGGGGCGAGCGCTTCGGCCTGATCCGGTTCGGCTCGCGCACCGACGTCTACCTGCCGGCGGACGCGGCGGAGCCGCTGGTCGGCCCCGGGGACAAGGTCGTCGGGGGCTCGACCGTCATCGCCCGCTGGAGCTGAGGGCCTGTCCGGACGAGATGAAGAAGGGGCGCCGCGGGATCGCGGCGCCCCTTCTCGCGTACGTGCCTCAGGCGGTACGGCGCTGACGCAGCCAGAGCACCGGGCCGCTGACCAGGTAACCGACCACGATCAGGGCGAAGGTGAGCCGGATGTCGATCAGCGCGCCGATCACCGGGGCCAGCCATAGCCACGGCGGCAGCTTCACCAGCCGGGCAAGCTTCGCGTAGGGGAAGCTGGAGACCATGGCGAAGGCGAGCAGCGCCACGCCGGCGACCTGGACGATGCCCGGCACGGGCAGCCCGATGGCGACGGTCAGGGCGAGCACGGCGGCGGCCATGGTGGTGGGCACGCCGCAGAAGAACCTGCCGTCCTTCGGCGAGACGTTGAACCGGGCGAGCCGGATCGCCGCACACGCCGCGACGAGGGCGCAGGCCACCGCGGCGGCCGGTGTGGAGACCGAACCGGCCAGCGAGGCGTAGACCACCACGGGGGCGGCCAGGCCGAACGAGCACATGTCGGCCAGCGAGTCCATCTGCGCGCCGAACGGGCTGGCCACGCCGAACTTGCGGGCGAGCGCGCCGTCGAGGCCGTCGAAGACGACGCAGGCGATCAGGCAGAGCGCGGCGATGCGCACCTCGCCCTGCATGGCCAGGAAGATGGCCAGCATGCCGAGCATCAGGCTGCTGAGTGTGCAGGCGTTGACCACCGCGAACTTCATCCGGCGGGCGACCGTCCGCTCGCCCGGAAGCAGCGGGATCGACATCGCCGAGTCGTCGTCGACCGGGGTCGTGGGGCCGAGCGCGGGGCTGACCGGGACGATCGAGGCGACGTCGACGCGCTCCACCCGGGTGAGTCCGTAGCGGCGGCGCGGCCGGTCGGCGTAGCGGTGCTCGGGCATCGAGAGGTCGCTGGTCGCGTGCAGGTCGCCGTCGCGGCGCCCGACGCGGACCAGCAGCACCTGCCGGGCGAGCGTGCTGCTGCGGCGCAACGGGCCCGCCCAGCGACGCCCTGCGGGACGCGGACTGTCAGTGGTACGACGCCGGCGCCATGGGGCTCTCGGCACGTTTCCTCCATCACCGGATCGGTTACCGCCGCGAGGGCGGGTGTCCGGCTGTCTCGTGCCGGACCTTTCTGGCCCGGCAGCCGTTTTGCGGAGTACACCATCGCATAGGGGAACGGGGGTTGGCGATAGCTGCCGGCGGTACTTAATATCTGGTCTAACCGCGCGAACCGCTCTCTTATTCCCATCTCGGGCTCCATCGCCCGTTTCCTCCACCAACCCCACATCGAATGTACCGGACCCAGTCTCCGCCGGCTCGGCGAGCGGGCGCCGGCGACACCGATGTCCGGTTACGGACGGTCGCCTGCGGGGGCCTTGGCCAGCGCCAGTGCGGCGATCCCGCTCAGCGGCAGCCCGGTGAGCTGCTCCGGCGTGAACCACCCCGCGCGGGCGGTGGATCCGCCGGCTAGCTCGGTCACCCGCGGCTCGGTGGGCGTGTCCACCGCCACCCGGTAGACCACCCGGATGCCGTGCCAGTCGAGCGGGCGCCCCTCCGGGCCCAGCGCGGCCGGGTTG
The DNA here is from genome assembly GCF_048060285.1 of Micromonospora sp. LOL_025. Lineage (NCBI taxonomy): Bacteria > Bacillati > Actinomycetota > Actinomycetes > Micromonosporales > Micromonosporaceae > Micromonospora > Micromonospora sp. LOL_025. The sequence goes on along the minus strand of NZ_JBHMIR010000003.1, from coordinate 80,810 downwards.
TGCAGGTTGTCGACGCAGATCAGTTCGACCACCCGACCGAGCTGGCCGGACTCCTCGACCAGCTCGCGCAGCAGCGCGGCGACCGGCTGCTCGCCGTGGTCGGTCCCGCCGCCCGGCAGGTGCCACCGGCCGGCACCCGGGTAACCGTCGGCGATCATGGTGAGCAGCACCCGGCCCGCGCGGTCGGTGACCAGGCCGTACGCCCCGAAGCGCTGCCTCCGGTCGGGCGGGAGCGGGGCGACCGGCCCCTCCACCGGCGAGCGGGGCAGATCCGGCAGCAGGGGCGACACGGGCAGGCCGAGAAGCTCGGCGGTGAACGGCACCAGCGGCACCGCCGCCGCCTCGGCGGTCGTGAACCAGCCCGCCTCGTCGCTGCCGCCGGCCGGCTCCGGCCGCAGTTCGCCGCCGCGCGCGACGACATCGAAGACCACGCGGTCGGTGTGCACCGCGACGCCGTCGTCACGGAAGGTCGTCACGTCGGCGGACACCGCCCGCAGCCCGGTCACCTCGATCGTGAGGCCGGTCTCCTCGGCGAACTCGCGGACCACCGCGTGCGCCGGATGCTCGGCGTGCTCGACGCCGCCCCCGGGAAGCTGCCAGACGCCCGGGACCGGGCACGCGCCCGAGCCGCGGACCAACAACACCCGCCCGTCCGGGCCCCGACACACCCCGTACGCGCCGACCCGTCGCCGTCGTTCCACCCGCCCGCACTCCCCCGCCCGCGCCGACCCGTTCCGCCGATCATGAGGTTAGCCGCAGCGGGTCCGGCGTGACGCCCGGTCAACCTCATGATCGACGAACAGGAAGGGAGGACCCTGGGGACGGGGCGGTCAGGCCAGGCGGGCGGCCTGGACGGCTTCCGCCGTCACCTCGGTCAGGCGGTCGGTGGGGAGGGCGCCCAGCTCCTCGCGGCCGAACCAGCGGGCCTCGCAGGTGGAACCGCCGACGTCGGCGACGGTGGGCGGGGCCGGCTTGTCGACCACGACCCGGTAGAAGGCGCGGACGCCGTGCCAGTCGATCGGATAGCCCTCCGGGCCGAGGGAGGCCGCGTCCCGGTGGCTGGCCACGCCGAGCAGCTCGACGAGCCGGCCGGTCTGCCCGGTCTCCTCGACCAGTTCCCGGATCAGGGCGGCGCCGGGCTGCTCACCGTAGTCGGTGCCGCCGCCGGGCAGGTGCCAGCAGCCCGCCCCCGGGTAGCCGTCGGAGACGCGGGTGAGCAGCACCCGGTCGTCCGGGTCGGTCACCACCGCGTACGCGGCGAAGCGCTGGGCGCGGTGCAGCCCGTCGGGGCCGGGCACGGCGTAGAACGAGGGGAACTCCGGCGCCTCGTCCGGAACGATGTCGGCGGACGAGGCGGGCAGGCCCAGGGCCCGCGCGGTGAACGAGCGCAGCGGCAGCTCGCTGGCTTCCTCCGGGGTGAACCAGCGGGCCAGGTCGGTCGGCCGGTCGACCCGGTCGGCGAGCGTCCCGCCCCGCACCGAGACCTGGTAGATCAGGCGGTCGGTGTGGATGGTGATGCCCCGCTCCGGCAGCGCCCGCATGTCGGCGAGCACGTCGTGCAGGCCCGCGACGGTGACGGAGAGGCCGGTCTCGGCGGCGGTCTCCCGGACGACGGTGTGGTGCGGGTCCTCACCGTGGTCGACCGCCCCGCCGGGCAGCGACCACGTGCCGGGGGTGCCGGAGCGCTCCGATGCGCGGACCAGCAACACCCGGCCGACTGAGTCAGCACAAACTGCGTATGCCGCGATCCTGCGGAGCGGCTCCAGCATGGTGGTCACGGGGCCAAATTCTCCCCGGCCCGGGTTACCTCCATCGAAAAGAGTCAGATTCCTGACTGAATGCTCGCGCCTCAGGGGCGGGTCAGGGTAGGGATCCGGGCGGTCACCGAGGCCGCTCCGACGACCGGCGCGGACCGTGGAGACATGACCTACACCGCCCCTCCCCAGCCCCCGTACAAGCAGCTCCGTCGCCCCGTCACGGACCGGATGGTCGCCGGAGTGGCCAGCGGCCTCGGCCGGTACTTCGCCGTCGACCCCACCCTGGTCCGGGTGGTCTTCGCCGTCGCCGGCCTGCTCACCGGCGGGCTCGCGCTGCTCGCGTACCCGATCATGTGGTTCCTGATGCCCGAGGAGCCGGCCGGCGCGCCCGCCTGGCCGCACCCGGCGCAGGCCGCGCCGCCCACGGTGACGCAGCCGACCGTGGCGCAGCCGACGCCGCCGACCTATCCGCCGGCGGCGTGAGGCGGGATCACTCCCACTCGATCGTGCCCGGCGGCTTGCTCGTCACGTCCAGCACCACGCGGTTGACCTCGGCGACCTCGTTGGTGATCCGGGTGGAGATCCGGGCGACCACCTCGTAGGGCAGCCGGGACCAGTCGGCGGTCATCGCGTCCTCGCTGGAGACCGGCCGCAGCACCACGGGGTGCCCGTAGCTGCGGCCGTCGCCCTGCACCCCGACGCTGCGCACGTCGGCCAGGAGCACCACCGGGAACTGCCAGACGCCCCGGTCCAGGCCGGCGGCGGTGAGCTCCTCGCGGGCGATCAGGTCGGCCCGCCGGAGCAGGTCGAGCCGCTCCTGGTCGACCGCGCCGATGATCCGGATGGCCAGGCCGGGGCCCGGGAACGGGTGCCGCCAGACCATCGCCTCGGGCAGGCCGAGCTGGAGGCCGAGCGCCCGGACCTCGTCCTTGAACAGCGTGCGCAGCGGCTCCACCAGCGCGAACTTCAGGTCCTCCGGCAGGCCGCCGACGTTGTGGTGGCTCTTGATGTTGGCGGTGCCGGTGCCGCCGCCGGACTCCACCACGTCCGGGTAGAGGGTGCCCTGGACGAGGAACTCGACGTCGCCGTGGGCGGCCACCTCCCGCGCCGCGGCCTCGAACACCCGGATGAACTCCCGACCGATGATCTTGCGCTTCTGCTCCGGGTCGGTCACCCCGGCCAGGGCGTCGAGGAACCGCTCCTGCGCGTCGACCACCTTGAGCTTGATGCCGGTGGCGGCGACGTAGTCCTTCTCCACCTGCTCGGCCTCGCCGGCACGCAGCAGGCCGTGGTCGACGAAGACGCAGGTGAGCTGGTCGCCGACGGCCCTGTGCACCAGCGCGGCGGCGACGGCCGAGTCGACCCCGCCGCTCAGGCCGCAGATGACCTCCTTGTCGCCGACCTGCTCGCGGATCCGGGCGACCTGCTCGTCGATGATGTTCTCGGGCGTCCAGGTCGGCTCGATGCCGGCGATGTCGTGCAGGAAGCGGCGCAGCATCTCCTGGCCGTGCGCGGTGTGCCCGACCTCCGGGTGGAACTGCACGCCGGCCCGGCGGCCGGCCACGTCCTCGAACGCGGCGACCGGCGCGCCCGCCGACTCGGCGGTCACCGTGAAGCCCGCCGGGGCCTCGGTCACGCAGTCGCCGTGGCTCATCCACACCGGCAGGTCGGCCGGCAGGTCGCGGAGCAGCACGCCGGGGTCGAGGAGGCGGGGGCGCAGCGGGGTCCCGCCGTACTCGCGGTTGCCGGTGCGGGCCACGGTGCCACCGAGCGCCTGGGCCATCGCCTGGAAGCCGTAACAGATGCCGAAGACCGGCACCCCGGACGAGAACATGCCGGCGTCGATCTGCGGGGCGCCCGGCGCGTAGACGCTCGACGGGCCGCCGGAGAGGATGATCGCCGCCGGGTCCTTCGCCAGCATCTCGGCGACCGGCATCGAGTGCGGCACGATCTCGGAATAGACGTTGGCCTCACGCACCCGGCGCGCGATGAGCTGGGCGTACTGGGCTCCGAAGTCCACCACGAGGACGGGGCGAGGCGTGCTCATGGCAGCAGATCCTACCGACGGCGCCCGCGCCACCCCCGCCGGTCCGTCACCGCGCCGCCTCGGTGATCCCCCCGCGTGGGCGGGCGACGTCGTCCTCGACCGCGGGGGCGTACCCCTCGGCGACGCTGACCTTGCGCGCGATGACACCGAGCAGCACGCCGTAGATCACCTTGGAGGTGATGTCGGCCACGGTGTAGGTGATCTGCCTGGCCACCACCCCGTCGGCGGAGTCCCACATCGCCGGCATCAGGTAGGCACCCGGGTAGAGCAGCCAGGAGATGAGCACCAGCCACCAGACGGCCCGCGCGAGACCTCGGGCGGACTCCGGCAGCCGGGCCAGGCTGCCGAAGATCACCCGGGCGACCAGGACAAGCAGGAACAGGAAGAACGCCGTGCTGACCAGACCCCAGATCCAGTACGGGGCCGAGCGGTCCACCTCGTAGAACTGCCCGGCGTAGCCGGTGTAGATCATCCCGAGGCCGCCGACCACGAACATCGCCCAGTTGCGATGGAACGCCCGACCGGTGACCCCCAGCACGATCAGCAACTGGATCAGCAGGACGGGGACGTCGATGGACCAGTTCATGTACCGGTAGCCGTTGGAGAAGAGCACGTCCGACTGGACGTATGCCGTCCCGTTCCAGGTGAAGGCCTGGCGCCAGCGTTCCGAGAGCACCCACAGCTCGAAGAAGGCCGACACCATCACCACGGCGGAGAGCACCGAGGCGAGCTGGTAGCGCGGTGCGGCAGAGCCGCGGGTCGCGAGGAAGTAGACCAGCCCGGCAGCCATCACCGCGAAGCCCAACGTGAGCACGTGGGACACCAGCGTGTACTGGATCACGTTGTAACCGAACAGGTTCTCGACGTTCACGGTGACCTCACGGCTTTCTGCGCGGCACGAACCTGCCGCGACTGTCACATAAGGTGCTTTTTATGCGTATAGGTTATCTGTGCCAGCCGGCACCGGACTTCCGAACGAGATCTCCACCGGCGTGCCGGCAGCGGCGCCCCGCTTGCCTCCGGGCCGTCACAAAGCGCCGCCCGGCGGGCGCGGCGCCCAGAACCGGCCGAGGAGCGGACATGACCGAGTGGTGGCTGTGGACGTACGTGGCCGCCATGGCGGGCGGGGTCGTGCTGTTCAGCCGGTGGCGCGCGGATCCGCGGGGCGTTCCCCGCAGCGAGTACCGGGTGGCGATCGCCATCCCGCTCTGGTCCGGCTTCTGGTACCTGGTCCTGGCACTGGGCGCCGGCACGGCGGAGGTGGCCGGCCACACGCTCTACTGGGCGCGGTACGTCGACTGGGCGGTCTCCTCGCCCCTGTTGCTGGTGGCGCTGATGCTGACCGCGACGCACTCGCTGCCCGGACGCTGTTGGGGACTGACGGGCGCCCTCGTCGGGGCGAACCTGGTGGTCTTCCTCTGCGGGCTGGCCGCCGAGCTCGCGGCGAACGACACGATCCGCTACACCCTCTTCACGATCGGGGTCCTGGCCCTCCTCGGGCTCTACGGCCTGATCTGGGGACCGCTACGCACCCACGCGCACCGTCAGCCGGAAGGGATCGCGGCGGTGTACACGGAGGCGGCCCTGCTGCTCAGCGTGCTCTGGGTGGGCTACCCCCTGTTCTGGATGATCGGCCCAGCCGGTGTCGGCCTGGTCAGTTCCGCCACCACCAGCCTGCTCTTCGTCCTGCTGTCCATCCTGACGAAGGTGGGCTGGAGCATCCTCGATCTCGGCCGGCTACGCGCCCTGTCCGCCCGTGATCAGCTCACCGTCGTCTGACCCGGTGTCCGGGGCCGGCTCCCGGGTGCCGGTGTCGGACGACCGGGCGCCCGCCCGGACCGGACGACCGCCGACCGGCGCGGCGGAGGGCCCGGGACGGCCGGACCGGCTGCTGCGGCGCGTCGGCACGGCGACGCAGCTCGCCCTCGGCGGGCTGCTGGCGTCGTCCCCGCTGATCGCCGCCGCCGGGCCGGGCGACTCGCCGGCCTTCCTGGTCGCGGGACTGCTCCTCGGGCTCCCGCACGGCGCGGTCGACCATCTCGTGCCCGCCCGGCTGTCGGCGCGCGCCCGGCCGCTGTCGGCGCGGGTGGCGCTGCTGGCGGCCTACGCCGCCGTGGCCGGCGTCGGGCTGACGGTCTTCCGGGCCGCGCCGGACCTGGCGCTGGTCGGGTTCCTCCTCGTGTCGGTCGTGCACTTCGGCACCGCCGACGTGGCGTTCCACGCCGAGCGGGACCGCCGGCCGGTCCGGCCGGGGGTGACGGCCGTGCTCGCGTACGGGGGACCGCCGGTGGTCGTCCCGTTGGCGCTGTGGCGGGAGCAGGTCGACCCGTTGCTGGCGACGGTGGCCCCTCAGGCGCCGATGCTGCTCACCGACGAGGTGCGGGCGCTGGCACTGGCCACGGTCCTGTGCGCGGTCGCGGTCACCGCGATCCGGGACGTCCGAGCGGGACGCGCCCGCGACGCCGTCCAACCGGTCCTGCTCGCCGGGCTGTTCGGCACGGTGCCGCCGGCCCTGGCCGTCGGGGCGTACTTCGCGGCCTGGCACTCCTGCCGCCACGTCGCCCGGCTGCTGCGGCACGACCCGCGCAACACGGCCGACCTGGCGGCCGGACGGGTCGGACCGCCGCTGCGTCGCTTCGCCCGGCAGGCGGCGGCTCCCACGGCGGTAGCGCTCGCCGCCCTGCTCGCCCTGGTCACCTGGCCCGGCCACCGGGCGGACCCGCTGCCCGCGACGTTCGCCGTGCTGGCCGCGCTGACCCTCCCGCACGCAGTGCTGGTCGCCTGGGCGGACCGACGCGGGCCCGGGTCGCCGCGCCGGGCGGGTGACGGGCTGCTCCCCCGCCGGGGTGCCCGGCGCCGCGGTTGACCGGGCACCGGGTCCCGGTCACCACCGCAGGGCGCCGGGGGCGTCGGCCGGGACCGCCGGGAGGCGGGGTGCCACCGGCGCCAACCGGCGGTACGGCGCACCGAGCGGCGGCCTCGGGTCCACGTCGCCCTTGTTGGGCCAGAAGGACATCGCGCGCTCCGCCTGGGCGGTGATGGTCAGCGACGGGTTCACCCCGAGGTTCGCCGAGACCGCCGCGCCGTCGACCACGTGCAGCCCCGGGTGGCCGAACACCCGGTGCCACGGGTCGATCACGCCGTCGGCCGGGGTGGCGCCGATCACCGCTCCGCCGAGAATGTGGGCGGTCATCGGGATGTCGAACGGCTCGGTCAGGGCGCCGCCGGGCGTACCGCCGATCTCCTCGGCCAGCAGCCGGGCCGCCTGGTTGCCGGCCGGGATCCAGGTCGGATTGGGCGCGCCGTGACCCGGCCCGGAGACCAGGTGACGGCCGAACGGGCCGCGCCGCAGCCGGGTCGTCAGCGAGTTGTCCACCGACTGCATGACCAGGGCGATCACCGTCCGCTCCGACCAGCCGCGCACCGACAGCAGCCGGGCCGCCGTGCCGGGCTGGCGGAGCAGGACCCCCACCCAGCGGCGGAGCCGGCGTGGCCCGCCGTCGACCAGCAGCGACTGGAGCAGGCCCATCGCGTTCGAGCCCCGGCCGTAGCGGACCGGCTCGACGTGGGTCTGCGGGTCGGGGTGGAACGAGCTGGTGATCGCCACCCCCTCGGTGAAGTCGAGCCCCTCGGCGCGGGCCCGCCGGCGGGGCACCGAGGCGCCGAGGATCGCCTCCGAGTTGGTCCGGGTCAGCTCGCCGAGGCGGGGCGAGAGCGCGGGCAGGGCACCCTCCGCCTTCATCGTGTGCAGCAGCCGCTGGGTGCCGAGCGCCCCGGCCGCGAAGACCACCTGGTCGGCGTGGATCACCTGCCGCCGCGCGCGCAGCCAGGCCCCCGTGCGCACGGTGTGCACCGCGTACCCGCCACCGTCGGCCGGGCGGACGGCGGTGACCGTGGTCAGCGGGTGCACCCGCGCGCCGAGCCGCTCGGCCAGCCAGAGGTAGTTCTTGACCAGCGTGTTCTTCGCGCCCTGCCGGCAGCCGGTCATGCACGCGCCGCAGTGCGTGCAGCCGGTGCGCGCCGGCCCGGCGCCGCCGAAGTAGGGGTCGGTGGCCCGCTGGCCGGGCCGGCCGATGAACACGCCGACCGGGGTGGCGTGGTGGGTGTGCCCCGCCCCCATCCGGTCGGCCACCGCCCGCATCGCCCGGTCCGCGCGGGTGACGAGGGGGTACGTGGTGGCGCCGAGCATCCGCTTCGCCTGGTCGTAGTGGCCGGCCAACTCGTCGCGCCAGTCGGTGACGTCCCGCCACTGCGGATCGGTGTAGAAGGCGTCCAGCGGCTCGTAGAGGGTGTTGGCGTAGACCAGCGAGCCGCCGCCGACCCCGGCGCCGGAGAGCACCAGCACGCCGCCGCCGGCCTTCCGGTCGGCCGGACGCAGCAGGGTGAGCCGCTGGAGGCCGTAGCAGCCGAGGCGGGGCGCCCACAGGAACCGCCGCAGCCGCCAGGAGGTCTGCGGGAACTCGTCGTCGGCGAAGCGGCGCCCGGCCTCCAGCACCCCGACCGAGTAGCCCTTCTCGGCCAGCCGGAGCGCGGTGACGCTGCCGCCGAAGCCGGACCCGATGACGAGCACGTCGTACCGCATGACCGCATCATTACCGCTCGGTAGCCATCGCGCCAGCGCCCGATTTCGCGGGATCATGCTCCCGTCCGCGATCCGGAGGCGCCCGCCCGCAACTCGGTGCCCCCGTCGGGACGTTGTCATCACCGGGGGTGTCGCATGACTCAGCGGACAGGGGCGCCACGCCCACGATGGGTGCTGGGGCTGGCCGCCCTCGCGGCCGTGGTCCTGGTGGCCGTGGGCGCCCTGGTGGTCACCCGGCTCGTCCGCGACGACGGGCCGCGGCGCGCGATCGGGCCGACGGGCGGCACCGGGACGCCGCAGGCCACCCCCAGCCCCACCCCCGGCCCGACCGCGCCGCCGGGCGCCGGCATCACCGGCCCGCTCAACCTCCTGCTCGTCGGGGTGGACACCCGGGTCAGCGTGCCGGGCTGGGAGCCGCACGGCGACGCCGTGCTGGTGCTGCACGTGCCGAAGGGCCTCGACCGGGCGTACCTCTTCTCCCTCCCCCGCGACCTGCTGGTCGACATCCCGGCCTTTCCGAAGGCCGGCTACCGCGGCGGGAAAACCAAGCTCACCCACGCGATGAGCTACGGCAGCCGGGTGCCCGGCAAGCCCAAGCAGCCGAGCACCGCCCAGGGGTACGAACTGCTGCGCAGCACGGTCAGCGGCTACACGGGGCTGCGCTTCGACGCCAGCGCGGTGCTCACCTTCAACGGCTTCGACCGGCTGGTGGACACCCTCGGCGGGGTGGACCTCTACGTCGACCAGCGGGTGGTCTCGCTGCACCGCCGCCCCGACGGGCGGCACCGGGAGCCCGCGCCGGGCGGCGGCGGCTACGTCGGGCCGCAGATGGTCTACGAGAAGGGCGAGCGGCACCTCACCGGCTGGCAGGCGCTGGACTACGCCCGGCAGCGCTACGTCACCGGCGGCGGCTACGCCCGGCAGCGCCACCAGCAGCAGCTGATCAAGGCGTTGGCCACGAAGATCCTCGGCGAGGACCTGGCCCGGCAGCCGGAGCGCGTCCAGCAGGTGGTCGACGCGCTCGGCGGCACCCTGCTCTACGCGGGCGGGCCGCGCGTCGTGGACGTCGCGTACGCCCTCGGCGGGCTCACGCCGGAGAGGTTCGTGCTGGTCGACCTACCCGGCGCGGGCGTCGGCAAGGGCAGCGGCTACCGGGGCGAGGAGCTCACGTCGACCGGACGGAAGTTCCTCACCGAGCTGCGCGCCGGCCGGGCGGACGCCTACCTCGCCGCCAACCCGAAGCTGCGCATCACGCGCTGAGCGCCCTCACCGGCGCTCGTGCGGGCGGAGGGCCGTCACCGGCGCTCGGGGCAGGCGGAGGGCCGTCACCGGCGCTCGGGGCGGGCGGGGCGCTGCGTGCCGTACAGCCACGCCTCGAAGAGGTCGTCGAGCTGCTCGCCCGAGACCCGCTCGGCCAGCGCGACGAACTCGGCCGTGGTCGCGTTGGCGTCGCGCTTCTGCGCCGCCCAGGTCTTCAGGATCTCGAAGAACACCTTGTCGCCGACGGCCACCCGCAGCGCGTGCACCGTCATCCCGCCGCGCTGGTAGACCGACTCGCTGAACAGGTTCTCCGCCCCCGGCTCGCCCGGCGGCGTCCGCCACACCTGGCCGGACGAGCCGGCGTAGCGGGCGTCGAACGCCTGCTGGGCCGTGCGCCCGCCGTCGTGCTCGGCCCAGAGCCACTCGGCATACGTGGCCAGGCCCTCGTTGAGCCAGATGTCCTGCCACTTCGCCAGCGACACGCTGTTGCCGAACCACTGGTGCGCCATCTCGTGGGCGACCACGCCGGTGTTCTCGCCGCCGGAGAAGAAGCTCGCGGAGTAGACCGGGCGGCTCTGCGTCTCCAGGGCGTACCGGATCCGGGCGTCGGAGACCACCACGCCGCCGTACGCCCCGAACGGGTACGGCCCGAACACGCTCTCCAGGTAGTCGGCCACCTCGACGGTGCCGGCGATCGACCGGTCCGCCGCGCCCTCCGGCAGGTCGGTGGTGACCGCGTGGAACACCGGCCGCCCCTTGTGCTCGCCCTCGGTGAGCCGGAACCTGCCGATGACGACGGTGCTCAGGTAGCTCGCCATCGGGTTGCGCTCGGCCCACCTCCAGGTGGTCCAACCGCCGGTGGTGCTCCGCCCGGCCGGCACACCGTTGCTGACCGCCGTCAGCCCCTTCGGCACGGTGATCTCGAAGTCGTAGGTGGCCTTGTCCGAGGGGTGGTCGTTGACCGGGAACCACGTGCTCGCCGACTCGGGCTGGCCGAGCGCGATCGCCCCCTCGTCGGTGTGCAGGAAGCCCCCGAGGCCGAGGGCCTCGTTGCGCAGCGGCTCCGGCTCCCCCTCGTACGCGATCTCGGCGACGAAGCCGTTGCCCGCGATCAGGCCGCGGGCCGGCGTGACGACCAGCTCGTCGCCCTTGCGGCCGTGCTTCGCCGGGGCCCCGTCCACCGTCACGGAGCGCACGGTCAGCCCGGCCAGGTCCAGGTTGAACGCGGACAGGTCGCTGGTCGCCGCCGCCTGCACGGTGGTGGTCCCGGTCAGGCGGTCCTCCGCCGGGTCGTAGCGCACCTTGACGGTGTAGCGGCTGACGTCGTACCCGCCGTTGCCGTAGGTCGGGAAGTACTCGTCGCCCGCGCCGGCCGCCCCGGGCGTGAACTGGCGCGACGCGCCGGGCGAGGCGGCGCCCGGGGTCGGGGCCGGGGCCGGCTCGTCGGCCGACCCGCATCCGGCCAGCCCGAGCGTCCCGGCCAGCAGCAGGCCGGTACCCGCGCACAGCGTCCGCCGCGACAGCGTCATCGCCTCGTCCCTCCCTGCGCCGCCGGCTGCCCCACCGGCGGCCCCTGGCGGACCCGCGCCCGACGGGTGCCGCTCGCCCGGGCCGGCGGCGCGGAAGCGGCCGGTGCGGCGCCGGGGTCCGGCGGCAGCCTACCGAGCGCCGCCGGAAGCCCGGCCCTTGCCCGCCCGGCTCAGGGCAGCGCGGGGGCGCTCCCGCCGACGAGCCAGGCGTCGAGGAGCGGGCGCAGGGGCTTCCCGGCGACCCGCTCGGCCAGCGCGACCAGGTCGTCCGTGGTGGCGTTGCCGCCGCGCCGCTCGGCGGTCCAGGTCCGCAGGATGCGGAAGAACGTGTCGTCGCCGACCGTGCGGCGCAGCGCGTGCACGGCCAGCGCGCCGCGCTTGTAGACGGCCGAACCGAACAACCGGGACCGTCCGGGGTCGACGGACGGCCGGGACCAGTCGGTCGCGGCGTACTCCAGCTCGAAGGTGCGCTGGGCGGTGCGACCGCCGTCGTGCTCCTCCCACAGCCACTCCGCGTAGGTGGCGAAGCCCTCGTTGAGCCAGATGTCGCTCCACCGGCTCAGCGCCACGCTGTTGCCGAACCACTGGTGGGCCAGCTCGTGCGCGACCACCCCCGGGTTGGGCCGCCCGCCACGGAAGAAGCCCGGCCCGTAGACCGGCCGCGACTGGGTCTCCAACGCGTAGCCAATCCGGCCGTCGGTGACCACGACCCCGCCGTAGGAGTCGAACGGGTACGGCCCGAACCGGCTGGCCAGAAAGTCGGCGATCTCGCCGGTGCGGGCCAGCGAGGCGGCCTCCGGCCCGGTCGCCGGCAGGCTCGCCGGGACCGCCGTGACCATCGGCTTGCCGGCGTGCGTGCCGCTGCGCACCCGGTAGTCGCCGATCACCAGGGTCGTCAGGTAGCTGGCCATCGGCGACCGCTCGGCCCAGCGCCAGGTGGTCCAGCCGGCGGCGCTGGTCCGCTCCCCCGGCACCCCGTTGCTCAGCGCGGCCAGCCCGTCCGGCACGGTCACCTCGATGTCGTACGTGGCCTTGTCGGACGGGTGGTCGTTGACCGGGAACCAGGTGGCCGCCGACCAGGGCTGGCCGAGGGCGATCGCGCCGTCGGCGGTGTGCAGGAAGCCGCCGCTGCCGAGCTGCCCGTCGGCCTTCGCCGCCGGCACGCCGGAGTAGTCCACCTCGACGGTGAACCGGGCGCCCCGGGGAAGGCCGTCGCCCGGGGTGACGACCAGCTCGTCGCCGTCGCGGGCGGACCCGGCCGGCCGGCCGTCGACGGCCACCCGCGACACGTCCAGCCCGGCGAGGTCCAGGTTGAACCGGGACAGCCCGCTGGTCGCGGTGGCCGTGAGCGCGGCCCGCCCGGAGAGCCGGTCGGTCGCCGGGTCGTAGCGGACGGCGAGGCGGTAGCCCGCGACGTCGTAGCCGCCGTTGCCGGCCCCCGGGACGTACGGGTCGGCGAGGTCGGCCGCCCCCGGCCGGAAGCCGCCCCGCTCGTCGCCGTCGGTGCAGGCCGTGAACACCAGGGCCGCGACGACGGCGACGGCGAGCGCGGGGCGGATCCGACGGCGGGTACGACGCACCGGCCGAGCCTATCGGCGCGGCCGGTGCGGGTGGTGCTGCTTGCGCAGGTCAGCGGTCGAGGACCAGGCCGACCTTCTGGAACTCCTTGAGGTCGCGGTAGCCGCACTTGGCCATGGCGCGGCGCAGGCCGCCGAAGAGGTTGAGCTGACCGTCCGGCTCGTCGGCAGGGCCGAAGAGCAGCTGCTCCATCGAGCCGAGCGGCTCGCCGGCGGTCTCGAACGCGCCCCGGGGCAGCGACGGGTGGCTGGCGGCGGAGTGCCACCAGGCGCCGCCGGCCGGCGCCTCCGCGCAGAGCGACAGCGGCTCGCCGAGCATCACCGCGTCGGCGCCGCAGCCGAGGGCCTTGGCGATGTCGCCCGAGGTCTGGATGTCGCCGTCGGCGATCAGGTGCACGTACCGGCCGCCGGTCTCGTCGAGGTAGTCCCGGCGGGCCGCCGCCGCGTCGGCGATCGCGGTGGCCATCGGCACCCGGATGCCCAGCACCGACTCGGTGGTCGACCACTCGTCGCCGCCGATGCCGACGATGACGCCGGCCGCGCCCGTACGCATCAGGTGCAGCGCGGTCTTGTAGTCGGTGCAGCCGCCCACGACGACCGGGAGGTCCAGGTCGGCGATGAACTCCTTGAGGTTGAGCGGCTCGTCGGTGGTCGAGACGTGCTCGGCGGAGACGATGGTGCCCTGGATGACCAGGATGTCCACGCCGGCGTCGAGGATCACCGGGGCCAGCGCCAGGGTGTGCTGCGGGGAGACCCGCACCGCCACCGTGCCGCCGCCGGCGCGCAGCTCGCGGACCCGCTCGGCGATCAGGTCGGGGCGGATCGGCTCCGCGTACACCTCCTGGAGCCGCTTCGTGGTGCGGGCGTCCTCGTCGAGCCCGGACAGCTCCTCCAGGACCTTCGTCGGGTTCTCGTAGCGGGTCCACAGGCCCTCGACGTTGAGCACGCCGAGGCCGCCGAGCTGGCCGAGCCGGACGGCGGAGGCCGGGCTCATCGTCGCGTCCGACGGGTGCCCGACGCAGGGGATGCCGAACTGGTACGCGTCGAGCTGCCAGGCCGTGGAGACGTCGTCGACGTCCCGGGTCCGGCGGCTCGGCACGATGGCGATGTCGTCCAGGTGGTAGCCGCGCTGCGCGGTCTTGCCCAGCCCGATCTCGACCACGTCACGCATGGGGGACTCCAGTTGTCGCAGGGGGGGGATGGTCAGCGGGAGTGGTAGTTGGGCGCCTCGACCGTCATCTGGATGTCGTGCGGGTGGCTCTCCTTGAGCCCCGCCGCCGTGATCCGGATGAGCTGACCGCGGCGGTGCAGCTCGGGGATGCTCTCCGCGCCGACGTACCCCATCGCCGCGCGCAGCCCACCGGTGAGCTGGTGGGCGACCGCGGACAGCGGGCCCCGGTAGGGCACCTGGCCCTCCACGCCCTCGGGGACCAGCTTGTCCTCGGCGAGCACGTCCTGCTGGAAGTAGCGGTCCTTGGAGTAGGACTTGCCCTGGCCCCGGGACTGCATCGCGCCGAGCGAGCCCATGCCCCGGTAGGCCTTGTACTGCTTGCCGTTGATGAAGATCAGCTCGCCGGGGCTCTCCTCGCAGCCGGCCAGCAGGCTGCCCAGCATCACCGTGTCGGCGCCCGCGACGAGCGCCTTGGCGATGTCGCCCGAGTACTGGATGCCGCCGTCGCCGATGACCGGGACGCCGGCCGGGCGCGCGGCGCGCGCGGCCTCCATGATCGCGGTGATCTGCGGTACGCCCACGCCCGCGACGATCCGGGTGGTGCAGATCGCGCCCGGCCCGACGCCGACCTTCACGCCGTCGGCGCCCGCCTCGACCAGCGCCCGGGCGCCGGCGTAGGTGGCGACGTTGCCGCCGACGATGTCGATCGTCACGTCCTTCTTGAGCTGGCGGACCATGTCCAGCACGGCCCGCTGGTGGCCGTGTGCGGTGTCCACGATCAGCACGTCGACACCCGCGTCGACAAGCGCCCGGGCCCGCTTGTAGGCGTCGTCGCCGACGCCGATCGCGGCGGCCACCCGCAGCCGGCCGGCGTCGTCCTTGGTGGCGTTCGGGTACTGCTCGCTCTTGGTGAAGTCCTTCACCGTGATCAGCCCGCGCAGCCGGCCCGAGTCGTCGACGATCGGCAGCTTCTCGACCTTGTGCCGGCGCAGCAGGTCGAGGGCGTCGTCCTTGCTCACCCCGACCGGGGCGGTGACCAGCGGGGTGCGGGTCATGATCTGGTGGACCGGGGTGGCCGGGTCGGAGACGAACCGCATGTCGCGGTTGGTGACGATGCCGACCAGCTGACCCTCGCCGTCCACGACGGGCACGCCGGAGATGCGGTAGCGCCCGCAGAGGGAGTCGACGTCGCGCAGCGTGTCGTCGGGGCTGGCGGTCACCGGGTTGGTGATCATGCCGGACTCGGAGCGCTTCACGAGGTCGACCTGGAGCGCCTGGTCCTCCAGGGAGAGGTTGCGGTGCAGCACGCCGATGCCGCCCTGACGGGCCATGGCGATCGCCATCCGGGCCTCGGTCACCGTGTCCATCGCGCTGGAGAGCAGCGGGATCGACAGGTTGATGTTGCGGGTCAGCTTCGTCACCGTGTTGACCCGGCTGGGCACCACGTCCGACTCGCCCGGCTGGAGCAGCACGTCGTCGAAGGTCAACCCGAGCGGAACCACCCGGGCGGAGCCGGCGGGCAGCTCCGGCAGGTGGCCGCCCAGCTCGCCGCTGTCGGCGCCGGCCGGAAGATCGGTGCTGGGCGAAAATTCCACGATTGCTCCCCTGAGCTGCTCGGACGGGCTTCAGCGAGGTGGCGCGGGCGGGCACCGGCACACGCCGGGTGACGGGCGCGTCGTCCCATCGTACCCACCGACCCGCGCCGCTCCCGGCCGGTGGCGGCCCAGGTCACCGGTGGCGGGGGCGGACGCGGCCCTGGCGTTGGGTCTACGGTGAGGGGGTGCACGACGAGCCCATCGACCCCTTCAACGGCGACCCGGCTGATCCGGCCGCCGGCCTGCACGATCCGGGCGACGACGCCCCACTCGACCCGCTGACGGACGTCGAGCGACAGGACGTGCTGGAGGATCTCGCCGACCTGGAGATCTACCAGGCGCTGCTGGCGCCGATCGGGGTGCGCGGGCTGGTCATCGAGTGCGAGGACTGCCGGGAGCCGCACTACTTCGACTGGGACCTGCTGCGGGGCAACCTGCGCCACCTGCTCAGCTCGGGGCGCCCCCGGGTGCACGAGCCGGCCTACGACCCCGATCCGGACCACTACGTCACCTGGGACTACGCCCGGGGCTACGCCGACGGGGTGCACGACACGCTGACCGAGGGCACCGACGAGGAGCCCGGGTCCGAACGCTGAGCGGGCGATATCACCGAAAGTCATCGCGCGGTGGCGATCCGTGATCCATTTCACGATTTCCATATTTGCGTTGATCGATAACTGGGCGGAATGTTGAGGTGGTTGGGCCGAGTTGAGAAGCGTCCGCGGGGGCACTCGGAGTCTTCTCCGTGTGGCTGCCCGCGGACGCGCCAACCCCCGATCGGAGAGTTCGTGCATCAGCCACTCACGCATCGTCCGAAGAGGCAGTTGATTCTCCCCGTCGTGGCGGCAGCCGCCATGATCGCCGGCGCACTGCTCGTTCCCGCCCCCCGCCACGGCGGCGCCGGAACAGGAGCGCACCGAGCGGGCCGAGGTCACCGTCAGGACGCAGACCGACCGGAGAACCTCTCAGGCGCTCCGTGCGTTCTGGACCCCCGAACGCCTCGAGGAAGCGGCCAGGAATCCCGTCGACACTCCCGTGGTCCGCCCCGGCACCGCACCGAAGGCCGGAGCGGAAGCCCTCCGGGCCAAGGCGGAGACGGCCCCGACGGCCACGGCCGACGCGGTGCCGCCGGACAACTGGGTGCCCCGCCCCTCGTCCTCGCCCTCGATCTCGCCCCTCGCGGTGAGCGTCTCCCAGCGCGTCTCCAACACCTACGTCCAGCCGCAGTCGGCGGTGGGCCGGATCTTCTTCTCCAACCAGGCCGAGACGGAGTTCTACACCTGCAGCGGGACCTCCATCACCTCCACCACGAGGAACGCCGTGTGGACGGCGGCCCACTGCCTCCACCAGGGGTCGGGCGGTGAGGCGGGATGGTTCGCCAACCACGTCTTCATCCCGGCGTACTCGAACGGATCCGACCCGTTCGGCTGGTACTTCGGACTCAGCATCATCGCCTCCAATGACTGGATCAACGGCGGCGACCTGAAGGACTCCGACATGGGAGCCATGATCGTCGTTCCGGAGGACGGGCTGGATCTCCAGGGCCGGGTAGGGGGCTGGGGCTACACGTTCGGTGGAGGGACGGCGTTCACCAATGCCCGCTCGTACGGCTACCCGGTGATCGGCTACAACAGGCCCGACTCCGACTTCGCGGAGGGCGAATACATGATGTTCTGCGAGGGGAACATCGTCGACGCCGCGAACCTCAACCCCCTTGACGACCGGCTGAGGATGAACTGCGACATGGGCGGCGGGGCGAGCGGCGGCCCCATGGCGACCGGCGTCGGGACGAGCGGCGGCCCCCGGATCGTCGGCGTCAACAGCCATCGCAACGTCGACAGCAACGGGAACTACAACAACAACTATCTGTTCTCCGCCAACCACGGCAGTACGGCGGTCTCGATCATCAACGCCGTCAACAGCTGACCACACCAGCACAGGGGGACCTGCCCGAACCCTCGGGCAGGTCCCCCTGGCGCTAGTCCTTGGTGATCACCGGCATCGGGTTCGACAGCTCGGCGTCCTCGATGCGTTCCGGCGTCCAGACCTCGCGGACGTCCTGCGGAGAATCATCCACCTCGTGGACGCTGACCCCTCCCCCGGCATCCGGGAGGGCTCCGGAGATGGCGATGCCGGCAACCAGCAGCCCTGCGGCAGCAAGCGATGCTCCGACAATCTTCTTCGTCAGCGAGACCTTTCCGCGTCCGCTGTCATCCAAGAAGCTGCGACCAGCCATTCGCACTCCGCTTCTGCAAGAGGTAGAGCGCCTCCTCGGCATTTCTCGACGATCCATCATACCCCGGTGACCATTCGAAAAGCGGCGCCCGGCTCGGCGTACGGATGATGACCTTGAATCGCACGCGCCGGCATCCCTCCGACCTCAGGATCCGGTCCGCGGGCGGCTCGCCGCACCGCCCGAGGGGTACGACTCAGGCCACCAGGCCGGCGCGGAAGCCGGCCGCCACGGCGTGCGCGCGGTCGCGCGCGCCGAGCTTGCGGAACAGCCGCCGCGCGTGGGTCTTCACGGTGTCCTCCGAGACGAACAGCTCCCGGCCGATCTCGGCGTTGCTCTTGCCCTCCGCCATGCCCAGCAGCACCTGGAGTTCGCGTTCGGTGAGCCCGACCTGGGAACGGCCGCCGCGCGGGCCGGGCCCGCCCCGCCGCCCCGGGGGCGTGGCCTCCGCCGGCTCGTCGGCGGGCTCGGCCGGGTCGTCGCCGCGCTGCGCCGGCACCACCGTCGGCGTGCCGCCCGGGCCGTCGGAGGCCGTCGCCGACCAGGTGGGACCCGGTTCGGCGGGCGGCCGGCCGGCCTGGCCGGTACGGGCGGGACCGCCGACCGCCGCCGTGTCCCGGGCCGGATCGGTGACCGGGCGCCGGGCCGCCCTGCCGGGTGAGGAGAGCAGCAGCAGGGCCTTGGCCACCGCGCTGGTCAGGTCCTGGTCGACGCCCTGGATGAGGCCCCGGGCACCGGCGCTGATGGTGGCCGCGGCGGCCTCCGACTCCTCGGTGCCGAGCAGCAGCACGGAGGCCTGCGGCGCGCGGGCGAGCACCCGCCGGACGAAGCCCGCGCTGTCCGGCCGGGTGAGGGCCGTGTCCACGAGCACCACGTCGGCCGGGCGCTCGGCCAGTCGCAACATCACCTCGGGATCGGAGACGGCCGTCCGCACCACGGCGGACAACCCGAGCCGTGCCGCCGCGGACGCCAGATGCTGCGCCGCGAGCGGTGTCCGAACGCACACGAGAACCGTACGCACAGTGGTCTCCTCTCCGTCCAGAAGCAGACCATGACCGGGTCGGGTCGCGAGGGGGTTCGGGCAATCCTCCGAACTTTTCCGACAAGTGGGGCATATGCCACTAGTTGCCGGAAGTTTTCGATCACAGGTGTGTGAGCCGGCGAGCGCCCGGGTACGGAGGTCCCAGGCCGGAAACGGCGCGCCTGCGCGGACCGTCGCCCGGACGCCGATTCACCAGGATCTGCGCGGTGCCGCGCGGGAGGAGGGGTGCTGATGTCGAACGTACGCAGACTGCCCGGACCCATCGTCGACCTCTGGGACTGGCAGCGGCTCGGTGCCTGCCGGGGCCGGGACAGCGCGCAGTTCTTCCACCCGGACGGGGAGCGTGGCTCGTCCCGCCTGCGCCGGGAGTCCGGCGCCAAGGCAGTCTGCCGCGCCTGCCCGGTCCGGGCCGAGTGCGCCGCCCACGCCCTCGCCGTGCGCGAGCCGTACGGCGTCTGGGGCGGCTTCAGCGAGTCGGAGCGGCTGCGGCTGCTCGCCGTCGGCTGGGAGGACCTGGCCGACCGCCGCCAGAGCCGGGTGGACGTGGCCCGACTGGAGGCCCGACTGGGCCAGCCGCACCGGTCTACCGTCCCCGCCCAGCGCAAGATCGCCTGAGCCGGCGGCCTTCGAGACCACACCGACGCCGCGTCCCCGCCCGGGGACGCGGCGTCGCGGCGTTCCCGCCCGCGCGCACCCTGTCCCCCGGCCCGGCGGGGCGCTCAGCGCACCGTGACGGTGACGGTGTGCCAGCCGGTGGCGCCGTCCGGGGCGACCGCCTGCCGCCGCCCGGTCTGCGTCTCGCCGGTGACGTCGGTCGCCCGGACCGAGAGGGTGTGCTCCCCCGGGGTGGCGTCCCACCGCCACGACCACTGGACCCAGGTGTCCACCGAGACCACGGGAGCCAGCTCCGCCTCGCGCCACGGCCCGTCGTCGACGCGTACCTCGACGCGGCGGATGCCGCGGTGCTGCGCCCAGGCCACCCCGGCCACCGTGACCGCCCCGGCGGTGAGCCGGTTGCGCGGGCGGGGCGTGTCGATCCGGGACTGGGTCTTCACCGGCCCCCGCGCCGACCAGCCGCGCGGCACCCAGTACGCGTCGAAGTCCGCGAAGCTGGTCAGCTCCAGCTCGGTCACCCACTTGCAGGCCGACACGTACCCGTACAGGCCGGGCACCACCATCCGCGCGGGGAAGCCGTGCCGCACCGGCAGCGGCTCGCCGTTCATCCCCACCGCCAGCAGCGCGTCGCGCCCGTCCCGGAGCACCGCGGTCGGCGTGCCGCAGGTCCACCCGTCCACCGAGCGGCCCACGACCTGGTCGGCGCCCTCCTCCGGCTCGGCCTCGTCGAGCAGCTCCCGGATCGGCACGCCCAGCCAGCGCGCGTTGCCGACGAGGTCCCCGCCCACCTCGTTGGAGACGCAGGCGAGGGTGACGTACCGCTCGACCATCGGGCGGGCGAGCAGGTCGGCGAAGCTCAGCTCGATCTCGTTGCGTACCCGGCCGTGGATGCGCAGCCGCCAGGTCTCCGGGTCCACCTGGGGCAGCACCAGCGCGGTGTCGATCCGGTAGAAGCCGAAGTTCGGCGTGACGTACGGGGCGAGCTGGGTCAGCGACAGGTCCGCCCCCGCCGGCACCGCCGGGGCGGGCGCCGCCGGTGCGGGCAGCGCGACGGCCTCCCGGGCCGCCGACACCCCCCGCCGGCCGGCGAGCCACCGGCCGCCGAGCCCGGCCACCCCGGCCGCGCCGACCAGCAGGCCGGCCCCGGTCAGGAACCGCCGCCGCGACGCCGGGTCGCTGGGCTCCAACGGCTCCGCAGGCGCCGCTACGGGCGGCGGCGCGGCCCCCTCGGCGGGCGGCGGCGGCGCGGGCGCCTCGGCGGCGGTGGGCGGCGCGGCCCCCTCGGCGAGGGGCGGCGGCGCGGGCCGTGCGGTGGGCGGGGACCAGGGCCACGGGTCGAGTTCGAGCGGACCGGCGACGAAGGCCCAGAGCACCGCCGCCCCGAGCCCGGCGCCGACCAGCGAGGGCAGCGCGTCGGTGGGCCCGGCGCCGGCCCGGGTCACGGCGGCGGCCACGCCGAGGGCGGCGAAGGCGGCGATACCGGCGAGGCCGATCGCCAGCCGGCGCAGGGAGAGCACGCCGAGCAGCGCGGCGAAGGCGGCGAGCAGCAGGCCCGTCCCGACCAGCAGTGCGATCTTGTCGTACGTGCCGAAGAGGGCGATGCCGAGCTGCTTGAGCGGCTCGGGCACCGTGTCGACCACGAGCCCCCCGACGGCGACCAGGGGCGCCGAACGGGGACCGGTCAGCACCGCCACCAACTCGGCGGAGCCGATCGCCACCGCGGCGGCGGTGACCCCGGCCAGGGCGGCGTACCCGCGCGTCGTGCTGCTCATCGAGCCAGTGTTTCCGATGCGCCCGCCGGCCGGTAGTCGCGCCGGCGCCCGCAAAGGCGTCGGGGCGCACCGTCACGCGGACGGTGCGCCCCGACGAGGCGTACGGCGAGGGTCAGAAGCCCGGGCCGTGCTGGTGGCCGTGGCCGTGGCCGTGGCTGTGGCCGTGCCCGCCGGCGGCCGGCTCGGCCTTCTCCGGCTTCTCCACCACGAGGCTCTCCGTGGTGAGCAGCAGGCCGGCGATCGACGCGGCGTTGGTGACCGCGTTGCGGGTCACCTTCACCGGGTCGACGATGCCGGACTTCGCCAGGTCGACGTACTCGCCGGTGGCGGCGTCGAGGCCGTGGCCCCACTCCTTGCCGGCGACCTTGTTGACGACGACGTAGCCGTCGTGGCCGGCGTTCTGGGCGATCCAGCGCAGCGGCTCGACCAGCGCCTTGCGCACGATCGAGACGCCGACCTTCTCGTCACCGGTGAAGCCGAGGTCGTCGTCGAGCACCGGCAGGATCTGCACCAGGGCGGCGCCGCCGCCGGGGACGGTGCCCTCCTCGACCGCGGCCTTGGTCGCGGCGATCGCGTCCTCGATGCGGTGCTTGCGCTCCTTCATCTCGACCTCGGTCGCGGCGCCGACCTTGATGACCGCGATGCCGCCCGAGAGCTTGGCCAGCCGCTCGGCGAGCTTCTCCCGGTCCCAGTCGGAGTCCGAGGCCTCGATCTCCTTGCGGATCTGCGCGACCCGGTCGGCGACCTCGCTCGACTTGCCACCACCGTCGACGACCGTGGTGTTCTCCTTGTCGACCACGACGCGCCGGGCGGTGCCGAGCACCTCCAGGCCCACCTGGTCGAGCTTGTAGCCCAGCTCGGGCGCGACCAGCTCGGCGCCGGTGAGGATCGCCATGTCCTGGAGCATCGCCTTGCGCCGGTCACCGAAGCCGGGGGCCTTGACCGCGCAGACCTTGAGGGTCTTGCGGATCGAGTTGACCACCAGCGTCGACAGCGCCTGGCCGTCGACGTCCTCGGCGATGATCAGCAGCGGCTTGCTGTTCTGGAGGACCTTCTCCAGCAGCGGCAGCAGCTCCTCGATCGCCGAGATCTTCTGCGTGGTGATGAGGATGTACGGGTCCTCCAGGACCGACTCCTGCGACTCCACGTCGGTGACGAAGTTCGGCGAGATGAAGCCCTTGTCGAACTGGAGACCCTCGGTCACGTCCAGCTCGGTGTGCAGGGCGGAGCCCTCCTCGACGGTGATGACACCGTCGCGGCCGACCTTCTCCATCGCCTCGGCGATCAGCTCGCCGATCGTGGCGTCCTGCGCGGAGATCGTCGCGACGTGCGCGATCGACTTCTTGTCGGCGACCTCGACCGCGCGGCCGAGCAGCGCCTCGGAGACCTTGGCGGCCGCCGCGTCGATGCCCCGCTTGAGGCCGGCCGGGTTGGTGCCGGCAGTGACGTTGCGCAGGCCCTCGCGGACCATCGCCTGGGCCAGCACGGTGGCGGTGGTGGTCCCGTCGCCGGCGACGTCGTTGGTCTTGGTCGCCACCTCCTTGACCAGCTGCGCACCGAGGTTCTCGTAGGGGTTGGTGAGCTCGATCTCCTTGGCGATGGTCACGCCGTCGTTGGTGATCGTGGGCACACCGAACTTCTTGTCCAGGACGACGTTGCGCCCGCGCGGGCCGAGGGTGACCTTGACCGCGTCCGCGAGGGCGTTGACACCGTGCTCGAGCAGGTGCCGGGCGTCGTCCGAGAAGCTCAGGATCTTCGCCATGAATGTCCCTTCGAAGCGACGTCGCCCCGGCCCGGCGAGCCGGACCGGGGCGACGACACTGATCGGTTGCTTACTTCTCGATGACCGCGAGGACGTCGCGGGCGGAGAGCACCAGGTACTCCTCGCCGGCGTACTTGACCTCGGTGCCGCCGTACTTCGAGTAGATGACGGTGTCGCCGACGGAGACGTCAACCGGGATCCGGTTGCCCTTGTCGTCGATCCGGCCCGGGCCGACAGCGAGGACGGTGCCCTCCTGCGGCTTCTCCTTGGCGGTGTCGGGGATCACGATGCCCGACGCCGTGGTGGTCTCAGCCTCGTTCGCCTGGACCAGGATCCGGTCCTCGAGCGGCTTGATCGCAACCTTGGTCGCGGTAGTCACGGGCATACCCTCCTGGGGTACTGGTTTCGTTACCGGTCGGCGAGCGACCGGCGTCAATCTGCCACATGCCACCGGGCGGGGCCGTCGTCGCGGGTGCCGGTCCGCCTGGCGTTCAGCGCCCGGGCCACGAGGCCCGGAAGCTGGCACCCTCGGGGTGAGAGTGCTAATCGCAGGTTATTCCTCGGCTAGCACTCCGTCAAGGAGAGTGCCAACCCGCCGGCCGGCGCGTCGGGTCCGCCGACCACAATGGCCGGGTGGATCTCGACCAACTCGCCGCCCTGCGTACGCCCGAGGGGTCGGCCGCGCTCGCCGCGGCCGCGCGGGTGGCCGGCGGCGATCCGCTGACCGCGGCGGCGGCGCTCCGCTCGACCGGGCTGCCGGCCGGCCTGGCGTCGGCCGCCCTCACCCAGGCCGAGCTGCGGCGCCGGGCGGTCGGCAAGTTCGGGCCGGCGGCGGCGGGGATGTTCCTCACCCGGGCCGGGCTGGAGCAGGCCACGCGGGGCGTCGTCGCGGCACGGCGGGCCGAGCGGCTGCGGGCCGCCGGGGTGCGCACGCTCGCCGACCTCGGCTGCGGCCTCGGCGCAGACGCGCTCGCCGCGGCCCGCGCCGGCATCCGGGTGTACGGCGTGGAGGCCGACCCGCTGACCGCCGCGATGGCCGCCGCGAACGCCGAGGCGGCCGGGCTGGCCGAGCTGTTCACGGTGGAGCGCGGCGACGCCACGGCGTTCGACGTGGACCGGGTCGACGGGGTGTTCTGCGACCCGGCGCGGCGCAGGGCGGGCACCGGGCGGCGCATCTTCGACCCGAACGCCTACTCCCCGCCCTGGGACTTCGTGGTCGGGCTGGCCGAGCGGGTGCCGCACACCGTCGTGAAGGTGGCGCCCGGCATCGACCACGCGCTGGTCCCGGCGGGCGCCGAGGCGGAGTGGGTGAGCGTCGACGGCGACCTGGTCGAGGCGGCCCTGTGGTGCGGCGAGCTGGCGCAGGTCCCCCGCCGCGCCACCCTGCTGCGCGACAGGCAACGGCCCTCCGTCGACGCCTCCGGCGCGGGAGGGGGGCCCGCCGATCGGCCGGCCGGCTCCTGCCAGCTGGCCGGCTCCGGCGCCGCCGAGGCCACCGTCGGCCCGGCGCGCCGGTTCCTGTACGACCCCGACCCGGCGGTGGTCCGCGCGCACCTGGTCGCCGAGCTGGCGGAGACGCTGGGCGCGACGCTGGCCGACCCGAGCATCGCCTACCTCTACGCGGACGCGCCGACGCCGACGCCCTTCGCCCGCTGCCTGGAGGTCACCGACGTGCTGCCGTTCTCGCTGAAGCGGCTGCGGGCGCTGCTGCGGGAGCGTCGGGTCGGGCGGGTGGAGATCCTCAAGCGCGGGTCCGCCCTGGAGCCCGAGAAGCTGCGCCGGGACCTGCGGCTGGCCGGGGACGAGGCGGCCAGCCTGGTGCTGACCCGGGTCGCCGGGGCGCCGACGGTGCTGCTCTGCCGGCCGGTCGGGTAGCGCGCGGGACCGTTGCGCGCCGGCGTCGACCGTCCGGCCCTTTTCGGCTCGCGGGTCGCGCGGGGTCGGGTTAGCTTGACCGTCATGGCGGGACAGGGCACTCCGGCGACCGCGCTGCTGACGAAGCGGAAGATCGCCCACAGCACCCATCCGTACGACGTCTCCCCGGACGCGCCGAACTACGGCGCGCTGGTCGCGGCGGCGTTGGGGGTGCCGCCGGAGCGGGTGTTCAAGTCGCTGGTCGCCGAGGTCGACGGCGCGTTGACGGTGGCGGTCGTGCCGGTCACCGGCGAGCTGGACCTCAAGGCGCTCGCGGCGGCGGCCGGCGGCAAGCGGGCCGCCATGGCCGACCGGGCGGTGGCCGAACGGGCCACCGGCTACGTGCGCGGCGGCATCAGCCCGCTCGGCCAGCGCCGGCGGCTGCCCACGGTGCTCGACTCGTCGGCGCTCGACCATCCCACCGTCTACGTCTCGGCGGGCCGGCGCGGCCTCCAGCTCCAGCTCGCCCCCCGGGATCTGGTGACGCTCACCGGGGCGGCCACGGCCCCGCTGTCGGCCCGTTGAGCTGGGCCGCTCCCGGCCGCGACGAGAGAGCGCTCCCCCGGTCGGCGACGGCCGGGTGTCAGGGACGTTGCTGAATTGTTACTGCCGACAACAAACTCGCGACCTCGGTGCTCTTGTGCCCACGCCGCCGCGCGGAATACGTTGCCGGACACAACAAACCAACATCGTCCCCCACCCCCGAAAGGACCCTGCTGATGCGCAAGGGCTTCCTCACCTTCGCCGCCGTGGGCCTGCTGGCCACCGGCGGCCTGACCGCCTGCGGCGACGACTCCGGTTCCGAGGCCGGCGGCTCCACCGAGAAGAAGCCGAAGATCGGCGTGATCCTGCCGGACAGCAAGTCCTCCGCCCGCTGGGAGGGCGCGGACCGCAAGTTCCTGGAGGAGGCGTTCAAGGCCGCCGGCGTCGACTACGACATCCAGAACGCCCAGGGCGACAAGACGGCGTTCCAGACCATCGCCGACCAGATGATCACCAACGGCGTCACCGCCCTGATGATCGTCAACCTGGACTCCGGCACCGGCAAGGCCGTGCTCGACAAGGCCAAGTCCCAGGGCGTGGCGACCATCGACTACGACCGGCTCACGCTGGGCGGCTCGGCCACGTACTACGTCAGCTTCGACAACGAGGTCGTCGGCAAGCTCCAGGGCGAGGGCCTGAGCAAGTGCCTGACCGACAAGGGCGCCAAGAACCCGGTCGTGGCCTACCTGAACGGCTCCCCGACCGACAACAACGCCACGCTGTTCAAGAACGGGTACGACTCGGTGCTCAAGCCGAAGTTCGACTCGAAGGAATACACCAAGGGCCCGGACCAGAACGTGCCGGAGTGGGACAACACCCAGGCCGCCACGATCTTCGAGCAGATGCTGACCCAGACCGGCGGCAAGATCGACGGCGTGCTCGCCGCCAACGACGGCCTCGGCAACGCGGCCATCTCGGTGTTGAAGAAGAACAAGCTCAACGGCAAGGTCCCGGTGACCGGCCAGGACGCCACCCCGCAGGGCCTGCAGAACATCCTCTCCGGCGACCAGTGCATGACCGTCTACAAGGCGATCAAGGAGGAGGCGAAGGCCGCCTCGGACCTGGCCATCGCGGTGGCCAAGGGTGAGAAGAAGGAGACCGGTCAGACGGTCAAGGACCCGGAGGGCGGCCGGGACGTCCCGGCGGTGCTGCTCACCCCGAAGCTGATCTTCAAGGAGAACGTCAAGGACGTCATCGCCGACGGCTTCGTCACCAAGGACGAGGTCTGCGCCGGGGCGTACGCCAAGCTCTGCGTCGACGCCGGCATCAGCTGACCCGTACCCGATTCCACGCGCACGCCGCCCGGCACGGACCCTGTGCCGGGCGGCGGTTCGCGCCGGACGGGATCCGAGACCTCCCCTCCACCTGAAGGAGACCCCCGTGTCCGCAACCCCCCTGCTGGAACTACGCGGGATCGACAAGAGCTTCGGTCCCGTCCAGGTCCTGCGCGATGTCGCCTTCGCCGCCCACCCGGGCGAGGTGACCGCGCTGGTCGGCGACAACGGCGCCGGCAAGTCGACCCTCGTCAAGTGCATCAGCGGCATCTACCCCACCGACGCCGGCGAGTTCCGCTTCGACGGCCGGCCGGTGACCATCAACAGCCCCCGCGACGCCGCCGCGCTCGGCATCGAGGTCGTCTACCAGGACCTCGCGCTCTGCGACAACCTCGACATCGTGCAGAACATGTTCCTCGGCCGGGAGAAGCGCAGCGGCATCGTGCTCGACGAGCCGACCATGGAACAGATGGCCGCCGACACCCTCGCCGGGCTGAGCGTACGGACCGTGAAGTCGCTGCGGCAGCACGTCTCCAGCCTCTCCGGCGGCCAGCGGCAGACCGTGGCGATCGCCAAGGCCGTGCTCTGGAACAGCCGGCTCGTCATCCTCGACGAGCCGACCGCCGCGCTCGGCGTCGCGCAGACCGCCCAGGTGCTGGAGCTGGTCCGCCGGCTCGCCGACAACGGCTTGGCCGTGGTGCTCATCTCGCACAACATGAACGACGTCTTCGCCGTCTCCGACCGGATCGCCGCGCTCTACCTCGGCCAGATGGTCGCGCAGGTGAAGACCACCGACATCACCCACTCGCAGGTGGTCGAGCTGATCACCGCCGGCCGCTCCGGCGGGCTCGGGCTCGCCACCGAGCCGGCCAACGGCGGCAACGGGCACGGCGCGGAGCCGGCCGGCAGCAACTCAGGAGGCGTCCGATGACCACCACCGTCGTGCACAAGGACGGCCCGGCGGCCGTCGCACCCCCGCCCACCCTCGGCAGCCACGTAAGCAACTACGTCAGCCGGGTCCGCGGCGGCGACATCGGGGCGCTGCCCGCCGTACTCGGCCTGGTCGTGCTCTGCACGGTCTTCTCGATCATGCGGCCGTCCTTTCTCACCGCCGGCAACTTCGCCAACCTGTTCACCCAGGGCGCCGCGGTCACGCTGATCGCGATGGGCCTGGTCTTCGTCCTGCTCCTCGGCGAGATCGACCTCTCCGCCGGCTTCGCCAGCGGGGTCTGCGCCGCCATCCTCGCCAACGTCGTCACCGTGCTCGGCTACCCGTGGTACGTGGCGGTCCTCGCCGCCCTCGTCACCGGCGTGGCGATCGGCACCACCCTCGGCTTCCTGGTCGCGAAGATCGGCATCCCGTCCTTCGTGGTGACCCTCGCCGGGTTCCTCGCCTTCCAGGGCATCGTGCTGATGCTCATGGAGGAGGGCACCAACATCTCGGTCCGCGACGAGGTGCTGGTGGCCATCGCCAACCGCAACCTTCCCCCCGTCCTGGGCTGGCTGCTGGCCGCGGTGGCGGTCGCCGGCTACGCGGCCGTGCAGCTGCTCCGGCACCGCACGCGGGTCCTCCGGGGACTGACGACCGACCCGATCGCGGTGGTCTTCGCCCGGATCGGCGGGCTGGCGCTCGTCCTCGGCGCGGCGGTCTTCATCCTCAACCTGGAGCGCAGCCGCAACGTCGTCATCAGCTCCCTCAAGGGCGTGCCGATCGTGGTGCCGATCATCGCCCTGCTGCTGATCTTCTGGACCTTCGTGCTCCAGCGCACCAGCTACGGCCGGCACGTCTACGCCGTGGGCGGCAACAAGGAGGCGGCGCGCCGGGCCGGCATCAACGTGGACCGCATCCGCATCTCGGTCTTCG
Source organism: Micromonospora sp. LOL_025 (assembly GCF_048060285.1). Lineage (NCBI taxonomy): Bacteria > Bacillati > Actinomycetota > Actinomycetes > Micromonosporales > Micromonosporaceae > Micromonospora > Micromonospora sp. LOL_025. Next base: position 52,273 of record NZ_JBHMIR010000003.1, on the reverse strand, counting down.
TGATCTGCTCCTCGATGGCGGCCGTCGGCGGCATCGTCGCCGCCAGCCGGGCCAACTCGGTGGACCCCAACACGGGTGGCAGTAACGTACTGCTCTACGCGGTCGGCGCGGCGGTCATCGGGGGCACCAGCCTCTTCGGCGGCAAGGGCCGGGTGCTCGACGCCGTCCTCGGTGGCGCGGTCGTCGCGGTCATCGACAACGGGATGGGCCTGATGGGATACAGCTCGGGGGTGAAGTACGTGGTCACCGGCGTGGTGCTGCTGCTCGCCGCGAGCGTGGACGCGTTCTCCCGCCGGCGTTCCACCGCCACCGGCAACCGTTGACCGCGCGGCACCGGAAGTGACGACGGCGATGCGCGCAGGACCCAGCCAGGACGACATCCGCCGGCAGAACCTGGGCGCGTTGCTGCGGTACGTGCACGTACACGGGGCCACCACCCGCGCCGAGCTCACCACCACGCTGGGGCTCAACCGCAGCACCATCGGCGCGCTGACCGCCGACCTGGCCGGCGCCGGGCTGGTCAGCGAGGGGACGCCGAAGGAGACCGGCCGGGCCGGACGACCGTCGCTGGTCGTCCGGCCCGAGTCGGACCGGGTGCACGCGTACGCGTACAGCATCGAGGTGGACCGGCTGCGGGCCGCGCGGATCGGTCTCGGCGGCGCGGTGCTCGACCGCCGGGAGCTGGACCGCCCCCGGGGTCTGACCGCCGCGGAGGCCGCCCCGCTGCTGGCCGGGGCGGTCAAGGAGATGCAGCAGAGCGCGCCGGCGGACGCCGTCTGCGTCGGCGCGGGCGTCGCGGTCTGCGGCATGGTCCGGCGCGACGACGGGCTGGTCCGGCTGGGTCCGACCACCGGGTGGGTGGACGAGCCGATCGGCGCGGCGCTCGGCGCCGAGCTGGGCTGCGACGTGCCGGTGACGGTCGGCAACGTGGCAGACGTGGCGGCCTTCGCCGAGCACGCCCGGGGCGCGGCGGCCGGCTGCGACAACGTCATCTACCTGTACGGGGACGTGGGCGTCGGCGCCGGCATCATCGCCGGCGGGCGCCGGCTGACCGGGCACGGCGGCTACGGCGGCGAGGTCGGCCACATGGTGGTCGTCCGGGACGGCGCGCCCTGCGAGTGCGGCTCCCGGGGCTGCTGGGAGACCGAGATCGGCGAGTACGCGCTGCTGCGCGCCGCCGGCCGCTCCGACGCCCGGGGCCGCGACGCCCTGCTGGCCGTCTTCGACGCCGCCGACCGGGGCGACCTGCGGGCGCAGACGGCGGTACGCCAGGCCGGCGACTGGCTCGGCTTCGGGGTGGCCAACCTGGTGAACATCTTCAACCCGGAGATGGTCATCTTCGGCGGCGGCATGCGGGACCTCTACCTCGCGGCGGCGGCCCAGGTACGCAGCCGGCTGAACTCGATCGCCCTGCCGGCCTGCCTGGAGCACGTCCGGCTGCGTACCCCGAAACTCGGCGACGACGCGACGCTCATCGGCGCCGCCGAACTGGCCTTCGAACGCCTGCTCGCCGACCCCCTCGACGTCGGCTGACCGGTCCCGCCCCCGTCCCGGAGGAATGTGGACAGGGTGCGGGAGCAGACGGGCCGGTCCGGGTGAACCGATCGGTCGGTCCGTCCGTACCAGTGCGCGGACGGGCGAAGGCGAAGGCGTCGCCCGGGCCGGACTCGTTTCGGACCGGACCGAGGAGACACCACGGACATGGCACCGCTCAGATCCGCCCGTCGCCGGCAGGGACACCGCAGCAGCCGCCTGGCGGCGCTGCTCGTCACGATCGCCGCCGGGCTCGGGGTGCTGCCCGGCGTGGCCGTCGCCGCGCCGGGCGGTCAACAACTCAACGCGGCCGACGCCGCCCTGCTCAACGGGGTACGCCTGGCCGGGCTCTGGGAGATGCCGGCCGGGCAGATGGCCGCCGACAAGGGGCAGAGCGCGAAGGTACGCGAGATCGGCGCCGGCATCGCCACCGAGCACGAGGAACTGGACCGGCTCACGGTCGAGGCGGCCAACAAGCTCGGGGCGAGCATCCCGAGCGACCCGACGGCCGAGCAGAAGGGCTGGCTGACGGAGATGCAGAACGCCTCCGGCGCCCGATTCGACCAGATCTTCGTCACCCGGCTCCGGGTCGCCCACGGCAAGATCTTCCCGGTCATCGGGGCGGTCCGCGCCAGCACCCGCGACCCGGTGATCCGCAAGCTCGCCGACGACGCCAACCGGTTCGTCCTGCACCACATGCAGATGCTGGAGAGCACCGGGCTGGTCCGCTGGCCGGAACTGCCGCCGGCCGCCCTGCCCGCGCCGGGCGACGACGGCCTGCTCGCCGCCGCCTCCGCCAACTCCGGCCCGCCGATCGGGGTCAGCAGCACGGTGGTCTGGCTGGTCTTCCTCGCCGCCCTCGGCACGGGAGGCGTCGCGACGTACCGCATCCTGCGCCGCACCTGACCGACCGCCGTGCTGGCCGGCTGCACACGGCCGGCCGCACCCGCTCCGGCTACCCGAGGCCGGGCCGATGCATTACTCTCAGTGACTCTCGCAGGCATTCCTCCCGCTGCCAGCGGTCACCTGTTTCGCCCCTTTGCTCTGCAGCCATCCGCGCACCAGCCACCCAGCGTGGCTGGTGCGTCGGCGGCTGCAGAGCAAAGGGGACGCGGGGCGAGGGGGCAGCTCCGGCGACCGCGAGGAGAACTCCCTGGTCAAGGGAGCGTGTGCCGGAATCGGCCACGCTCGCGCCCGAAAACCGGGCGGGAATGACTACCCTGCGTGTCGGCGACCTCCTTCCGCCCGTCTCGTCACGCTGAGTACCCGCGGTGGCCTCGCCGCCGACGGCGGGGGACCCCACACCCACCCCGCCGAGACGTCCGGACGTGCGGTGGGACGGCCGGGCACGCTACTCGTTGAGTTCCGGTCCCAGCAGCCGGATCTCCTCGATGTCGAGGACCGCCTGCAACTCCCGCAGGACGATGTCGTCGATCTCGTTCGTGTCGCGCAGCCTGGTGACCTCGCGCCGCTTGTGTTCGAGCACGGCGAGCCGCAGCCGCCGGTCGAGTTCCCGGGCCTGCTCCGCCGACTGGCTCTCGTCGGTGGAACGGACGTCGTCGAGGTGCTGCTCGTAGTCCGCCCGGATCCGGTCGACCGCGTCCGGCGTCGCGCCGAGCCGGTCCGCGACCTCGGGCAGCACCGCCAGCGCGGCCTCGGTGGCACGCATCCGGGCCAGCCGCAGCTCGCCGACCCGCCGGGTGTCGCCGACCAGGCCCGCCCACCCGACGACGGCCGGCAGCGTGGTGCCCTGGATCAGCATCGTCAGCAGGATGACCACGGCGGTGGCGAAGATGATCAGATCGCGATCGTGCACCCGTGCGCCGGTGGGCGTGGTCACCGGCACCGCGAGGGCGGCCGCGAGGGAGACCGCGCCCCGGAACCCCGCCCACCCGGCCGCCGTCCGCACCCGCCAGTTGACCCGCTCGTCCTGCTCCGCCGCCCGGCGGTCGACGACCAGGAAGGCGAACGCCGCCAGGTGGATCCACAGCATCCGGGTCAGCACGACCACGCCGGTCACCACCACCGCGATGACCAGCGCCCGCATCACCGACAGGCTGGTCACCCCGCGCAGGGCGCGCGGGATCTGCATCCCCAGGAGGACGAAGAGCCCGCCGTTGATCAGGAAGGTGGCGAGGTCCCAGAAGCCGTACGCCAGCACCCGGGAGCGGGCCCGGATGACCCGGGGTGCGGCGTACGCCAGCATGAGGCCCGCGACCACCACCGCCAGGACGCCGCTGGCGTGCAGGAACTCGGCGAGGAGGAAGGCGACGAACGGCGTGAGGACGCTCAGCGCGCCCTCGCGCAGCGGGTCGTCGAGCCGTCGCCGGACCAGGATCACCGCCCAGCCCACCAGCAGGCCGGCGGCGACGCCACCGGCCGACGCGAGGACGAACCGCTCGGTCAGCCCCAGCAACCCCGGCTCCGTGCCGCCCACGATCAGGCCCACTCCGACGGAGAAGAGCACCAGCGCGGTGCCGTCGTTGATCAGGCTCTCCGCGTGCAGGGTGGTCAGGATCCGGCGCGGCATCCGCTTGGCCAGGCCGGCGACCGCCGCCGCGTCGGTCGGCGCGAGCACCGCGCCGAGCACCCAGGCGGCGGCCGGGTCGACGCCGAACCGCTGCACGACGAGCGACACCACGACCATCGTCGCCACCACCAGCCCCACCGCGAGCAACCCGATCGCGAGCAGGTTCGTACGGATCTCACGCAGGCTGGTGGTGATGCTCTCCTTGTAGAGGATCGCCGGCAGGAACAGCAGCAGGACCACGTCGGGCTCCAGCACCACGTGGGACAGCGGCGGCAGGAGCGCGAGCAGCGCACCCATCGTGATGAGCAGGACCGGGGGCGCCACGCTGTACCGCCCGCCGAGGGTCGTGCCGACCAGCACCGTGACGCCCAGTACCACGATCAGTTCGAGACCGCCCACGTCGCACCCCCGTCACCGGCCGACGCCACGGTGCCGGGTACGCGCCGGTCGCCTGCCGCTCCACCATCGTGGTACGGCGGTCCGGCGCGGCACGCTCGAACCCGGAAACAGGCGCCCCGCCCGCCGGCGTCGAAGGCGCCGTCCCCGGACGCGGCACGCCGCGCGGCGCGTCAGGAGCCGGTGCCGTGCCAGGAACGCCAGAGGGCCGCGTAGGAGCCGTCGGCCGCGACCAACTCGTCGTGCGAGCCGATCTCGGCGATCCGGCCGTCCTCGACCACCGCCACGCGGTCGGCGTCGTGCGCCGAGAAGAGGCGGTGCGCGATGGCCACGACCGTGCGGCCCTGGAGGACGGCCGCGAGGGACCGCTCCAGGTGCCGGGCGGCGCGGGGGTCGATCAGCGAGGTGGCCTCGTCCAGCACCAGGGTGTGCGGGTCGGCCAGCACCAGCCGGGCCAGCGCCAGCTGCTGCGCCTGCGCGGGCGACAGCGGGTGCCCGCCGGCACCGACCACCGTGTCCAGCCCGTCCGGCAGCCCGTCGGCCCAGTCGAGCGCGTCGACGGCGGCCAGCGCCGACCGGACCGCCGACCCGTCGGCGCCCGGTCGCACCATCGCCACGTTCTCCCGCAGCGTGCCGATGAAGACGTGGTGCTCCTGGGTGACCAGGGCGACGTGCGTCCGCAGCTCCGCCAGGGGCAGCTCGTCGAGCCGCCGACCGGCCACCGTGACCGAGCCGGTACGGGGCGCGTGCACCCCGGCGAGCAGCCGGCCGAGCGTGGACTTGCCGGCGCCCGAGGGGCCCACCATGGCCAGCTTCTCCCCCGGCTCCGGCACCAGGGTCACCCCGTGCAGCACGTCCCGACCCTCCCGGTACGCGTACCGGACGTCCCGGGCGGCGAGCCGCCGGTCCCCCGGTGGCGGAGGACCGGGCGGGCTCGTGGCGGACCGGGGCGGGGCGCCGGCCGGCGGGTCGGCGTCGGCCACCCCGAGCAGGCGGGCCATGGAGGCGCCGCCGACCTGCAACTCGTCCAGCCAGGAGAGCAGCCGGTCGACCGGGTCGATCAGCTGCTGCACGTAGAGCGTGGCGGCGGTGACCTCGCCGAGGCTCACCCAGCCCTTCAGGTAGAACCAGCCGCCGATGATCAGCGTCGCCACCACCGGCAGCACGTAGCCGATCTCGGCGATCGGGAAGAACACCGTGCGCAGCCGCAGGGTGTAGCGCTCGGCAGCGTACGACCGGCGGATGTCGGCGTCGGTGCGGGCCCGGCGGCGCGCCTGCTGCCGCAGCGCCTCCGTGGTCCGCGAACCCTCGACGGTCTCGCTGATCCCGTCGGTGATGTCGGAGTAGGCGGCGTTCTCCCGCAGGTAGCCGTCGGGGGCGCGGCGCAGGTACCAGCGGGTGCCGGCCCACAGCAGCGGCACCGCGAGCAGGCAGGGCAGCGCGAACAGCGGGTCGACCAGGAGCAGCGCGCCGACGATGAAGCAGCCGGTGACGACCGCGATCAGGGTCTCCGGCACCGCGAACCGGACCGTCCGCGACAGCGCGGAGACGTCCCGGGACGTCCTGGTGAGCAGGTCGCCGGTGCCGGCCCGCTCCACGGTGGCCAGCGGCAGCGCCAGGATCCGGTCGACGAACTCCTCGCGCAGCTCGGCCAGCACCCGCTCGCCGAGCCGGGCCGACGCCAGGTGGGCGAAGCGGACCAGCACCGACTGCACCAGCACGAACCCGGCGATCAGCAGGGCGATGCGGTCCACGGTGACGCCGGACGTGCCCCGGGAGATCCCCTCGACCAGGTCGCCGAGCAGCCACGGCGCGACCAGGCCGGCCGCGGCGGCCAGCGCGTGCAGGCCGAGCGCGACCCCGAGCGCCCTCGGATGCCGGCGGGCCAGCGTGCGGGCGTAGCGGCGCACCTGGCGCCCGTCGGCGACCGGCAGGGCGGTGGCCATCAGTCCTCCCCCCGGCTGACCGTCGCCCGGTAGCGCGGCTCGCCGTCGAGCAGTGCGGTGTGCGACCCCTCGGCCACCACCTTGCCGTCCTCCACGAAGATCACGTGGTCGGCGCGGTGCAGCACGAGCGGGCTGGTGGTGCAGACCAGGGTGGTGCGGCCCGTCCGGGCCGCGCCGAGCCGGTCCGCGATCCGGGCCTCGGTGTGCGCGTCCACGGCGCTGGTCGGCTCGACCAGCAGCAGGGTCTCCGGGTCGGCGACCAGCGCGCGGGCCAGCCGCAGCCGCTGCTGTTGGCCGCCGGAGAACTCCCGGCCACGCTCCGCGACCGCGCTGTCCAGCCCCGCCGGCAGGGCCTCGACGATGTCGGTCGCGCTCGCCGCCGCCAGCGCCGCCGCGATCGTCGCGTCGTCGGCCCGGTCGTGCGGGTCCAGCTCCGCGCGCAGCGGGCCGGTGAACAGGTGCGCGTCGTTGTCGGCCACCAGGATCCGCTCCCGGACCGTCGCCAGCGCCACCTCCCGCAGCGGTACGCCGTGCAGCGTCGCGTCCGAGTCGACGTACCGGCCGAGGCGGTCCACGACCGCCGCCGCGTCCTCGGGGGCGGTGGCGGCGAGCGCGGTGAACCGGCCCGGCCGTACCGTCACGCCGGAGGCCACGTCGACCAGCTCGCCGGGGCCGTCCGGCAGGGCGGCCGGGCGGGTCGGGTCGCGCAGCTCCGGGGCGAGCCGCAGCAGCCGCACCACCCGCCGGGCGGCGACGTGCCCCCGGGTCAGCTTGTCGACCGCCTCGGTGAGCTGCCGCAGCGGGCTGACCAGGAACGCGGTGTAGCCGTAGAACGCCACCAGCTCACCGGCGCTGATCTCGCCGCGCAGTGCGAACCGGGCGCCGAGCCAGGTGACCAGCACCAGGAACGCCCCCGGGAGCAGCACCTGGGCCGCCTCCAGCAGCGACTCGATGCGGGCCACCCGCAGGCCGTCGGCGCGCAGCGCCTGCGAGCGCGACCGGTAGCGCGCGGAGAGCACCGGCTCACCGCCGACGCCGCGCAGCACCCGCAGCCCGGAGACGATGTCGCCGGCCCGGGCGGTCAGCGCCCCCTCCGAGTCCCGGTACGCCTGCTGCTGCCGGTGCAGCGGCCGGATGAGCAGCCCGACGACCGCCATCAGCAGCGGCACGCCGAGCACCACGACCAGCCCGAGCGGCACCGAGGCGCCGAGCAGGATCACCCCGACGGTCACGATCGCCACGACCGCGCCGGCGCCCCGGGCGGTGATGTCGATGGCCGAACCGATCTGGCTGATGTCGGCCGTGCCGATGCTCACCACCTCGCCGGCGGAGACCCGGCGGGGCAGCGCGGCGCCGAGCCGGTTCGCCGCGCCCACGGTCAACTGCACCGTCCGGTACGCCCCGGCGAGGAAGTTGTGCACCGCGCAGCGGTGCCGCAGGATCCCCGCGACGGCCTGGAGCACGCCCAGCCCGAACAGCGCCAGTCCCCAGGTGAGCAGGGCGTCCTCGTCGCGGCGGGTGAGCCCGTCGACGGCCCGGCCGACGGCCGCCGGCACCAGCGCCTGGGCGACCATCCAGACGACGCCCAGCAGGATGCCGACGGTGAGCAGCACCTTGTGCCGCCCGGCCAGCCACACGAGGTAGCGGGTCGCCGAGCGGATGTCGGGTACGCCGGGGTCGCCGGCCGGTGGAAAGCGCATGGCCCACCGACGCTAGGTGGCGCGGCGAGGGTCCCGCCAACCAATTACCGCGTCGGCGTGCCGTGGCTCACGCATCTTCCACGGCCGCGCGGCCGGCCCCGCCTCAGCGGTCGACCTGGGTGAAGTCCCAGGAGTGCGGCGGGCGGGCCAGCAGCGTCGCGGGGGGCTCCGGCAGCGGACGCGGGTTGCTGCGCCACTTGGAGATGACCACCACCCGGTGGTCGGTGGAGGAGAACACCTCGCTGGACAGGTGCATCGGGTCGTGCTCGAACTCCGGCAGCGCGGTGTCGCACAACCAGGTGATCAGGTCCGCGGCGCCGTACGGCTCCGCCCGCGCCTCCCACATCCGCACGATCACGTCAGCCATCCTCGGGGTTCACACGCTGACCGTGGTCAGCGGCATGGCGGAGTCGGCGGGCAGGTCCAGCCGGCTCGGCGCGACGCCCGAGGCGACCAGGTGCGAGCCGAGGGCGGCGACCATCGCGCCGTTGTCCGTGCAGAGCCCGGGTCGGGGCACCCGGACCTGGATGCCGTGCGCGGCGGCGCGGTCCTCGGCCATCGCCCGCAGCCGGGAGTTGGCCGCCACGCCCCCGCCGATCACCAGCGTCTCCACGCCGTTGCTCCGGCAGGCGTCCAGCGCCTTGCGTACCAGCACGTCGCAGACCGCCTCCTGGAAGGACGCGGCCACGTCGGCGACCGGCACCGGCTCGCCGGCCCGCTGCCGCGCCTCGACCCACCGGGCCACCGCCGTCTTCAGACCGGAGAAGGAGAAGTCGTAGCGGTGGGCGGCGAGGTCCTTGGGGGCGGTCAGGCCGCGCGGGAAACCGATGGCGGCCGGATCGCCGGCCCGGGCCTCCCGGTCGATGTACGGGCCGCCGGGGAACGGCAGCCCGAGCAGCCGGGCCACCTTGTCGAACGCCTCGCCGGCCGCGTCGTCGATGGTGGCGCCGAGCGGGGTGACGCCCCGGGCCAGGTCGTCGACGAGCAGCAGGGAGGAGTGCCCGCCGGAGACCAGCAGGGCGATCGCCGGCTCGGGCAGCGGGCCGTGTTCCAGGGTGTCCACGGCGACGTGCGCGGCCAGGTGGTTGACGCCGTAGACCGGCTTCTCGGCGGCGAGCGCGTAGCCCTTCGCGGCGGCCACCCCCACCAGCAGCGCGCCGGCCAGCCCCGGGCCGGAGGTGACCGCGATCGCGTCGATGTCGGCGAGGGTCACCCCGGCCTCCTTCAACGCCCGGTCCATGGTCGGCACGATGGCCTCCAGGTGGGCCCGGCTGGCCACCTCGGGCACGACGCCGCCGAAGCGGGCGTGCTGCTCGACGCTGGAGGCGAGCGCGTCGGCCAGCAGGGTGTGCCCGCGTACGATGCCGACCCCGGTCTCGTCGCAGGAGGTCTCGATGCCGAGGATCAGGGGTTCGTCAGTCATCGCTCACTTCCCACGGTGCGCTGCATGACCAGCGCGTCGGTGTTGCTCGGTTGGTAGTAGCCGCGCCGCACGCCGATCGGCTCGAAGCCGTACGTCGCGTAGAGCCTCTGGGCGGGCGCGTTGTCCGCCGCGACCTCCAGCAGGGTGCTGCGGGTGCCGAGCCGGGCGGCCTCGGCGAGCAGCGCCTCCAGCAGGAGCCGGCCGACGCCGCGCCGCTGGGCGTCCCGGCGCACCGCGACGTTCTGCACCCACGCCTCGTCGGGCGGGGCCACGGCGAGCCCGGCGTAGCCGAGCAGGTCCCCGTCGTCGCCGGTGGCGACGACATAGAAGTGCCCGTTGGCCAGCTCGTTCCAGAACATCGCCGCCGACCACTGCTCGGCACCGAACAGGTCCGCCTCGATCGGCAGCACCTCGTCGACGTGCCACCACCGGAACCGCTCCAGCCGAACACTCACGGCGCCACCTCGGTTCGCGACTGCGGGGCTCGCAAACCCGGCTCACTCCTCGCGCTCACGGCGCCACCTCGGTTCGCGACTGCGGGGCTCGCAAACCCGGCTCACTCCTCGCGCTCACGGCAGGACCGGCTTGCGGGCGGTCGCCGCCACGGCGTCCGGGCGGCGCAGGTAGAGCGGGGTGAGCGCCTCCGAGGGGGCGCCGGCCCGGATGCGCTCGGCGGCCAGGGCCGCCAGCACACCCGGGTCCGGGTAGCGGGGCTCGTCCCGCACGGGCAGGCCGAGCGCGTCCGCGTACCGGTGCGCGCCGTCGCCGACCGCCGCCGTGACCGCCAGGCCGCGGGCCCGCTCGGCGGCGACCGCCGGCACGGACACCTCCGGCCCGACGATCCGCTGGCCCGCGCCGTCGTAGACCGCCCAGTAGATCTCCCGGCGGCGCGCGTCGCTCGCCGCCAGCACCGGCTCGCCGGCGGCCGCCGGGTGGCCGATGGCGTCCAGCGAGCAGACACCGTACGTCGGGAGGCCCAGCACCTGGCCGATGGTGGCGGCGGTGACCAGTCCCACCCGCAGCCCGGTGAACGGGCCGGGGCCGAGCCCGGCGACGATCGCACCAAGGTCGGCCGGGCGGGCGCCGGCCTCGGTGAGCACGGCGTCGACCTGCGGCGCGAGCAGTTCACCGTGGGCGCGGGCGTCGACCGTGCAGCGGTGCGCGCGGGTCGCCACGCCGTCCGCCGCGACCTCCACCAGCGCCGCGGTCACCGCGGGGGTCGAGCTGTCCACCACCAGTACGAGCACGGTGAGCCAGCCTAGTCGCCCCCGTGCTCACCCCCGGTCACGCCCCGTCCGGCGGCGCGGGCGGGCGGGTCAGCTCGGGGTGCGGAACTTGCGCAGGAAGGCCGGCAGCAGCCAGGGGCGCCGCCCGCTGACGCGCACCTTTCCGGTGAGCACCGCCCGGGCCCGGCTGACCCGACCGAACATCATCAGGTTGAGCGTGCCGGGATCGTGGTCGATCCGGGCGTCGGGCCGGGCGTCGGGGTCGGCGAACGTCATCCGCCCCCGGTGCAGCAGGAGCCGGACCGGGGCCGCGTACGCCGAGCGGAACTCGACCACGACCGGGCGTTCGCGCGGCGGCGCGCCGCCGTCGATCAGCCGTCCGTAGCCGTGCCGAACCACCCCGGCCAGGAACAGCTCCATGAACAGCGCGGCGTCGGGACCGGGGAGCGACCACGGACGCCCGGTGGCGCGGGCGACGTCGTGACCGTGGATGAGCAGCTCGTTGACCAGGTGCGCGCAGAGGCCGGCGAGGGGCACCCGGGCCCCGCCGAGCCAGGGCACCGTCTCGTCGGGGCGCCGGCCCTCGCAGGCGAGGAGGAGCCGCCCGACATCGGCCCGCAACCTGTCGGCCAGGGCCTGCGGCTCGCGCTCGGTGAGGTGCCGCAGCAGCACGTCGTTGAAGTCCGCCACCGTGTCGACGGTGACGTCGGGGAGCTGCCGGAGCAGACCCGGCACCGGCAGGGGTGGATGCTCCGGGTCCACCAGGCACACGTAGTACCACGCGAGGGAGCCCACGTGGGCCAGCGTGTCGGCCACCGACCAGTGGGCGGTGGCCATGGCCTCCGGTGGGGTGGCGCGGACCAGGTCGAGGAAGCGGTCCGTCTGGTCCGCCAGCGCCGTCCGCGCCACCCGCCACCGCTCTTCGCTGACCGTCGCCGCCATCGCCGCCTCCCGGCTCGCCGACCGCTCGACGCACAGGCTACAACGGACGGTCACCGCCCGGTGACCGCGAAAGTGCGCAGCCGTCAGCCGGCGGAGCGCTCCCAGTCGACGGTCGGCAGGCCGGCGTCGGCGAGCGCCTTGTTGGCCGCGCTGAACGGGCGGCTGCCCAGGAAGCCGCGCGGGTTCATCGGGCTGGGGTGCCCGGCCTCCAGCACCACGTGCTGCGGGTTGGTGACCAGGGCGGCCTTCTTGCGCGCGTAGCCGCCCCAGAGCAGGAAGACCACCCGCGAGTCCATCGCGTCGAGCGCCCGGATGGTGGCGTCGGTGAACTCCTCCCAGCCGCGGTTGGCGTGCGAGCCGGGCGTCGCCTCGCGGACGGTGAGCACGGAGTTGAGCAGCAGCACGCCCTGGGCCGCCCAGCCGCTGAGGTTGCCGCCGCGCGGCTTCGGCACGCCGAGGTCCTCGCCCAGCTCCTTGAAGACGTTGCGCAGCGACGGCGGCACGCTCACGCCCTCCCGCACGCTGAAGCTGAGCCCGTGCGCCTGCCCCGCCTTGTGGTAGGGATCCTGCCCGAGGATCAGCACCCGGCAGTCGGCCGGCGCGCAGAGCCGGTAGGCCGAGAAGAGGTCCTCGACCGGCGGGAAGACGGTGCGGGTCGCGTACTCGCCCGCGACGAACTCGGCCAGCGCGGCGGTGCGGGCCGGGTCGAGGTGCGGGGTGAGCACGGCACGCCAGTCCTCCGGCAGCAGCGCCAGCAGGTCCAGGGTGGGGGCGTCGTCGGGCATCGGCAACCTTTCGCCTGTCGGGTCCGTCCCGGGCACTCTAGGCAGCCGGTACGACAGCGCTCAGCCGAGGGCCGCCAGGCGCTGCGCCCAGTCGCCGCCGACCGGCTCCAGCTCGACCACCCGGGTGTCGTCGTCGCGCCGGTCGACGCGCACCCGCAGGTGGGCGTCGACGAGCTGCTCGACCAGGCCCTCGCCCCACTCCACCACCGTCACCGACTCGTCCACCGAGGCGTCCAGGTCGAGGTCGTCGATCTCGGCGCGCGGGTCGGCGGCGTCCCCCAGCCGGTACGCGTCGGCGTGCACCAGCGCCACCGTGCCGCCCCGGGCCGGGTCGGGCCGGTGCACCCGGGCGATCACGAAGGTGGGCGAGGTGACGTCGCCGAGCACCCCGAGCCCGGCCCCGACGCCCCGGGTCAGCGCGGTCTTGCCGGCGCCGAGCGGCCCGGTCAGCAGCAGCAGGTCGCCGGCGCGCAGCAGCTTGGCCAGCCGCCGCCCGAACTCGTGGGTGTCGTCGACGGTCGGCAGCTTCACGACGTGGCTCACAGCGCCTCCAGGAACCGCAGCAGCGCCGCGTTGACCTCGTCGGCGTGCTCCAGCATCACCACGTGCCCGCTGTCGGTGATCTTGACGAACTCGGCGTGCGGCAGCCGCCGGACGATCTCCTCGGAGTGCGTCACGGGAGTGATCATGTCCTTGTCGCCGACGACCACCAGCACGGGGGTGTCCGCCAGCGCGGCGAGCGCCGGGAACCGGGAGTGCGTGGCCAGCGTCCGCAGGTAGCGCGTCACCGTGTCGGCGGAGGTGCGGGAGTTCATCGTCTCGACGTACGACACCAGGGCCGGGCTGGGGCGGCGGGTGCCGAAGCCGTACTTGCGGGTGAGCAGCCACGCCACGTTGGTGGTGGACCTGCGCGCCCGGTCGATCACCGGGCCGCCGTAGCGGGTGACGTTGCCGACCATGTGCAGCACCGGCGCGCCGACCCGGCCGAGCAGGGCGGGCGCGACCAGCTTGGTCTCGGCGACCAGGCCGCCCGAGGTGGCCATCAGCACGGTGCCCACGACCCGGTCGCCGAACAGCTCCGGGAACAACTCGGCGAAGGCCATGATGGTCATTCCGCCCATCGAGTGGCCGACCAGCACCAGCGGCCCCTCCGGGGCGGTCCGGTCGATCACCTCGCGCAGCGTCCGGCCGAGCGCGGTGAGGTCGTACTCGCCGGTCTCCAGCCGCCCCGACCGGCCGTGCCCGGGCTGGTCGTACGCGACGATCCGGTGCTCGCCCCGCTCGGCGAGCAGCTTGCGCTGGAAGTGGAAGGTGCCCATGTCCAGGCAGAAGCCGTGCACCAGCACCACGGTCGGGTTGCCGGGCACGGGCCGGGTCGGCTCCACCACCTCGACGTGGATGTCGGTGCCGTCGGGCATCTCCAGCCGAAAGGAATCGTCGTACCGCTGGTCGCCGAAGACCTCCCCGGCGTACCGGTCGGTGGGGTCGGCCTTGAGCTTGCGGACCAGGGCGCGTTCGGTGGCGACGCCGGCCGCGAGCCCGGCGGCGGCGACCCCGACGGCGGCCAGCGCGCCGATGGCCGCCCGGGCGTGTCCGGTACGCGGCAGCGGGATGCGGGTACGGGTCGTCACGGGCGCTCGCCGTCGTAGACGCGGGGCACCCGGGTGCTGCCGAACCGGGTGACGATCTCGTAGTTGATGGTGCCGACCGCCTCGGCCCAGTCGTCGGCGGTGGGCCCGCCGTCGGCACCGTCGCCGAAGAGGGTGACCTCGTCGCCGGCGGCCACCGGGTCGTCGCCGCAGTCGAGCACGAACTGGTCCATGCAGACCCGGCCCGAGATCGTCCGGCGCTTGCCGCCGAGCTGCACCGGGCCGCTGTTCGAGGCGTGCCGGGGCACCCCGTCGGCGTAGCCGAGCGGCACCACCGCGAGGTTCGCCGCCCGCTCGGTGGTGTAGGTGTGCCCGTACGAGACGCCGGAGCCGGCCGGGACGCGCTTGGTGAGCATCACCCGGGCCCGGGCGGTCATCGCCGGGCGCAGCCCGTAGCTCCCGCCGGACACCGGGGAGAGGCCGTAGACGGCCAGCCCGGGCCGGACCAGGTCGAAGTGGGTGTCGGGCCGGGTCAGGGTGGCCGCCGAGTTGGCCAGGTGCCGGTAGCGCGGCCGCAGGCCGGCCCGCTCGGCCATGCCGATCCCCTCGTGGAAGACGGCGAGCTGGCGGTCGATGGTGGGGTGGCCGGGCGAGTCCGCGTACACGAAGTGGCTCCACACCCCGACCACCTCGACCAGGCCGTCGGCCTGCGCCTTGGCGGCGGCGTCGAGCAGGGCCGGCCAGTCGGCGACGGTCGCGCCGCCCCGGGCCAGCCCGGTGTCGATCTTGAGGTGCAGCCGGGCCGGCCGGCCGGCGGCACGGCCCGCCGCGACCATCTCGTCGAGCTGGGGCAGGCTGGCGACGCCGAGGTCGACCCCGGCGGCGACGCCCTCGTGCAGCGGCAGCCCGGGCGCGAGGAGCCAGGCCAGCACCGGCGCGGTGATCCCGGCCCGGCGCAGCGTCAGCGCCTCGTCCAGCGTGCAGACCCCCAGCCAGTCGGCCCCGGCGTCGAGGGCGGCGCGGGCGGCCGGGACCATGCCGTGGCCGTAGCCGTCGCCCTTCACCACCGCCATCAGCTCGGCGGCGGTGCCGGACCTGAGCCGGCTCACGTTCTCGCGGATCGCGTCCAGGTCCACGCGCACCTCGGCCTGCCACATGCCCCCAGCCTACTTTCCGCGCCGATCCCCCGGCCGAGGCCGGCGCAGCCGGTGCCGCCGGCACAGGAGCCACCGCCGGTGCCGCCGGTGCGGCCGGGTCAGCCGAGGCGGGCGAGGACCGGGCGGAGGGCGTCGGCCACGTCGGGCGCCGTCACCGGCCCGCCCCGGGCCGCCTCCCGTCCGGCCAGCCCGTGCAGGTACGCGGCGGCGGCCGCCGCCCGCTCCGGGGGCAGCCCGGCCGCGAGCAGCGAACCGAGCAGCCCGGCCAGTACGTCGCCGGTGCCCCCGGTGGCCAGCGCCGGGGTGCCGGTCGGGTTGACGTACGCCCGGCCGTCCGGCGTGCCGATCACCGTGCGGTCGCCCTTGAGCAGCACCACCGCGTTCATCCAGGCGGCCAGCCGCAGGGTGGCGCCCACCCGGTCGGCGCCCGGCTCCTCCCCGCAGAGCCGGGTGAACTCCCGGTCGTGCGGCGTGACCACGATCGGGGCGTCCCGCGTGCGCAGCCGGCCGGCGAGGGAGCCGTCGACCAGCAGGGTCAGCGCGTCGGCGTCGAGCACCACCGGCACCGGGGCGGCGAGCACCGCCCGCAGCTCCGCGGCCGCCTCCTCGCCGGTGCCCAGGCCGGAGCCGCAGACCCACGCCTGCACCCGCCCGGCGTCGGCGACCCGTCCGGTCGCGATCACGGACGGGTACCGGCGCAGCACGTCGTCCCGGGCCGAGCCGGCGTAGCGGACCAGGCCGGTCGGGCCGGCCAGCGCCCCCGCGACGGAGAGCACGGCCGCGCCCGGGTAGGTCGCCGAGCCGGTCGCGACGCCCACCACGCCCCGGGTGTACTTCTCGGAGGCCGGGCCGAGCCGGGGCCACCAGCCGGCGACGTCCGACCACTCGGTCACGCCCAGCGCCGGGCTGCCCCGCAGCCACGGCTCCAGCCCGATGTCGACCAGCTCCACCTCACCGGCGAGCGCGGCGGCCGGGCCCACCACCAGGGCGGGCTTCAGCCCGCCGAACGTCACCGTCACGTCGGCCCGCACCGCGCTGGGGCGGCCCGACGCGGTCAACGGCACCCCTCCGGTGTCGACCGCGACCCCGCTGGGCACGTCCACGGCCACCACGGCGGCCGGGGCGCCGTCGCGCCCGCGGTGCCGTACGAGGCTGGCGGCGAGCTGGTCGGCGGTGTCCCGGAGCCCGCCGCGCCCGCCGATCCCCACGATGCCGTCCAGCACCAGGTCGACGGTCCCCGGCGGCCGGTCGACGACCCGCCCGCCCGCGGCCCGCAGCGCGACCAGCCCCTCCGCGTGTGCCCGGCCGGGGGACAGCAGCAGCGCCGACACGGCCGCGCCCCGCCGGGCCAGGTGCGCGCCGGCGAGGAGCGTGTCGCCGCCGTTGTCACCGGAGCCGACCAGCAGCAGCACCCGCGCGGCGTAGACGCCGCCCCGATCCGCCAGCAGCAGCGCGCAACGGCGGGCCAGCCCGGCCGCCGCGCGCTTCATCAGCGTCCCGGGCGGCAGCGTGGCCATCAGGCCCGCCTCCGCCGCGCGTACGTCCGCGACCCGCCACACCGCTCTCATGCCACCCCGTCCCGTCCGATTCCCGGCGCGCCGCGACCGGCACGCCCCCGATCACCGTTCCGCGACCACCATGGCCGAGGCGATCCCGCCGTCGTGGGACAACGAGAGATGCCAGCGGTTGACTCCGCGCTCGGTGGCCGCCGCCGCGACCGTGCCGGAGACGGTCAGCCAGGGTCGGCCGTCCGGGTCCGGCACGATCTCGCAGTCGTGCCAGCTCAGCCCGGCCGGGGCGCCGAGCGCCTTGGCGACCGCCTCCTTGGCCGCGAAGCGGGCGGCCAGCGACTCGGGCGAGCGCGGGTTGCCGGATCGGGTGCAGCGCTCGGCCTCCGTGAAGAGCCGGTCGGCGAGCAGCGGTGTCCGTGCCAGGGCCCTGGCGAACCGCTCGACGAGGACGACGTCGATGCCGACAGCGACGATCACCCGCTCACCCTACCGGCGCGGGCGGCCGCACATTAGCCGCCGCTTCCGCGCGGGGCAACGCCTGTGGACGACCGGCCGTACGCCGGGAGGGACGTCGTCCACAGGCGACGCGCGGGGGTGTGGACGGCGCCTAGCGTCGCGGCCGTCGATGTTCTCGCGAGGCGGGGGGGGCCGAGGATGACCGAGCAGCCGTTGACCGTACGACCGGACGCGCTGCGCCGGGCCGCGCGCGGGCTCGACGACGACGCGTACCGGCTGGCGCACGGGCTGGCCGGGGCGTCCGGGCTGGTGGTGCCGGCCCCGGAGTGGTCGGCCGGGGCGGCGTTGGCCGGGCTGGAGTCGGCCGTGCACGCCTGGTTCGGCGGGCTCGGCGCCCGGGTGGCCCACACGGCCGGGGCGGTCCGTTCCGCCGCCGAGGCGTACGAGTCGGTGGACGACCGGGCGGCCGGCCGGCTCACCGCGCTGTCCCGGTGACCGCGCCGGCACCCCCGGCGGCGGGTCGGTCGGCCCCGGCCGGGCACGCGGCGCGTCCGGTCGCCGGCCCGGCGGGCCGGACACCGGCGACACGCCCGGCGCACCCCGCCGACCGCGCGGCGGACGTCGGCTACCGGCAGCTGTGGGCGGCCGATCCCGAGGCGTGGCGGGCCGCCGGGGTGGCCTGGCGGGGGCTGACCGGGCCGGTGGCGCGGCGGGCCGACGGGCTGGTCGCCGGCGCGGCGGCGCTGCGGGCCGGCTGGTCGGGCGGGGCGGCCGTCGCCGCCGACGCCCGGCTCGCGGCCCTGCGCACCGAGCTGACCTCCGCCGCCCCCGCCCTGATCGAGGCCGACCAGGTGCTGGCCGAGTTCGCCGGCCGGCTGGCCGCCGCCAGGGCCCGGCTCGCCGCCGCGGTGGCCCGCGCGGACGCGGCCGGGCTGCTGGTCGACCGGCAGGGCCGGGTCACCGTCGACCCCGCTCGCGCGCCGGCGACCGCCCGCTCCGGGGCGGGCGCGTCCGGAACGGGCACCTCCGGAGCTGGCGCACCCGTGGTCCGCGCGCCCGCAGCCGGCCCGTCCGGGGCCGGCGCGCCCGGAGCGAACCTGCCCGGGTCCGGGGCGGCCGGGGCCGGAACGGCCGGGTCCGGGGTGGGCGCGGCCGAGGTGGGCGCGGCGATCCGGGCGGCGCTGGAGCTGGCCGGTGCGGCCGACCGGGAGGCCGCGGGCCGGCTGGACGCGCTGGCCGCCGCCGCCCGCGCGGCGTGGGCGGACGCGCCATCGCCCGGTCGCCCGGCGCCCGGCGCCGACCCGGCCGCGGTGCGGGCCTGGTGGGCCGGGCTCACCCCCGCGCAGCGCCGGTGGCTCGTCGCGCACGAGCCGGGGCTCCTCGGCCGCCTCGACGGGGTGCCGGTGGCCGCCCGCGACCAGGCCAACCGGCTGCTGCTCGGGGCACGGCGGGAGGAACTGCTGGCCGCGCGGCGACGGCTGCTGGAGCGGGTGCCGCGCGGGCCGGTCGAGCTGGCCGGGCTGCTGCGGGTCGGGAAGTCCCTGGCCGGGCTGGACGCGCTGGCCGCCCGCCTGGCCGGCGACGAGCAGCCCCGGGCGTACCTGCTGGGGCTGGGCACGGCCGGCGAGGGGCGGGCGGTGGTGGCGCTGGGCAACCCCGACCGGTCGGCCCGGGTGCTGACCTACGTGCCGGGGATGACCGCCGGCCTGCACGACGTGCCCGGCGAGCTGGGCCGGGCGGCCCGGGTGCTGTCCCGCTGCGCCGCCCTCGCCCCGGAGGAGGAGGCCGCCGCGGTGCTCTGGCTGGACTACGACGCCCCCGACTTCCTGCACGAGGCGGCGTGGCCGGGTCAGGCCCGGGACGCCGGCCCGGCGCTGCACCGGTTCCAGGACGGGCTGCGGGAGACCCACGACGGGCCCCCGGGCCGGCAGACCGTGCTCGGGCACAGCTACGGCTCGCTGGTGGTCGGCACGGCCGCCCGCGATCACGGGCTGGCCGCCGACGCGCTGGTCTTCGTCGGCTCGCCCGGGGTGGGGGTCGCGCACGCGGGCGAACTGGGCGTGCCGCCCGGGCAGGTCTGGGCGAGCACCGCGCCGGACGACGTGATCCGGTGGGCCCGCCCGCCGGACGAGCTGGCCCGCCGGTCCCTGCTGGGCGCGTCGCCGGTCGGCCCCGCGATCGGGGGGCTGCTCGGCGCGCCGGAGCGGGAGCTGTGGTTCGGGCAGGACCCGTCCCACCCGGGCTTCGGCGGGCGTACGTTCCCCAGCGGCCGGCACGGCCACACGGGCTACTGGGCGCCCGACAACCCGGCCCTCGACGGGATGGCCCGGGTGGTGCTCGGCCGCTGACCCCGCGACGCGCGACGGGCCCCGTCCACCGGCGCGGGTGGACGGGGCCCGTCGTGGGGCGTACGGCTACTCGACCGTGACCGACTTGGCCAGGTTGCGGGGCTGGTCCACGTCGTGCCCCCGGGCGGCGGCGATCTCGGCCGCCATGACCTGCAACGGCACGGTGGTGACCAGCGGCGCGAGCAGCGTCGGCGTACGCGGCACGTAGATCAGGTGGTCGGCGTAGCGGACGACCGCCTCGTCGCCCTCCTCCGCGATCACGATGGTCCGGGCGCCGCGCGCCCGCACCTCCTGGATGTTGGAGACCACCTTGTCGTGCAGCATGCCCCGGCCGACCGGGGACGGCACGATGCAGATGACCGGGGTGCCCTTGTCGATCAGCGCGATCGGGCCGTGCTTCAGCTCGCCGGCGGCGAAGCCCTCGGCGTGCATGTACGCCAGCTCCTTGAGCTTGAGCGCGCCCTCCAGTGCCACCGGGTAGCCCACGTGCCGGCCGATGAAGAGCACCGTCGGCTCGGCCTTCAGGTCGCGGGCCAGCTCGCGGACGGGCTCGATGCGCTCCAGCAGCTCGCGCAGCTTGCCCGGCATCTCCTGGAGCTGGGCGACCACGGCGGCCACCTCGTCGGCGAACTTGATGCCGCGCACCTGGGCCAGGTGCAGGCCGATCAGGTAGCAGGCGACGAGCTGGGTGAGGAACGCCTTGGTGGAGGCGACGGCGATCTCCGGCCCGCCGTGGGTGTAGAGGACCGCGTCGGACTCCCGGGGGATGGTGGAGCCGTTGGTGTTGCAGATGGCCAGGACGCGGGCCTTCTGCTCCTTGGCGTGCCGCAGCGCCATCAGGGTGTCCATCGTCTCGCCGGACTGCGAGATCACCACGATCAGCGTGGACCGGTCGAGGACCGGGTCGCGGTAGCGGAACTCGCTGGCCAGCTCCACCTCGCACGGGATCCGGGTCCAGTGCTCGATGGCGTACTTGGCGACCAGACCGGAGTGGTACGCGGTGCCGCAGGCCACGATGAAGATCTTGTCGACGTCGCGCAGGTCCTGGTCGCTGAGGCGTACCTCGTCGAGCATGATCTCGCCGGAGTCGGTGAGCCGGCCGAGCAGCGTGTCGGCGATGGCCTGCGGCTGCTCCTCGATCTCCTTGAGCATGAACCAGTCGTAGCCGCCCTTCTCGGCGGCGGAGGAGTCCCAGTCGATGTGGAAGTCCTTGCCGCTGGCGGGCTGGCCGGCGAAGTCGGTGATCTCGATGGTGTCGCCGGTGATCAGGACGATCTGGTCCTGACCCAGCTCCACCGCCTCGCGGGTGTGCTCGATGAACGCGGCCACGTCGCTGGCGAGGTAGTTCTCCCCGTCGCCCCGCCCGACGACCAGCGGCGAGTTGCGCCGGGCGCCGACCACCGCGCCGGGCACCGCGGCGTCGACGGCGAGCAGCGTGAACGCGCCCTCCAGCCGCTGGCAGACCACCCGCATGCCGGCGGCGAGCAGCTGCGGCCCGTCGGGGTGCCCGGCGGCGCGCAGGTCGGCCAGCGCGGCGGAGAGCAGGTGCGCCGCGCACTCGGTGTCGGTGTCGCTGGTGAACTGGACGCCGTCGGCCTCCAGCTCGGCGCGCAGCTTCCCGAAGTTCTCGATGATGCCGTTGTGGATCACGGCGACCCGGCCGTCGGGGGCCAGGTGCGGGTGGGCGTTGCGGTCGGTCGGCCCGCCGTGGGTGGCCCAGCGGGTGTGCCCGATGCCGGTGGTGCCGTCCCCGATGCCGATCGGGCTGGCCGCGCAGGACGTGGGGTCCTCGGCCGCCCGCTCGGAGAGCACCTTCTCCAGGTTGGCCAGCTTGCCGGCCTTCTTCTCGGTCAGCAGCGCGCCGTCGCAGACGATGGCGACGCCGGCCGAGTCGTAGCCGCGGTATTCCAGCCGCCGCAGTCCGTCGAGCACGATGCCGAGCGCCGGGCGCGCGCCGGCGTAACCAACGATTCCACACATGTCCCGCAGCCTAACCTAGTTCCACTCATCGCGCGTGCGCGAAAGCCGGGTAAACGATCACCCAACTTGAGCGATCGGAGGGGAAGCGGCACTCTCCGTGACATAGCTCCGCCCGGCGCCGCCGACGCCGACGCCGGTTCCGGGCGGTCGGGCCGCCCTCGGCAGGGGTTGAAGCCGCGCCGGGAGTCCGTAGGCTGGCGGGCGTGACGACCGCCGACGTGGATCCGCTGGTGGCCCGGATGCGTCCGTTCGGGACGACCGTCTTCGCCGAGATGTCCGCCCTCGCCGTGCGCACCGGCGCGGTCAACCTCGGTCAGGGCTTCCCCGACACCGACGGGCCGCCGGAGATGCTCGCCGCCGCCGCGGAGGCGCTGCGCACCGGGCAGAACCAGTACCCACCGGGTCCGGGCGTCCCGGCGCTGCGCGCGGCGGTGGCCGCGCACCAGCGCCGGTTCTGGGGGCTGGAGTACGACCCCGACGGCGAGATCGTGGTGACGGCGGGCGCCACCGAGGCGATCGCGGCGGCGGTCCTCGGGCTCTGCGAGCCGGGCGACGAGGTGGTCTGCTTCGAGCCGTACTACGACTCGTACGCCGCCTCGATCGCGCTGGCCGGCGCGGTCCGGCGCCCGGTCACGCTGCGTCCCGCCGCCGACGGCCGGTACGCCTTCGACCCCGCCGCCCTGCGCGCCGCGTTCGGCCCGCGCACCCGACTGGTGCTGCTGAACTCGCCGCACAACCCGACCGGCAAGGTGTTCACCCCCGACGAGCTGGCCCTGGTCGCCGAGCTGTGCCGGGAGCACGGCGCGTACGCGGTGACCGACGAGGTCTACGAGCACCTGGTCTTCACCGACGCGTCCGCCCCGCACGTCCCGCTGGCCACGCTGCCCGGCATGCGCGAGCGGACGTTGCGCATCTCGTCGGCCGGCAAGACGTTCTCCTGCACGGGCTGGAAGGTCGGCTGGGTGAGCGGGCCGGCGACGCTGGTCTCGGCGGTGCTGCGGGTGAAGCAGTTCCTCACCTTCGTCAACGCCGCGCCGCTCCAGCCGGCGGTCGCGGTGGCGCTGGCCCTGCCCGACGACTACTTCACCGGGTTCCGCGAGGGTATGCGGGCCCGCCGGGACCAGCTCGTCGGCGGGCTCACCGACGCCGGGTTCGAGGTGCTCCCGCCGGAGGGCACGTACTTCGTCACCGCCGACGTCAGCGCGCTGGGCGGGCGGGACGGGATGGAGTTCTGCCGGTCCCTGCCCGAGCGGTGCGGGGTGGTCGCCGTGCCGACGCAGGTCTTCTACGACGACCCCGAGGCCGGTCGACACCTGATCCGCTTCGCCTTCTGCAAGCGCCCCGAGGTGCTGGCCGAGGCGGTCACCCGACTGCGCCGGCTGTCCGCGGCCTGACCGACGCGTACGCCTGACCGTCAGCCGGCCGGGCGGAAGGACGTCGGCCCGGCCCCGCCGGTGGCGGACCCGGGCCGACGGGAGGTCAGGCGGTCGGGCTGGCGGTGCGGACCTGCTCGGCGATGCGCTCGGCCGTCTCGCGGGCGGTGCGCTCGGTGGCGGCCTCGACCATGACCCGGACCAGGGGCTCGGTGCCGGACGGGCGCAGCAGCACCCGGCCCGTCTCGCCCAGCTCCGCCTCGGCCCGCTCGACCTCGGCCCGGACGGCGGGCGCGGCCGCGCCGACCGTACGGTCGCCGACGGGAACGTTGATCAGCACCTGCGGCAGCTTGGTCACCACGGTGGCCAGCTCCGCGAGGGACTTCCCGGTGGCGGCCAGGCGGGACATCAGGTGCAGCCCCGTCAGCACGCCGTCGCCCGTGGTGGCGTACGCGGGCATGACGATGTGCCCGCTCTGCTCGCCGCCCAGCGCGAGGCCGGACGCGCGCAGCTCCTCCAGCACGTACCGGTCACCGACCTTGGTCTCGAGGAGGCGGATGCCCTGCGCGGACATGGCCAGCCGCAGGCCGAGGTTGCTCATCACGGTGGCGACCAGGGTGTCGTCGGTGAGCGTGCCGGCCTCCCGCATGGCGAGCGCGAGGATGGCCATCACCTGGTCGCCGTCGACCTCGTCGCCGTCGGCGGTCACCGCGACGCAGCGGTCGGCGTCGCCGTCGTGCGCGATGCCCAGGTGCGCGCCGTGCTCGACCACCGCGGCCCGCAGGGCCTCGAGGTGGTTGGAGCCGCACTCGTCGTTGATGTTGAGGCCGTCCGGCTCGGCGTAGATGGCGACGACCTCGGCCCCGGCCTCCCGGTACACCACCGGCGCCACCTCCGCCGCCGCGCCGTTGGCGCAGTCGACCACGACCTTGAGGCCGTCGAGGCGGTGCGGCAGGGTGCCGATCAGGTGCTGCACGTAGTGGTCGGCGCCGTCGAGCAGGTCGTGCACCCGGCCGACGCCGGCGCCGACCGGCCGCTTCCAGGCGGTGGTGGCGTTCGCCTCGACGGCCGCCTCGATCCGCATCTCGATCTCGTCGGGCAGCTTGTGCCCGCCGGCGGCGAAGAGCTTGATCCCGTTGTCGGGCATCGGGTTGTGCGAGGCGGAGAGCATCACGCCGAGGTCGGCCTTGGCCTCGGCGGTGAGGAACGCCACGGCCGGGGTGGGCAGCACGCCCACCCGGACCACGTTGGCGCCGGCGCTGGTGAGCCCGGCGACCACGGCGGCCTCCAGCATCTCGCCGCTGGCCCGGGTGTCGCGCCCGACCACGGCCAGCGGGGGATGGCTCCGGTCCGACTCGGCGAGCGTGTGCGCGGCGGCGACCGCCACCGCCAGCGCCAACTCAGGCGTGAGATCCGCGTTCGCCCGCCCGCGTACGCCGTCCGTGCCGAACAACCGGCCCATACCCGCCAACCTCCGATGAAACGGTCCAGGAAAGGCGAACGGCCGGGCCACCTCCCGTCGAGGGGAGGTGAACCCGGCCGTCCGTCAGAAGTACAACGTGCAGCTGTTGATCAGCGCTTCGAGTACTGGGGAGCCTTGCGGGCCTTCTTGAGGCCGTACTTCTTGCTTTCCTTGACCCGGGCGTCCCGGGTGAGGAAGCCGGCCTTCTTCAGCGCCGGACGGTCGTCCGGCTCGCTGACGATCAGGGCCCGGGCGATGGCCAGCCGGAGCGCGCCGGCCTGACCGGTGGTGCCGCCGCCACGCAGGTTGGCGATGACGTCGAAGGCCTCCGGCTTCTCGGCGGTGACCAGCGGGTCCTTGATGAGCTGCTGGTGCACCTTGCTCGGGAAGTATGCCTCGAGGTCACGGCCGTTGCACGTGATCTTGCCGCTGCCGGGGACGATGCGCACCCGGACGATGGCCTCCTTGCGCCGACCCACGGTCTGGATCGGGCGGTCACCACGCGGCGCGCGGGCGACGGGCGCCGGCGCCTCGGTGGCCTCCTCGGGGGCAACCTCGGTCTCGGTGATGTCGGTCATGCTGTTTCCTTCGCCCGCGCTCACTGCGCGATCTGCTTGATCTCGAACGGCACCGGCTGCTGCGCGCCGTGCGGGTGCTCGGCACCGGCGTAGACCTTCAGCTTCTTGATGAGCTGACGGCCGAGCTTGTTGTGCGGGAGCATGCCCTTGACGGC
Organism: Micromonospora sp. LOL_025; assembly: GCF_048060285.1. NCBI lineage: Bacteria > Bacillati > Actinomycetota > Actinomycetes > Micromonosporales > Micromonosporaceae > Micromonospora > Micromonospora sp. LOL_025. Next base: position 27,183 of record NZ_JBHMIR010000003.1, on the reverse strand, counting down.
CAGCTCGATGGCCCGCTCGGGACGCTTGGTCAGCAGCTCGTCGTAGCCGACCTGCTTCAGACCGCCCGGGTAGCCGGAGTGGCGGTAGGCGATCTTGGTCTGGCGCTTGTTGCCGGTCAGCGCGACCTTGCCCGCGTTCACGATGACGACGAAGTCGCCCGTGTCGACGTGCGGCGCGAAAGTCGGCTTGTGCTTGCCGCGCAGCAGCGTGGCGGCGTGGGTGGCCAGGCGGCCCAGCACGACATCAGAGGCGTCGATGACGTGCCACTGACGCTCGATCTCACCCGGCTTCGGGCTGTACGTACGCACAGGTATACCTTGTCTCGTCGTCGGTCTGGGGTCGCGCGCCGAGGTTACCGGGCGCGCACGAACGACCAAGCGTACCTCAGGCGGCACGCCTCTGGATGTCGTACAACAGCAGGCAACGATACCCGCCGCCCCGTCGGCAGGTCAAAACGGGGTACCGCCCCCGCCTGGCCCCCGAGGATACATGGCGGGGGTCACACCCCGGTCAGCCGGCGCGGGCCCGGCCGCACGTAGACCAGCCAGGTCACCCCCAGACAGACCGCGTACGCGACGATGAAGGCGACGTACGCCGCGTCCGCGCTGCCCCCGGTCAGGAACGACTGGCGGAAGGCGATGTTCACCAGCACCCCGCCGGAGGCCCCGACCGCCCCGGCGATGCCGATCAGCGAGCCGGTCATCCGCCCGGCCCAGCGCTGCGCCGCGGCCGCCTCCCGCCGGCCGGCGTCCACCTCCGCCGTCGCCCGGGCCCGGAAGATCGCCGGGATCATCTTGTACGTCGAGCCGTTGCCGATCCCGGAGAAGACGAAGAGCGACAGGAAGCCGAGCAGGTAGAGCCCGAACGACCGCTCCCGGGCGGCGAAGAGCACCAACGAGGCGCCGGCCGCCATCGCGACGAAGTTCCAGAAGGTCACCCGGGCCCCGCCGAGACGGTCGGCGAGGTGCCCGCCGACCGGCCGGACCAGCGAGCCGACCAGCGGGCCGAGGAAGGTGAGCCAGGCGGCGTCGACCGGGGTCGGGAAGCGCTCGGCGAACTGGAGCTGGAGCACCTGGCCGAAGGCGAAGCCGAAGCCGATGAACGAGCCGAAGGTGCCGATGTAGAGCAACGACATGATCCAGGTGTGCGGGTCGCGGGCCGCCTCGCGCAGCGCGCCGGGCTCGTTGCGCGCCCCCGGGATGTTGTCCAGCCCGCGCGCCGCGGCGAACGCGGCCAGCACGATCAGCGGCAGGTAGACCGCCGGCACCAGCCGGGGGTACGCGGCGCCCGCGGTCGCCAGCACCGCCAGGCCGACCAGTTGCACCGCCGGCACGCCGAGGTTGCCGCCGCCGGCGTTGAGCCCGAGCGCCCGGCCCTTCAGCCGTTGCGGGTAGAAGAGGTTGATGTTCGCCATCGAGGAGGCGAAGTTGCCCCCGCCGACGCCGGTCAGGCAGGCCAGCACCATCAGGGTCGGGTAGGAGACGCCGGGCTCCAGCAGCACCGTCATCGGCACGGCCGGAACGAGCAGCAGCAGCGCGCTGACGATCGTCCAGGTCCGCCCGCCGAGGCGGGCCACGGCCAGCGTGTAGGGCAGCCGCAACGCCGCCCCGAGGGCGGCCGGCACGGCGGTGAGCAGGAACTTCCCCGCCGGGTCGATGCCGTACTCGGGGCCGAGGAAGAGCACCATCACCGACCAGAGGCTCCACACGGAGAAGCCCACGTGCTCGGCGAAGATCGAGACCCAGAGGTTGCGGCGGGCGACCGGCTCCCCCGTCGTACGCCAGAACTCGGGGTCCTCGGGCCGCCAGTCGTCGATGCGGTGCCGGCGACCGGCGACCGGCGGGGCGGCCTCGGCCAGGGGTGTGGTGGGGGCCAGTGTGCTCACGGCGACTCCTCCTCGTCGGGTGCGACCTGGAGGAACGCTAGGAACCGGGGGTTACCCGACGGTGCCCGTCGCGGGTCGGGCCGGAAACGGAGACCGCACCGCGGGCGGATGCCGCCGGTGAGATGTCAGAGTTCCTGGAGGATGCGCAGCGCCCGGCCGACCCGGAGCATGGTCGCCGTGTCGGCGACGTCCACGCACTCGGTGAACCACTTCTTCATCGGCGAGGAGATCCGGTCGGGCATCACCACGTACGCGCCCATCGGCACCGCCAGGGGCGAGTCGCGCAGCAACGCCTCCTCGACCACCTCGGCCACGATGACGATCGGCACGTCGGTGGAGTTGTAGACGTCGGAGCTGATCACCAGTCCGAGCCGTTCCCGGGCGCCGTCGATGCGCCAGACCTCGCCCCTACGCAGCACGCGGGCGCCCGCCGAAGAGCACGTCGTCGACCATGCCCACCTCGCGGGCGTCGGCGAGGGCGGCGGCTTCGAGGTCGAGCGCGGCCCGGCCGACGGCGGCGGCGTGCGCGGTGAAGACCTCGCGCAGCGCCTTCTCCCGGGCCGCCTGGTCCATCCACGCCGACAGGGAGAGCCCCTCGCGCTTGGCGAACCGCCGGGCCTCCTCGATCGTCTCGTCCGAGAACGACAGGGTCACCTTGGCAGTCATGCCGTGGAGACTACCCAGCGGTATGACCGCCAGTCATCCCGTCGGCCCCGACTATTCGCGTCGGCCGCCGAACACGGCAAACCGCCACTGCTTGAAGAAGCAGTCGACGTCGGCCAGGCCGGCCTCGGCCAGCCAGCGGCACTGCGCGGCGACCGGCGCCGGCCGGTCGTACGCCATCCGGCCCTCGGCGGCCGCGATCTCGTCGGCGTCGGAGCCCAGCGCGGCGATCCGCGCCAGCCACACCTCGTGGTACCGCCGGTCGAGCGCGGCGGTGGGACCGGCGACCTGCTCGGCGTTGACGAAGACGCCGCCCGGTGCCAGCGCCGCCGGCACCCGGCGGTAGAGCTCGCGCTTGCCGGCGTCGTCGAGGTGGTGCACGGCCAGCGCGCTGACGATCGCGTCGTAGCGGCCGGAGGGCAGCGGGTCGGCCAGGTCGGCCAGGTCGGCCAGGACCGTCCGGTGGGCGACCCCGCGGGTGCGCAGGTGGTCGGCGGCGACGGCGAGCATGGCCGGCGCGGCGTCGACCAGGGTCAGCCGGACCCCCGGCACCGCCGCGGCGAGCAGCAGCGACAGCAGCCCGGTGCCCGCGCCCAGGTCCAGCACCTCGGGGGTGCGCCCCGCGGCGAGCGCGGCCCGCAGCGGCGGCGCGGCCACCTCGACCGCGGTGCCGTAGAAGGCGTCGAAGCAGGGCACCAGGCGCCGGCGGGCCTCGTCGTAGCTGCCGGCCACCGCGTCGAAGACCTCGGCGACGTCCATCGCGTCTCCCAGAATATAGGACCTAGGTCCCGCATTGTAGACGCTGCGAGCCGGCCCGCCGCCCCCGTGCGGTGTGAGCGGCTCTTGACAGGACCGAAACAAACGGGACCCGGACCGGAAATCGCCCCCCGGCACGCTTTGCCGACATGACAGACGGTGCACACGCGGCGACCGGACCGGGGCGGACGCCCCGGGAGGTGGCGACGCACTGCCCGTACTGCGCCCTCCAGTGCGGGATGACGCTGCGCGAGGAGTCCGGCCGGGTGACGGTGCTCCCCCGGCAGTTCCCCACCAACCGGGGCGGCCTCTGCCAGAAGGGCTGGACCGCCGCCGAGCTGCTCGACCACCCCGAACGGCTGACCACCCCGCTGCTGCGGGACCCGGTCGGGGGCGAGCTGCGCCCGGCGACCTGGGACGCCGCCCTCGACCGGATCGTCACCGGCCTGCGCACCGTCCAGCGCGGACACGGGCGCGACGCGGTGGCCGTCTTCGGGGGCGGCGGACTCACCAACGAGAAGGCGTACGCGCTGGGGAAGTTCGCCCGGGTGGCGCTGCGCACGAGGCACATCGACTACAACGGACGGTTCTGCATGTCCTCGGCGGCGGCGGCCGGGATGCGCGCCTTCGGGATCGACCGGGGCCTGCCGTTCCCGCTGGCCGACCTGGGCCGGGCCGACACGCTGCTGCTGGTCGGCGCCAACCCGGCGGAGACCATGCCCCCGCTGGTGCGCTGGCTGACCGAGCAGCGCGAGCGCGGCGGTCGGCTGATCGTGGTCGACCCCCGGGTCACCGCCACCGCCCGCCAGGCCGACCTGCACCTGCAACCCCTGCCCGGCACCGACCTGGCGGTGGCGAACGCGCTGCTGCACGTCGCGCTCACCGAGGGCTGGATCGACCGGGACTACGTGGCCGACCGCACCAGCGGATTCGAGGCGGTCCGCCGCGCCGTGGCCGGCTGGTGGCCGGCCCGCGCCGAGGCGCTCTCCGGCGTGCCGGTGGCGGACCTGGAGGCGACCGCCCGGGCCCTCGGCACCGCCGAACGCGTGATCATCCTGACCGCGCGTGGCGCCGAGCAGCACGCCAAGGGCGTCGACACGGTCGCCGGCTTCGTCAACCTGGCGCTCGCCCTCGGGCTGCCCGGCCGCCCCGGCTCCGGCTACGGCTGCCTCACCGGGCAGGGCAACGGGCAGGGCGGGCGGGAACACGGGCAGAAGGCCGACCAGCTCCCCGGCTACCGCAGGATCGACGATCCGGCCGCCCGGGAACACGTCGCCGGGGTCTGGGGGGTGCCGGCCGAGGAGCTGCCCGGGCCGGGCGTGCCGGCGTACGAGCTGCTGGACTCGCTGGGCACGCCCGGCGGGCCGAAGGCGCTGCTGGTCTTCGGCTCCAACCCGGTGGTCTCCGCGCCCCGGGCCGCCCGGATCGAGGGCCGGCTACGGGACCTCGACCTGCTCGTGGTCGCCGACTTCCTGCTCTCCGAGACGGCCGCGCTCGCCGACGTGGTGCTGCCCACCGCCCAGTGGGCCGAGGAGGACGGCACGATGACCAACCTGGAGGGCCGGGTGCTGCGCCGCCGCGCGCTGCGCCCGCCGCCGCCCGGTGTCCGTACCGACCTGGAGATCCTCGCCGATCTCACCGCCCGCCTCCGGGGTGGTGCCGGCGGCGCGGACACCACCGACCCGCGGGGCGTGTTCGCGGAGCTACGACGGGCCTCGGCCGGCGGGATCGCCGACTACGCCGGGGTGAGCTGGGAGCGGATCGACGAACGCGACGGGGTGTTCTGGCCCTGCCCGGACGAGGACGGCCCGGACACGCCCCGGCTCTTCGCCGACCGCTTCCCCACCCCGGACGGGCGGGCCCGGTTCCACGCCGTGGAGCACCGGCCGGCGGCCGAGGAGGTGTGCGCCGAGTACCCGCTGCACTTCACCACCGGACGGGTCCTCGCCCAGTACCAGTCGGGCACCCAGACCCGCCGGGTCGCCGCACTGCGCCGGGCCGCCCCGGACGCGTTCGTCGAGCTGCACCCCGACCTGGCCGGACGGCTCGGCATCGGCGACGGCGAGCCGGTACGGGTGGTCTCCCGGCGGGGCGAACTCCGCGCGCCGGCCCGGCTCAGCACCGCCATCCGGCCGGACACCGTCTTCGCGCCGTTCCACTGGGGCGGCGCCGCGCGGGCCAACTCGGTCACCAACGACGCCGTCGACCCGGTCTCCGGGATGCCGGAGTTCAAGATCTGCGCCGTCCGGCTGGAGAGGGTGGACGAACCATGAGCGACCGAATCGTCCGGCAGAGCCCGGTGACGTGGCCATGACCGAGCGCGTGGTGATCATCGGCAACGGGATGGCCGGCTCCCGACTGGCCGGCGAGCTGCACGCCCGGGGCGGGGACCGGAAGGTCACCGTGCTCGGCGCGGAGCCGCACCGGGCGTACAACCGGATCATGCTCTCCACGCTGCTGGCGGGCCGGATCGGCGAGCCGGACGTGGAGCTGGCCGAGGCCGCCGGGCAGGGTGTCGACCTGCGGACCGGGGTGACGGTCACCGCCGTCGACCGCGCCGCCGGGACGGTGCACACCGACGACGGCGACCGCGTCGCGTACGACCATCTGGTGCTCGCCACCGGCAGCCGGGCCGTGGTGCCCCCGCTGCCCGGCCTGGACGGGCCCGAGCTGCCGGATCGGGTGGTGCCGTTCCGCACCCTGGACGACTGTCGGCGGATCCTCGCCGCGGCCGACGGCGCCCGCCGCGCCCTGGTGCTCGGCGGGGGCCTGCTGGGGCTGGAGGCGGCGCGCGGGCTCGCCGCCCGGGGCCTCGACGTCGGGGTGGTGCACCCGGTGCCGTACCTGATGGAACGGCAGCTCGACCCGGCCGGCGCGGCCGTGCTGGCCGGCACGCTCGCGGGCCTCGGGGTGGCCACCCACCTGGCCGTCGCGGCCACCGGGGTGGTCGCGGACGCCGACGGGGTCCGCCTCGACCTGGCCGACGGCCGGTCGCTCACCGCCGACCTGCTGGTCCTCTCCTGCGGGGTACGCCCCGACACCGCCCTCGCCCGCGCGGCCGGGCTGGCCGTGGAGCGGGGCGTGCTGGTCGACGACCGGCTGCGCACCAGCGACCCGCGGATCTCGGCGGTCGGCGACTGCGCCCAGCACGACGGCGCCCTCACCGGCCTGGTCGCCCCGGCCTGGGCGCAGGCCCGGGTGGTGGCGCAGGTGCTCACCGGGGAGGACCCGCAGGCCCGCTACCGGCCCCGGCCGGCGGTGACCCGGCTCAAGGCGGCCGGCATCGACCTCGCCGCCATGGGCGACCCGGGCGACGGCGGCACCGGCGAGGAGCTGACCTTCGCCGACCCGGCCCGGGGCACGTACGCCCGGCTGCGCATCCACGACGAGCGGCTGACCGCCGCGATCCTGCTCGGCGACAACCCGGCGGTCGGCACGGTCATCCAGCTCTTCGACCGGGGCCAGCCGGTGCCGGCGGACCGGCGTTCCCTGCTGCTCGGCCGGGCGTTCGGCGCGACGGCGGGCGCGCAGGCGGCGACCCCGGCGCTGATGCCGGACGCGGCGACCGTCTGCCAGTGCAACGACGTCAGCAAGGGGGAGTTGGTGGGCTGCTGGCGTTCCGGGGCCCGGACGGTCGACGCCGTGGTCGCCGCGACCCGGGCCGGCACGGGGTGCGGCGGCTGCCGGGACGCGGTCGCCGGCATCGTCGGCTGGCTGTCCGAAGTCGATTCGGTGGAGGTGACGCGATGAACGAGCGGGTCAGCAGGTTGGTGGTCGTCGGCAACGGCATGGTGGGGCAGCGCTTCGTCGACGCGCTGCGCGCCCGCGACCCCGAGGGGCGGTGGCGGGTCACCGTGCTCGCCGAGGAGACCCGCCCGGCGTACGACCGGGTGCGGCTCTCGGCCTTCTTCGACGGGGTGGGCGCCGAGGAGCTGAACCTGCACACCCCCGACGACGGGGTGGAGCTGCGCCTCGGCGAGCCGGCCACGGAGCTCGACCGGGAGCGGCGGCTGGTGCGCACCGCGGCCGGCGAGCACCCGTACGACGCCCTGGTGCTGGCCACCGGCTCCTACGCGTTCGTGCCGCCGGTGGACGGCGCGACCCTGCCCGGGGTCTTCGTCTACCGGACGCTGGACGACCTGGAGGCGATCCGGGAGCACGCGCGGGGACGGCGCACCGGGGCGGTGGTCGGCGGCGGGCTGCTCGGGCTGGAGGCGGCGAACGCGCTGCGGCTGCTCGGGCTGGACACCAGCGTGGTCGAGTTCGCGCCCCGGCTGATGCCGGTGCAGGTGGACACGGCCGGCGGCGCGATGCTGCGCCGGTACGTCGACGAGCTGGGCGTCGCCACCCACCTGGGCGTCGCCACCACCGCGGTCCGGCCAGGCCCCGACGGCACGGTCGCCGGGCTGGAGCTGGCGGACGGGACCGTGCTCGACGCCGACCTGGTGGTGGTCGCGGCCGGCATCCGCCCGCGCGACGAGCTGGCCCGGGCGGCGGGTCTCGCCCTGGGCCCGCGCGGCGGCGTGCTGGTCGACGACGCCTGCCGGACCGCCGACGAGCGGATCTGGGCCGTCGGCGAGTGCGCGGCCGTCGACGGGACCTGCCACGGCCTGGTCGCCCCCGGGTACGCGATGGCCGAGGTGGTCGCCGACCGGCTGGTCGGCGGGGCGGCCACCTTCCCCGGCGCGGACACCGCCACCAAGCTGAAGCTGCTCGGCGTGGACGTGGCCTCGTTCGGCGACGCGCACGGCACCACGCCCGGTTGCCTCGACGTGACGTTCACCGACCCGGCCACCCGGGTCTACGCCAAGCTGGTCCTCTCCGACGACGCGCAGACCCTGCTCGGCGGGGTGCTGGTCGGCGACGCGAGCGCGTATCCGACGCTGCGGGCCAGCGTCGGCGGCCCGCTGCCCGCTCCCCCGCTGACGCTGCTCGCCCCCGAGGGAGCGACCGGCGCGGGCGCCGGGGCGCTGCCCGCCGCCGCGCAGGTCTGCTCGTGCAACGCGGTGACCCGCGCCGACATCGACGACGCGATCGCCGGGGGCTGCGCGGACGTGCCGGCGCTGAAGGCGTGCACCCGGGCGGGCACCAGTTGCGGCTCCTGCGTGCCGATGCTCAAGCAGCTCCTCGACGCGGCCGGGGTGCGGCAGTCCACCGCGCTCTGCGAGCACTTCGACGCCGGCCGGCAGGAGCTGTTCGACATCGTCCGGGTGCGCGGCATCCGCACCTTCTCGCAGCTCATCGCCGAACACGGCCGGGGCCGGGGCTGCGACATCTGCAAGCCGGTGGTCGCCTCGATCCTCGCCTCCCTCGGCTCCGGGCACGTGCTCGACGGGGAGCAGGCGTCGTTGCAGGACACCAACGACCACTTCCTGGCCAACCTGCAACGCGACGGCAGCTACTCGGTGGTGCCCCGGATCCCTGGCGGCGAGATCACCCCGGAGAAGCTCATCGTGATCGGCGAGGTGGCCCGGGACTTCCAGCTCTACACGAAGATCACCGGCGGGCAGCGGATCGACCTGTTCGGCGCGCGGGTCGAGCAGCTGCCGCAGATCTGGCGCCGGCTGGTCGACGCCGGCTTCGAGTCCGGTCACGCGTACGGCAAGGCGCTGCGCACGGTGAAGTCCTGCGTCGGCGAGACCTGGTGCCGGTACGGGGTGCAGGACTCGGTCGGGCTGGCCATCGCCCTTGAGCTGCGCTACCGGGGGCTGCGCGGCCCACACAAGATCAAGTCGGCGGTGTCGGGCTGCGCCCGCGAGTGCGCCGAGGCCCGCAGCAAGGACTTCGGCATCATCGCCACCGACACCGGCTGGAACCTCTACGTCGGCGGCAACGGCGGCTTCCGGCCCCGGCACGCCGACCTCTTCGCCACCGGCCTGTCCACCGAGGCGCTGGTCCGGTTGATCGACAGGTTCCTGATGTACTACATCCGCACCGCCGACCGGCTGCAACGCACCGCCGCCTGGATCGAGGCGATGGAGGGCGGGCTGGACCACCTCCGCGCGGTCGTCGTGGACGACTCGCTCGGCCTGTGCGCCGAACTCGACGCCGCGATGGCCCGGCACGTCGCCTCCTACTCCGACGAGTGGCGCGACGTGCTGGAGGACCCGGTACGACTGCGCCGGTTCGCCTCCTTCGTCAACGCCCCCGAGGTGCCCGACCCGTCCATCACCTTCGCGCGCGAACGGGGCCAACCGGTCCCCGTGGGCCGGACGCCGGCCGGCGAGGGCCGGCAGCCGGTCGCGCTGGGCATGCCGGAGGTGCGGCGATGACCACCACGACGCCCCGACCGCTGGAGGTACGGCGATGACCATCACGATGACGACGACGGTGCGCGCCGCGACGCGTACCTGGACGCCGGTCTGCCCGCTCGACCGGCTGGACCCCGAGCGGGGCGTCGCCGCGCTCGTCGACGGCGTGCAGGTGGCCCTCTTCCGCACCGCCGACGGGCTGTTCGCCATCGACAACCTCGACCCGGTCGCCGGGGCGTACGTGCTGTCGCGCGGGATCGTCGGCAGCCGGGGCGGGGTGCCGACGGTCGCCTCGCCGCTGCACAAGCAGGTGTACGACCTGCGCACCGGGGCCTGCCTGGACCTGCCCGGCGTCGCCGTGCCCCGGCACGACGTGCGCTGCCGGGACGGCCTGGTCGAGGTGCGGCTGCGACAGGAGGGGTGAATGCGCGACGAACTGGCGGGCTTCACCATCGGGGTGACCGCCGACCGCCGGCGGGACGAACTCGCCGCGCTCCTCCAGCGGCGGGGCGCCCGGGTGGTGATCGCCCCGGCCCTGCGGATCGTGCCGCTGGCCGACGACACCGACCTGCGGGAGGCCACCCGGGCCTGCCTCGAACGGCCGCCGGACGTCCTCATGGCCAACACCGGCATCGGCATGCGCGGCTGGTTGGAGGCGGCCGAGGGCTGGGGGCTGGCCGAGCCGCTGCGCGGCGTGCTGGCCGGCGCGTACGTGGTGGCCCGGGGGCCCAAGGCGCGCGGGGCCATCCGGGCCGCCGGCCTGCACGACCAGTGGTCACCCGACTCGGAGAGCTGCGAGGAGGTGATCGAGCACCTGTGCCGGCGCGGGGTGGCCGGGCAGGTGATCGCCATGCAGCTGCACGGCGAGCGGCAGCCGGAGTGCACGCTGGCGCTGGAGGCGGCCGGGGCGACCGTGATCGAGGTGCCCGTCTACCGCTGGGCGCCGCCGACCGACCCGGCCCCGCTGCACCGGCTGATCGACCTGGTCGCCGGCCGGCTGGTCGACGCGGTCACCTTCACCTCTGCGCCGGCGGCGGAGGCGCTGCTGCGCGCCGCCGGGGACCGCTCGGACGCGGTGCTGGACGCGTTCCGGGGCGACGTGCTCGCCAGTTGCGTGGGCGCGGTCACCGCGGAGCCCCTGCTGCGGCGCGGGGTGCCGGTCAGCGCGCCGGCCAGGGCCCGCCTGGGCGCCCTGGTCCGGACCATCGTCGACGAACTGCCGCGCCGGACGGTCACCCTGAAGGTGGCCGGTCACCTGCTCACGTTGCGCGGGCACGCCGCCGTGGTCGACGGCGAACTGCGTCCGCTCGCGCCGGCGCCGATGGCGGTGCTGCGGGCGCTGTGCGGCTCGCCGGGCCGGGTGCTGTCCCGGACCGCCCTGCTGCGGACGCTGCCACGCGGCGCCGACGAGCACGCCGTGGAGATGGCGGTGGCCCGGCTGCGCGCCGGGTTGCGCGCGCCCCGGGTGGTGCAGACGGTCGTCAAGCGCGGCTACCGCCTCCGGGTCGACTGACGCGACCCGGAGGCGGTAGCCGTCCCGTTCAGCCGACCGGCGCCGGGTAGCCCCGGCCGTGCTCGGCCTCGAGGCGGAGCATGGCGTGTTCCACGACGGTCACCAGCACCTGCTTGACCGCGTCCCGGTGCCGGGCGTCGGTCAGCACCAGCGGCACGTCCGGCGAGATGGCCAGCGCCTCGCGGACCTCCTCCAGCTCGTACTGCGGCGCGCCGTCGAAGCGGTTCAACGCCACGACGTACGGCAGCCTGCGGTTCTCGAAGTAGTCCAGCGGCGCGAAGGCGTCGGTGATCCGGCGGGTGTCCACCAGCACGGCCGCCCCCACCGCGCCCTTGATGATCTCGTCCCACATGAACCAGAAGCGGGTCTGGCCCGGCGTGCCGAAGAGGTACAGGATCAGGTCCTCGGCCATGGTGATCCGGCCGAAGTCCATGGCGACCGTGGTGGTCTGCTTCCCCGGCACCTTGGACGGGTCGTCGATGCCGACACCGGCCGCGGTCATCACCGCCTCGGTTCTCAGCGGAGTGATCTCCGAGATCGCGCCGACCAGGGTCGTCTTGCCCACGCCGAAGCCACCCGCGACCACGATCTTCGCGGAGATGATTCCCCGGTTTCGGCGGGCCCCGGCGGGGTCATAGCCTGCGAAGTCCACTTAGCACCCTTCCAAGGATTTCCATCCGCTCCTCGAACCCCTCGGCGGGAGCGGCAGTGTGTAGCGTCAGCAGGCTCTCGGCCACCATGTCGGCGACCAGCACCCGGGTGACGCCCAGCGGCATCCGGGTGTACGCGGAGATCTCGGCCAGCGACTGCGCCCGGCCCTCACAAACGGTGGCGATGCGGTGCTTGTCGTGCCCCGCGAAGCGGGCCTCCGCAGCCTGGGTCGCGCTGGCCGTCAGGACCGCCTCCAGGGCGATGTCCATTCGGGCCTCGGTCCGGCCGCGGGTGACCGCGTACGGCCGTACCAGCGCACCACGTGGGTCCACGCGCCGTTGGTCCATCGACGATCACCTCCTCTCCCGGCCGGGCCCCTGGTCGGGCACCGGATCCTCTCGTTCCTGGCGACGCACTCCGCGCGTCGCGCCCGCTAGGACCGCACCGCGTCCCGGGGCAGCGGCACCAGCGCCGCGCCGACGCGCTCGACCAGCAGCGCCATCTCGTAACCCACCTGACCGACGTCGCAGCTGCGGGCCGCCAGCACGGCCATCGACGAGCCGTCGCTGATCGACATCAGGAACAGGTAGCCGCTGTCCATCTCGATGACCGTCTGGAGCACACCGCCGGCGCTGAACATCCGGGCGGCGCCCTCGGTCAGGCTGACCACGCCCGAGGTGATCGCCGCGAGCTGGTCCGCCCGGTCCGCGGGCAGGTCCCGCGAGGAGGCGAGCAGCAGCCCGTCGGCGGACACCGCCACCACGTGGGCGATCCCCGCCACGCTGTCGGCGAAGTTGGTGAGCAACCAACTCATGTCCTGCATGGCCGCTGGCCTGTTCATCGACTCGTCTCCTTGGTCGAGGTGCTGTTCTGGTCCGTTCCGGCCGCCCGGCCGCGCTGCACGCCGCGGTGGTAGGCCGACAACAGGCCCCGAACTTCGTCCGGGGTACGCCGGCTGCGGTCGCGGCCGCCCCGGGGCTCGATCCCGCCGGGCACGAGCTGTGCCTGCGGCTGCCGCTTGGGCAGCCCCGAGCGGGTGGTGCCGGCGGTGGCGGGGGCCGCCGCCCGGCTGGCCCGGGACCAGCCCTCGTCTGCCGCGGTCCGCCAGGCGTCCGCGTCGGTCGCGGGCGCCGCCGGGGCCGGTTCCGCGACCGGCGGCGCAGGGGGCGCGGCGGGGGGCGGTGCCGCAGGGGGTGTGTCCGGCGTGGTGGGCCGCGCCGCAGCCGGCGGCGGGGTGTACGACGGCGGTGCCGGCTGCGCGGGCGGCGGGGCGGTGTCGGTGCTGCCCGGCGTACGCGTGGGCAGTCGGGGCGCGCGGGGCTGCGCCGGTGCCGACTGGGCGGCGGCCGGCGTCCCGACGGCGGGTGCTCCGGCGCTGGGCGCCCCGGCGGCCTGCTGGGCCGCGGCCGACTGGCTGAAGTCGGGGCGGGTGAAGATGGCCGTGGCGTCGTTACCGTGCGACCGGAACCACACCGCCTCCATCTCCCGGAAGATCGGTGCCTCGGCCGGCAGCTCGGCACGCGGGGTGATCGGCGCGGCGGGGGCGGGCGGGGCCGTGGCCGCCAGGCCGGCCCCGAGGCCGCGACCGGCGCCCGGGTCGGTGCCGAAGCCGGTCTCCCGGGCGGAGCCGGCGAACCCCGCCGACAGCCCGGTGGCCGGCGAGCCGGCGATCGGGCCGACCGGCAGGCCCGGCGCCGGGGCCTCCCCGCCGGGGACGCGCTTGGGCAGCGGGTCGACCGTGGGGTACGCGACGGTCGGCGTACCGACCGAGGCGCCTCCGCCGGCGAAGGCCGGCCGGGCCGGGGGCGCCGGCGGAGCGGCCGGCTGCGTCGGCGTCAGGCCGCCGGCCTGCACCGGGGCCGCGGTGTCCCGCGCCTGTTCCGGGGCCTGCCACGGCGTCGGGGCGGCGGTCCGCCACTGGTCGGTGAGGGTGGCCGAGGCGGTACGCCCCGCGCCGGCGGCCGGCTCGCCGAGACCGGCCGGGGTGAGCGGGTTCTGCTCGACCGCGAGCGGCTGCCGGGGCCGGGTGATCTGCTGGTCCCGGCTGTGCACGGGCGGCAGCACCACCGTCGCGGCGGGGAGCGTCACCTGGGCGACGGTGCCGCCCTCCACGTTGCGGCGCAGCTCCACCCGGATGCCGTAGCGGGAGGCCAGCCGGCTGACCACGGCCAGACCCATCAGCCGGAACGCCGCGACGTCGACGCTCGGCGGGGCGGCCAGTCGCCGGTTGAGCGAGTCGAGCTGGTCGTCGGTCAGGCCGAGGCCCCGGTCCTCGACCTGGATCAGGACGTAGTCCCGGATCCGCCGGCCGTCGGCGACCACGGTGGTGGTCGGCGGCGAGAAGCGGGTGGCGTTGTCGAGCAGCTCGGCGACGAGCCGGACCACGTCGTTGACCGCGTGCGCCGCGACCGAGATGTCGGTGTCGACGGTGCCGAACTCGATCCGGTTGTAGAGCTCCACCTCGGACTGCGCGGCCCGCAGCACGTCCACCAGGAGGGCGTCGTCGCGGCGCGGCACGGCCGAGTCGGCGCCGGCCAGGACGAGCAGGTTCTCGTCGTTGCGGCGCATCCGGGTGGCGAGGTGGTCCAGCTCGAAGAGCTGCGCGAGCCGCTTCGGGTCCTCCTCGCCGCGCTCGATCGCGTCGAGCTCGCCGATCATCCGGTCGACCAGGGTCTGACTGCGCCGGGCCAGGTTGAGGAACATCGCCGAGACGCTGGTACGCAGCGCGGCCTGCTCGGCCGCCACCCGGACCGCCTCGCGGTGCACGACGTTGAAGGCGAGGGCGACCTGGCCCACCTCGTCGCGGTTGTTGAGCTTGATCGGGTCGCGTACCTGCCGGACGATCTCCTCGACGCCGCCGTCGCCGACGTTGCCGACGTTCTGCAGCCGCTTGACCGCGTCCGGCAGGTCGTGGTTGGCCACCGAGAGGGCGCCCTCCCGCAGCCGGCGCAGCGAGTGGTTGAGCGAGCGGGCCAGCACCACGGCGAGGGTCACCGCGACGATGAGGGTCAGCAGCACCAGTGCCGTCTCGATGAAGGCCTGCCGGATGACGTCCGACTGGGCCTGGTCGGCCTGAGTGAGCAGCCGGTCCTGGAGCCGGATCTCGGCCCAGCGCATGAGGTCGTTGACCGCGCCGATGGCGGCGGTGGCGTCCTGGGCGGTCACCGGCGAGGGCTGCCCGACCGAGCGGGTGATGTCGGCGGCCACCCGGTCGGCGAGGGTGACCGCGTCACCGGAGACCGTGCTGTCGACCAGGGCACGCTGGGTCGGGTCGGCGGCCAGGGAGAAGGCGACCAGTGCCTCCTGCTGACTGGTCAGCGTGGCCACGAAGGAGGAGAACTGCTCCTCGTCGAGCCGGTTGGCGACCAGGGCGGTGTAGACGACCGACTGCTCCTCGGCGACGGCCGCCTTGGCGCGGGCGAACGCGGCGACCGCGCGCCGGGCGTCCGAGAGCCGCTCGTCGCCGGGCAGCTGGGCCAGCCCGTCGCCGTACGCGACCAGGTCGGTGATGATGACGCCGTAGCGGAGCGCCGCCTCGGCGACCGCCATCTGCTGGCGGTCCAGCACCTCCTGCCGGGTGCTGGCGAGCGTCTCCAGGTGCTCGTCGATGGTGGCCAGCCGCTCGCGTACGGCGGCCGGCACCTCGCCGACCCGTCCGCGCTCCGCCCGGTACGCCTCGACCCGCTCGTCGGTGCTGCGCACCCGCAGGTTGTAGGCGTCGGCCTTCTGCTGCGGCGTCGACAGGAAGGCGGCGGCGGCCATCCGCTCGGCGTGCAGGTCCTGCGTCAGCGCGGAGACGTCGACGGAGAGCGCGGTCAGCGCCCGGGCCTGGTTGGCGTCGAAGGTGTTCTCGCCGACGGCGACGAGGCGGACCGTGGCCAACGCGAGCACCGCGGCGACCGGCACGACCAGGATCAGGGCGAGCTTGGAGCGGATCCGCACGTCGCGGAGCCGGGGCAGCCGACGCCGCTTGGGCTGTTCGGTGTCGCCACTCGCGGGCAGGGTCGTCGGTCCGGTGCTCACGACATCGCCTCCGTCGTTTCTTCCACGCCTGCCCCGCCGACTCGCGCCCGGTGCAGCGGACTGCGCCACACGCGGCACGGCCGCGATTTCATCAGAACTGATCCTGTTTGGGAAGTCGCGGCGGGGTAGGAAACGGTCGCACGGCTCGCATCCCGTGATCCGGTCAACTAATACCTTCAATTCTCCATGCCCGTGAACAGGGCATGTAACTCCAGAGTGGTCATCCGTGTCGCATTAGTAAGCGTCTGCAAACTTCCCGTTGCCCCACCATGTGGGATACGCGTCCCGAAACGCTCCGGAGGCTCCGCTTGACCGCGGGGCCTGGCGTTGGCAAGGTTTTGCAGGCTTCGCGCACACCGTACGGCAGACCGATCCCGTTCCTCTACTGAGGACGGACAACCCGGCGGTGACCGGGCATCGTCCCGGGCCGCATCTGGAGGACTGAGTTGACCCCCATCCGCTCCGCGACCGCCGCGGCGCTCGCATCGGCCGTGCTGGCCACCACGCTCACCGGCTGCCAGTTCGGGGCGGACGAGCAGGACACCAGCCCCATCGTCATCGCCGCGGACCTCGAACTCTCCGGCGCGGCGGCGCCCATCGGCAAGGCGTACCAGCGGGCGTTGGAACTGAAGGTCGAGCAGCTGAACGCCTCCGGCGCGCTGAACGGCCGGAAGGTCGACCTGAGGGTGAAGGACAACCGGTCGGACGCGAGCGAGTCGCTGCGCAACATCGGTGACTTCAGCAGCGATTCCGAAGTCAGCGCCATCATCATGGGCGGCTGCAACGAATGTGCCGTCGGCGCCGTCCGCACCATCAACGAGAAGCGAATTCCCACCATTGCGCTCGCCGCGTCCAGCGCCGTGTCCACCCCGGTCGCCGAACGGCGGTACGTGTTCAAGCTCTCTCCGAACGCGGCCGACAGCGCCGCGGCCCTCGCCTCCGAGATGCGCCGCAAGGGTGTCCGCAAGGCGGGCGTGCTGCACAGCGACGACGCCTACGGCCGCGAGGGGTTGACCGCGCTGCGCGCCGAGTTCGCGAAGGCCGGCGTCAAGCTGCTGCGCGAGGAGGCCGTGCGCACCACCGACACCGAGGTGGGCCAGCAGGTCAAGGACCTGCTGGCGAAGAAGCCGGACTCGCTGGTCGTGTGGACCCCGGCGGAGCAGGCGACGCTCGCCGCCACCGCCGCCCAGCAGGCCAAGTTCGAGGGCGAGCTCTTCTTCGACGCGGCGGCGGCCGGCGACCTCTTCCTCGGCGCCGCGTCCCGGGCGACCGAACGCGCCACGCTGGTCTTCACCCAGACCATGGTGATCGACGACGTGATCGCCACCACCCCGGCCAAGGCGGCCCGCCGCCAGTGGTTCCAGGACTACACCGCCCGCTTCGGCGGCTACAACGGTTCCTCCTCGTTCGCGGCCGACGCGGTGCAGCTCATCGCCGACGCCGAGCTGCGCTCGGGCGGCGAGCCCGGCGAGGTCGACCGCGACGGCATCCGCGACGTGCTGGAGACGACCCAGTTGGACGGCCTCTCCGGGCCGATCCGGATGACCCCGGACAACCACTCCGGCCTGATGCCGCAGGCCCTCACCACCCTGGTCGCACGCAACGGGCGCTGGCGCCTCGCGGGCTGACCGGCCGGTCGGTGGCGGAGGGGTGCCGGCGCGCGGCAGCGCGCCGGACCAGCGTCATGGTGTGGCCCGCCGTGTCCCGGCGGGCCACACCATCAACCGTTCGAGCAGGTCAGCGGGCCGACGTGGTGGCGCGGACCCACGGCAGGGCGAGCCGCTCGACCAGGGACAGTGCGCTGTAGAGCAGGATGCTCATCAGCGCGATCAGCACGATCGCCGCCCAGGCGGTCGCGGTGTCCCCCACGCCGTTGTACTGCAGGATCTGGTAGCCCAGCCCCGGCTTGTCCGAGTAGAACTCGCCGATCACCGCGCCGATCGCGGCCAGCGGCATCGCCACCTTGAGCCCGACGAACATCTGCGGCAGCGCGGCGGGGAAGCGCACCTTGCGGAACGCCTGCCACCACGAGGCGTTCAGCGAGCGGGCCAGCTCGGCCAGGTCGTTCGGGGTGGTGGTGAGCCCGGTCGCCGTGGAGAGCACGATCGGGAAGAAACAGAGCAGGAACACCATGGTCAGGATCGGCTTCGCACCCCAGCCGACCGAGACCACCAGCAGCGGGCCGAGGGCGATCTTCGGCACCGCGTTGACCGCCACCAGCAGCGGCGCGAACATCCGCTCGACGCGCCGGGACCCGGCCAGGGCCATCCCGATCAGCACCCCGGCCACCGCCGACAGCAGGAAGCCGACCACGGTCATCATGGTGGTGACACCCAGCGCCGGCAGCAACACGTCGGTTCCCGCGACCATCGCCTGCCACACCGCCTGCGGCGGGGGCAGCGACACCGGGTGCACGAGTTGCAGGCCGGACGTGACCAGCCACCAGGCGGCCAGCGTGATCACGGCGCCGAGCAGCGGCAGCCCGACGGCCGCCGGGCGGACGCCGGATCGGCGCGGGGGCGCGCCGGCGCCCGCGGGCTTCTTCCCGGCGTGGCCGGGCCGGGTAGCGGTCGTCTCCGTCACGGGTTCTCCTCTCCTGCCGGCCGGGCCGGCACGCGACGGGGGTGCGGCCCCCAGGTCACCCCGGGTGGACCGCACCCCCGTGCTCACGGTCGGCGTACGTCAGGCCTTCGGCGCGAGGCTGAAGTCGATGATCTGGTCGGGGGTGATGTTCTGCTTGAGCGCGCCGGCGCCCTGGAGGATCGCGATGCTCTTGGCTACCCGGCCGCTGTCCAGCGTGCCGAGCTGGGTGCCGGAGTTGTTGGAGCGCACGTAGCCGGCCATGAGCTGGAGCTCGGCGGCGGCCGCGGCGGGGTTGGCGGCGTCGACGTTCTTCTTCAGCAGCTCGCCCGCCTCCTGCGGGTTGGTCAGCGCGTACTCCAGGCCCTTCATCAGGGCCCCGGTGAAGCGCTTGACCATCTCCGGCTTCTCCTTGGCGAGCTTGGATGAGGTGATCAGCACGTTGCCGTAGAGGTCCTGCATCACGTTGCTGTACGGCAGCATGACGGCCTTCTGCTTGGTCACCGTCTCGATGGTGGGCTGGCCGACGACGAACTGGCCGATGCCGTCCACCGTGCCGGAGCCGAGCATGCCCATCAGGGCCTGGGCCTGACCATTGACCCACTGCACCTTGCTGGCGTCCACGCCGGCCATCCGGGCGTACGTCGGGAAAAGGTTGCGCACGACGGAGCCCTCGGTGTCGGCGAGCTTCTTGCCCTCCAGGTCCTTCGGCGACGCGATGCCCTTGCCCTCGACGGTGGCGATGGCGGCCATGGTGCGCTGCTGGATCGCGGCGACCGCGACGAAGTCCTTGGCCTGGCCGCTGCCGAGCTGGAGCAGGCCGCCGGTGAGGTCGATCGGGCCGAACTGGGCCTGCCCGCCGACGACCTGCTGGATCACCGCGCCTGTGCCCTGACCCGGCTTGATGTCGACGTCGAACCCGGCCTCCTTGAAGAAGCCCTTCTCCTTCGCGACCCAGGCGTAGGAGTCACGGCCGAAGTTGCCGAACGAGGTGAGGTAGGTCACCTTCTCCAGCGCCCCGCCGCTGCCGCCCTTGGCGTCGGCGCCGGAGTCCGAGTCGCCGCTGCACCCGGAGACCAGGGCGAGGGCGGTGGCCAGCGCAGCGGCAGCGACCGTACGGGTCAGCCTTCTCATCAGTGCACCATGTCCTTTCCGACCGGAGCGGCGCGCCGCCGCCGGAGGGGGTTGTCTGGCGGGCCGGCCGAGGGGTTGAGCCGGCACCAACCGTCGTGAGGGGACTCTTAGCTGGCACAGCGTACGAGAAACCGCCCCCGACAATGCCAGGCGTATGGGTTTCGTTACGGAAAAATCCTCGCGTCCACCCCGGACGACGTGCTGTCCACACGGGGCGGTTACCCTGGGCCGCGATCGCTGATCCCCGACTCAGGGAGGCCGCCGGAGATGATCCAGCTTTCCGGGGTGTCCCGCACCTTCGACGGCCGCAGCGGCCGCGTCGAGGCGCTGCGCGGCATCGACCTCGACGTGGCGGCGGGTGAGTTCGTCGCCGTACTCGGCCGCTCCGGTTGCGGCAAGTCCACCCTGCTGCGCCTGATCGCCGGCCTGCTCCCGGTGAGCGAGGGCAGGATCACCGTGGCCGGTACGCCGATCACCAAGCCGCGCCGGGACATCGCGATGCTCTTCCAGCGGCCCGCCCTGCTCCCCTGGCGCACGGTCCTGGACAACGTGCTGCTCCCGGTGGAGATGTTCGGCTGGAAGCGGGCCAAGCACCGCGACCGGGCCCGGCAACTGCTGGACCTCGCCGGGCTGGGCGGCTTCGAGAAGCGGCTACCGCACGAACTCTCCGGCGGCATGCAGCAACGGGTCTCGCTGTGCCGGTCGCTGATCGGCGAGCCCCGGGTGATGCTGATGGACGAGCCGTTCTCCGCGCTCGACGCGCTCACCCGCGAGGAGCTCTCCGGCGAGCTGCAACGCGTGCACATGACGTCCGGGGCCACCGTCGTCTTCGTCACCCACTCGATCGACGAGGCGGTGCTGCTGGCCGACCGGGTGGTCGTACTCAGCCCCCGCCCCGGCCGGATCCGCAAGGTGGTGGACGTCAACATCCCGCGACCGCGCACCCTCGGCCGCAACGCGCACCTGGCGGACGTCGCCCGGGTCAGCGCCGACCTGCACGAACTCCTCATGGAGCGGGACCTGCCGGCGACAGCCGGCGCGGAGGGACGATGAGCATGCGGGTCACCGTCTTCACGGAGCCGCACCGGGGCGCCAACTACGACGACCAGCTCCGCTTCGCCCGGCTGGCCGAGGACGGCGGCTTCGAGGGCTTCCTCCGCGCCGACCACTACCAGGCGATGGGGGACGAGGCCGCGCTGCCCGGCCCGACCGACGCCTGGCTGACGCTCGCCGCGCTGGCCAGGGAGACCAGCCGGATCCGGCTCGGCACCCTGGTCACCTCCGCCACCTTCCGGCTGCCCGGCCCGCTGGCCGTCATGGTGGCCCAGGTGGACCAGATGAGCGGCGGCCGGGTCGAGCTCGGCATCGGCGCCGGCTGGTACGAGCGGGAGCACGTCTCCTACGGCATCCCGTTCCCCGGCGTCGGCGAGCGCTTCGACCGGCTGGCCGAGCAGCTGGAGATCATCACCGGGCTGTGGCGGACGCCGCCGGGCGAGACGTACAGCTTCACCGGCGACCACTACCGGCTGGTGGACGCCCCCGCGCTGCCGAAGCCGGTGCAGGTGCCCGGCCCGCCGGTCATCGTCGGCGGCCGCGGCCCGAAGCGCACCCCCGAACTCGCCGCCCGGTACGCCGACGAGTTCAACATGCCGTTCAAGACCGTCGCGGAGACCGCCGCCGCGTACGAGCGGGTGCGGGAGGCCTGTGACCGGGCCGGCCGGGCCGAGTCGGGACGCGCCCCGCTCACCCTCTCCGCCGGGCTCGTGGTGGCGATCGGTCGCACCGACGCCGAGGCGCACCGCCGCGCCGCACCGCTGCACGTCAAGAGCGCACTGCCGCCCGAGGACCCGGTGGTCGGCTCGCCCGCGCAGCTCGTCGACCGGATCGGCGAGTTCGCCGCGATCGGCGCCACCCGGGTGCACCTGCGGCTGATCGACTTCGCCGACCTCGACCACCTGGAGCTCATCGCCGCCGAGGTGCTCCCCCGACTGGACGGAACCCGATGACAGACGCGCACCTCGAACTCGGCCCGGTGGGCCAGGAGATCGTGTACGAGAACGACCGGGTCCGGGTCTGGCACATCCGCCTGGAGCCGGGCGAGCGGCAGCCGCTGCACCGGCACGACCACCCGTACCTCGTGGTGGCGATCCAGGGGGCGAAGAACGTCGTACAGACGATCGACGGCACCCTCATCGACGCCGACGAGCCGACCGGCGGGGTGGTCTACCGGGACCCGGGGGCCGTGCACATGCTGACCAACGTGGGCGACACGACGTACCTGGCCAGGCTGGTCGAACTGAAGTAACCGCGGGCCGGCGGGTCGCCCCCCGCTCGCGGCGCGCCGGTGGCGACCTGGTCAACAGGTGCGTAACGTGCCGGACATGGCCTTTCGGACCTGGGGCAGACTGCTGCTCACCGCGCTCGGGGTGAGCCTGCTGGCCGGGGCCGGTCAGCTCGGCATCGCCTTCGGCTTCGGCATCGTCCGGCTCTCCGGCACCTTCACCGGCGCCACCGTCAACCAGTGGCCGGCCCAGCTCGTCTGGGCGGGCTGGTTCGCGGCGAACGCCGCCGTGGTGGGCGCGGTGCTCACCGAGCGCCTGGCCCGCCGGGACGGAGGGCTGGCCGGCACCGGGCGCCTGCTCGCCGTCGCCGGCGCCGCCGCGCTGGGCGCCACCGTCGTCGCGCCGCTCTGTATGCAGCCGGCCAGGGCGGCCGAACTCGTCTCCATGGACCCGGTCTGGGCCGTCGGCATCTGTGCGGTCCTCGGTGCACTGGTCGGCGCGGGCGCCGCCCTCGCCGTACTGCTCCAGCCGCCGGTGGGATGGAACGTGGCGGCGATCGCGGGCGCGGTCTGGCTGCTGGCCCTGGTCTCGGTGGCGCCGACGCTGGTCTCGACCGGGCCGCTGGACACCGTACGACTGGGCGTGCTGGAGCCGGCGTCCCTCGACGCCGGCGCGGCGCAGGGGCTGGCCCTGGTGGTCCTGCCGCTGGTGGCACTGCTGGCCGGCGCGGCGACCGGCGGGCTGGCCCGGTGGCGGGGCCACCCGCCGCTGGTCAGCGGCGCGACGGGGGTGGCGGGACCGGTGCTGGTCGCGTTCGCCTACCTGACCGCCGGTCCGGGCGACACCGCCGACCGCTACCAACTCACGCCGTACTACGCGGCGCTGCTCGCGGTGGCCGCCGGCGCGCTCGGATCGGCCGCAGCCGCGCTGCTGCGCTGGCCGCTCGTCACGCGCACCGCCCCCACCGGGGCCATCGAGCCGACCGACATCCTCCGGCCGCTGCCCACCGGCCCGGCCCTGCCGCGGACCCCGGCGTCCACCGGCGACGAGCCGGAGACGGTCGACCTGGCCGGCGCCGCCCCGGTCGTCGCCGACCAGGCCGGCGCCACGGGCCCCGGCGCGGTCACCGCCGCCACCGGCGACGGCTCGGCGCCCCGGGTTGTTCCGCCGCACTGGGACTGGCCCGCCGACGGAGGGATCGTCCCGGCTCCCGCCGCCGACGCCCGGACGGGCACGGCTCCCGAGTGGACGGCCGAATCGCCGGCCTCGGCTCCCGGCGACCTGTTCACAGTCGACCGCCCGCGCGAACCGGAGACCAGCCGCACACCGGACAGCACCGACGAGCAGGCCCCGACCACCTCGGTTGCACCGGTTGCACCGACCGTTCCGGCCAGCCCGGTCGCCGACGAAACGCCGCCAGCCGAGAAGACGACGCCCGGCGCTCAGCCCACCGGGAAGGTGACGCCCGGCGCGCAATTCGCCGGGCAGGCGACGCCCGCTGGAGTGCCGACCGAGGAACCGACGCCCGCCGGACAGCCGACCGAGGGGGCGACAACCGCCGGACAGCCGATCGAGAGGGCGCGGCCCGGCGCGCAGCCCGCCGCGGAGGCGACGCCCGCGGGCCAGCCGGCAGAAGCGGTCGCCGAACAGCAGGCCGTCCCGAGCGCGCCCAAGCCCCGCCGTACGCGTAAGCCCCGGTCGACGCGTCAGCCCGCCGCCACGGTGGCACCGGAGGGTGCGGGCCCGACGCCCGACGCCACGGGCAGCCCCGTGACCGGGCCCACCGCACCGGTCACTGCGGTGTCGTCGCCATCCCCGGACGCCCCCGCCGCGCTCGGCACCACGACCAGCACGACCGCACCCGGTACGACGACCGGTGCCCCGGCCGAAGCCGCGCCCGACACCACGACCGGCCCCCGGCCGGACGCCACGGTCGGAACCGGGCCCCGCACGACCGGCCCCGAAGCCGGCCCCACGGCCCGAGCCGGATTCGACACCACGACCGGCCCCATCGCCGGAGCCACGCCCGGCAGCACGGCCGGAGCGGTCTCCGGCGCGCCGGATTCGGACGGGAGCGGCCCTCGCGCGGTGCCGCTCTTCGCGCCGGACGGCGAGGCGGCTCCCGGCCGGGCCGTCGAGTCGGCCGCCGGCGCCGCGTCCCCGTCCGCCCCGGCGTGGCCGGCTCCGCCCCGGCCCCAGGCCGACGGCACCGCCGAGGCGGCACAGCCGGCCGCAGAACCCGCGCCGGACGCGACGCCCCGACCCCGCCACCGGGCCCCGATGCCCGACCTGGCCCGGGCCGCGAACTGGGAGGCGCTCGCCACCGCACGACGGGGCGGCCCCGTCCCGGCGCCCGCCGAGCCCACACCGGAGAACGGCGTCCCCGCCGCCCGGGCGGAGGCACCGTCGCCCGGTTCCCCGTCGCCCGTCGAGGCCGAGCAGCCCACCGGGCGGAATCGGGGCCGGCTGGGCCTGTTCCGCCGTAACCGGCCC
This sequence comes from Micromonospora sp. LOL_025, assembly GCF_048060285.1. Classification (NCBI taxonomy): domain Bacteria; kingdom Bacillati; phylum Actinomycetota; class Actinomycetes; order Micromonosporales; family Micromonosporaceae; genus Micromonospora; species Micromonospora sp. LOL_025. The sequence continues at coordinate 2,951 of NZ_JBHMIR010000003.1, read as the reverse complement.
CGGGCCGAGGACGCCGAGGCCGACCGGGAGTCCGAGCCGCTGCCGGCGCAGGACGAGGAGTACGTGGACTGGGTCACCGGCCTGAGCAAGCCGGTCCCGGACAACGAACCCGAGCAGGAGAGCGGCCGGCGGTCGTTGCGCTCCACCGGCCGCCACCACCGGGACTGACCCGACCGGCCGACGCCCGCCCCGCCCCGGGAAACCGGAGCCGGGGCGGGCGTCCGCCGTTGCGAACCTCCGCCTCCCGGGCGACCGCCCTCCCGGGCGCCGACTCGGACGGGCGTCGATCCGACGGACGACGGTTCGGACGGATGTCGTCGTCGGACGCGTGGTCGCGCCGCTCAGGCGAGCGGCAGGTAGACCCGGCCGCCGGAGGAGAGGAACTCCTCCGACTTGTCCTTCATGCCGCGCGCCGCGTACTCCTTCAGCTCCTGGGTGATCTTCATGGAGCAGAACTTCGGGCCGCACATCGAACAGAAGTGGGCGGTCTTCGCCGGCTCCGCCGGCAGCGTCGCGTCGTGGTACGACCGCGCGGTCTCCGGGTCCAGCGACAGATTGAACTGATCCTCCCAGCGGAACTCGAACCGCGCCTTCGACAGCGCGTCGTCCCACGCCTGCGCGCCCGGGTGTCCCTTGGCCAGGTCGGCCGCGTGCGCCGCGATCTTGTACGCGATCACGCCGGCCTTGACGTCGTCGCGGTCCGGCAGCCCCAGGTGCTCCTTGGGGGTCACGTAGCAGAGCATGGCGGTGCCGAACATGCCGATCATCGCCGCGCCGATCGCCGACGTGATGTGGTCGTACGCGGGGGCGATGTCGGTGGTCAGCGGGCCGAGGGTGTAGAACGGCGCCTCGTGGCACCACTCCTGCTGGAGGTCCACGTTCTCCTTGATCTTGTGCATCGGCACGTGCCCGGGGCCCTCGATCATCACCTGCACGTCGTGCTCCCAGGCGACCTTCGTCAGCTCGCCGAGGGTACGCAGCTCGGCGAACTGCGCGGCGTCGTTGGCGTCCGCGATCGAACCCGGGCGCAGTCCGTCGCCGAGCGAGAACGTCACGTCGTAGCGGGCCAGGATCTCGCACAGCTCGGCGAAGTTCGTGTAGAGGAAGTTCTCCTCGTGGTGCGCCAGGCACCACGCCGCCATGATCGAGCCGCCCCGCGACACGATCCCGGTCACCCGGTCCACCGCCAGCGGCACATACGGCAGCAACACCCCCGCGTGCACCGTCATGTAGTCGACGCCCTGCTCGGCCTGCTCGACGACGGTCTCCCGGAACACCTCCCAGCTCAGCTTCACCGGGTCGCCGCCGACCTTCTCCAGCGCCTGGTAGATCGGCACGGTGCCGATCGGCACCGGCGAGTTCCGGACGATCGCCTCGCGCGTCTCGTGGATCCGCTTGCCGGTCGACAGGTCCATCACCGTGTCCGCGCCCCAGCGGGTCGCCCAGGTCAGCTTCTCCACCTCCTCGGCGACCGACGAGGTGACCGCCGAGGTGCCGATGTTGGCGTTCACCTTCACCAGGAACGCCTTGCCGATGATCGCCGGCTCGCACTCGGGGTGGTTGACGTTGAGCGGCAGCACGGCCCGCCCGGCGGCGATCTCGTCCCGGACGAACTGCGGCGCCATGCCCTCCCGGACCGCCACGAACTCCATCTCCGGCGTCACCACGCCGGCCCGCGCGTACGCGAGCTGGGTGGGGCGGCGGCCGTCGACGCCGGCGAGCGGGGTGCCCGCACCCCGGACCGGGGCGACGTCGCCACGCTCGGCGATCCACGGCCCGCGCAGTGGCGGCAACCCGACCTCGGGGTCGGAGCCGGGTCCCGACGTGTCGTAGAGCCGCAGCGGCGGGTTGTCACCGGTCAGTTCCACCTCGGCGAACGGCACCCGCACGTCCGGCCGGGGCCCCTCCACGTACACCTTGCGACGTGCCTGCATGACAGCCTCCCTGGTGATCAAGCGGACCAGCCGAAGTGGTCCAGCGGGCCGCGTCCCGCGCCCAGTTCCCAGTCCCGCGCGCCGGTCAGCGCGCGGAGGACGTACTCCTTGGCGGCGGCCACCGCCGTCGGCACCGGGTCGCCGAGCGCCAGCCGGACGGCGATCGCCGCCGAGAACGAGCACCCGGTGCCGTGGTTGTGCCGGGTGTCGACCCGGGGCGCGCGGAGCAGGGTGGTGACGCCGCCGCCGTGCAGCACGTCGACCGCCTCGCCGTCGGCGTCCACGTCGCCGCCGGTCACCACCACGTGCGCCGGCCCGCCGGCGGCCAGCGCCTCGGCGGCGGCCACCATCTCCTCGACCGTGGTCACCGGGCGTCCGGTGATGGCCGCGGCCTCAGCGCAGTTCGGCGTCGCCACCTGCGCGTACGGCAGCAGCCGCTCCACGGCGGCGACCACGCCCAGCCGGTGCCCGCTGGTGGCGACGAGGACCGGGTCGACGACGAGGTGCGGCAGCCGGCCGTCCTTCGCGGCGTCGGCCACCGCGTCGGCGACCGCCGGGGTGCCGAGCACACCCGTCTTGACCGCGCGGACGGTGAAGTCGGCGAGCACGCTGTCGAGCTGCTCGCTGACCGTGCGCGGCGGCAGCGGCAGCACGGCGTCGACGCCCCTCGTGTTCTGCGCGGTGACCGCGGTGAGCACGCTGGTCCCGTACGCGCCGAGGGCCGCGAAGACCTTCAGGTCGGCCTGGATGCCGGCACCCGCGCCGGAGTCGGAGCCGGCGATGGTGAGGACGGTCGTCGGGGTCATCGTTCCTCTTCCGTGGTGGCGGACGGGAGCTCGGGCCGGACCTGCGCGCTCGCGGCGCTGGCGGGCCGGCTCGCCGTGGCGGCGGCTGCCGTGGCGGCGGCTGCCGTGGCGGCGGCTGCCGTGGCGGCGGCTGCCGTGACGGTGGCTGCCGCCGCCTCGGGGTCGTCGGCGCGCATGACGGCACCCAGCACCGCCACCCCCACGGCACCCG